>DAIOGT010000064.1:14546-23683 GCA_036745095.1 Pyrinomonadaceae bacterium
TGCGCAGCGCTGGAAAGACTGAGGTACCGTCGGCGCGTCTCACGTCGCGGATAAAAGCATCCGGGCGGATGAAGCCGTCGCGCGGGTCTTCAGGAATCGGGCAAATAACCCAGCGGAACACCGGATCATCAACAGGGCGTGTTCGTAGTTCAATAAAACCTTTTGACACGAGATTATCGATTTGCGAAGGACTGGTGAGGATGGGCGTGCCATCGAGATCTCTACCGTTGTTCGCAGCGATCGGGTCCAGTTCTTTTTTGCCCGATTCGGTGAAAGCCTTCGGCGTGTAGACCACCCAAACGGCAACCCACAGCCCGAGCGGATCGTTGCTGAAGTATCCGTCTCGCGTATCAAACAGGTTGTCTTGCCGTTTGTTAGGCAGGAAAGGATCGAGAATGGAGCCGTTGCTCGCCTTCGGGAAAATGAAGACGCGGAAGCGCTCCGCAGTGTCGAATGCCTGTTGACCGCGCGTGCTGAGACCACCGCTCGAGCTGCGCTCAAAGCTGGTTGAATTAAGTACTCCGAAGATGTTTGAGTAGGTCAGCCCGCTGCTGCCTGTGGTGCCCGGAGTTGTTTCGATGGTCCGGATATTTCTACGGTTCGGATCCGTGTTTGTGTTGTCGACCACAAAGTCGCCGGCGCGGCTCGAGTCGCCGACACGCAGCACGATGTTTTCAGGCAGAATGCCGTGCGCGCGATAGACGGCGTCAGTGAAGTCGAACGGTGATGTGCCGAGGTCGCTCCCATCTGCGAGGCCGGTTGTGTTGAAGGCCAGGCATCCCACCAGCGCAAAAATCGCGAGCGCGAATACGGTGGTGAGCCGGAGCGTCCAGTGTGACGTTTTGTTTTTCGTTTTCATGTTTCGGTTCTCCTTTTAGGCGAAGGGTTATTCAGTTGATTTGTTCTCGGTTGCTAACGCCGCGGGGCACACTTCGACCGTTCCCACCTCTAACCTCTTTAGAAGACTTGTTCGTTTACGTGTGCGGCGTACTTCTCTGAGTGCGGAGCGTACTATGTAGGAAAATGGATTGAGGGAATGTCAGCTAGCTGACGTCAATGCAAAAAAACTTGCACGCAGAAGACCAGACAGCCGACGTACGTTTGAATGTCTTTTAATGACTTGATGCGAACCCAACCTCTGCCAAGTTCGATGAAGCCACAACGCATCAGATCATTGAGGACCGAAGTGGTGGTTTGACGCGAGGCCCCGATTAAAGAAGCTACGTCCTGGTGCGTTAGCGGAATGAGAGGTTGATGGCTTTCGCTGGTCGCTAAACTGTTAGCCGAAAGCTCGTGCAGCAATTCACAGACGCGCGTAGGAACTTCCTTGGAAGTAATGTCGGAGAGTTTTTTCTCCATCCGTCGCCGGCGGTCGCCGACCATTCGAATATAGTTCAGAGCGAGCCTCGCCTGAGTCTCAAGAAGATTCACGAAATCGCGTTTGTTGAAAACCAGGATCGCCACGTCGTCGAGCGCCTGAGTCATGTTACTGCGTACTGACTCATCGATAAGCGCAAACTCACCAAACATCTCGCCTGGTTGAATAATATCGATGGCAATCTCCTTACCCGATTCGGACAATACCGACAGTTTGATTCTTCCTTTCTTCAAGACGTAGACAGAGTCGGCCCGGTCTCCCGGCATGTAGACGAACTCGCCACGTTCTTTGCGAAGACTACGTGCAGCCGCTGCGATCGCTGTCATCTCGCTCTGTTCCAACCCTGAAAACAGTTGAACACGTTGGACGCGCTGGCACTGGCAGTCAACGACGGCGTCGTGCGGTGGGTGATGAGTTGATTGGAGATTCTCAGCGCTAGCGTGAGATATGATTTGAATGTTGTTTCGCCGGTCCGCAACGTGTGAGATTGGCGCCGCTGTCATGATTATTTATCCTCTAGCAAATAGCTAATTCTTCAACGTTTTTGTGAAGCGCTTGCACAAGGTCCATCGAATTTTCCCTGAGCTGCGCCGCCGCCGGCATACGACCGAGTCGCATCAGTTCTTCGGCGGCGGCCATCTCACGGTCGCGGTTCATACCGGCGACCGCCAGCACGCGGTCCTCTTTTACGTAGAACGCCAGGAACTCGCGCGTGCGTAGATCACCTTGATAGACAATCTCGTCCCAAGCGACAGCGTGGCCCACGTAAAGCAGCCCTGCGTCGAACTGACGTGTCCAAAAGAACGGCACACTGTCGTACACAATCTTCTTGCCCAGCATGTTTCCGGCAGCTATCCGGCCTTGCTGCATTGCCGTCCGCCAGTGCTCAATGCGCTGGCGCTCGCCCGTGAGCGAATGCGGAAAATAAGCGATGTCGCCGGCTGCGTAGACGCCGTCGGCAGCGCTCAGATGTTCATCAACAATCACGCCGCCATCTTTATGCAGATTGACACCTTCAAAAAATCCTGTTGCCGGCCTCACGCCGACACCAACTACCACGAGATCAGTTTCTAAATGATCGCCATTTCCGAGGATGACTGCTGTGACTTTCGTTGGACCATCAAAACCCGAAACTGATTCGCCCAGCCTGAACTTTACGCCGTTCTCTTCGTGTATATGTTGAAACAGCTTTCCGATCTCCCGGCCCAAAATCCTCTCGAACGGCACCTCATCCGGTGCGACGACCGTTACTTCACACCCGCGCGCCGCGAGGCTACTCGCGACCTCCATTCCAATAAAACTCGCGCCGATTACCACTGCGCGTTTTCCTTTTCCGGCGGCCGCAATGATCGCATCAGAGTTGTCAAAACTACGGAGCAAAAAGACGTTCGACTGAGTCGGAGATTGAAAAGGTAGCCGGCGCGGTTCACCGCCTGTCGCCAGCAAAAGCGCATCGCAACGAAGGACTTCGTCACCGGCGAAGGTGATTGTCTTGTGGGCCGCATCAACGCGTGTAATCTCTCTGCCCTGTATGACCTCGATGTCGTGTTCGGCAAAAAAGTCTTCAGACCGCAACGGCAGCCATGCTGGTTCGGCGGTTCCCTGCAAATATTCTTTACTCAGATTCGGACGGTCATAAGGCAAGTGGTTTTCTCGAGTAATTAACACGAGGCGACCGGTGAATCCCTCTTCGCGTAAGGTTTGTGCTGCTGTATAGCCGGCAGCGCCACCGCCTGCAATGACGAACAGCCTCTCATCTTTCGGGTCGCGCTGGACCATCGGCGGCGTTCTACGATCCTGCGCGTCGTCAGGCAGATGCACCATAACTTGATCGTTTTCAACCTTCACTTCGTAGCGTGCAAGCGCGTCGAAGGCAGGCGGCTCTTCCAAATCACCACTCGTGACGTTGAAACACGCATGATGCCAGGGACAAACGATGCGCTCGCCGCTAAGTACACCTTCGACAAGCGGCGCGCCGTAGTGAGTGCAATGCGCGCCAACGGCGTGAAAGTTTCCGCCCACGCACGCTAGCAGCACCTCTGCGCCATTCACCGAAACCTGTTTCATTTCGCCGTCGGCAAATTCACTGGCTTTGGCGACGATTACGTCTTTTCCGGTCATGGTCATCAGCGTATCCACCTTTCTGATCGGTGCCGACGGTGTTAACACCTGTCCCAGCGAGTGTTTCCACTTGAGACGAGATTAGTCGCGAAGCCAACCGCCGGAAAATCCTGCGCGCCGCAGCCCGGTGACGATGTACGGACAGGCGCGCATTAACTGCCAAATGAATCCTGATCGATAGTTTTCAATCATCATCACTATCGGACCTTGATCCAGGCCGTAATAGCCCTTTGAAATCCATCCCTGGTCGGAAGCTCCGGAAAACGTCGGGTTGAAACTGCACTTGAATCCATACTTGCTGGTCATCTCGGGAAAGGTTTGGTCGAAGTAACGGATCGAGGGCAAGACGATTTCAGGAGCGAACGGAAGCGAAGCGATGACGGCCCACGGCGCAAGGGTGCCGTCATCCGGTCCGTCCGGAATACCGCGGTTTATGTAGTCGTAGAATTGGCGTTCCCTGCCGTCGATTGTTTCGATTGCTGGTCCAGGACCATCGCTCGCCGTAAAACCCCAAATGAATTTGCCATAACCTTTGAAGCTGTTGGGGTTATCGATAGCGTACTGTTGCTGAACGTAAGTCGCGCGACGGCTGTTTTCGAAATAATCGATTCCCTTCTGTCGCATGTAGTCGTCCTGAATGGAGCGAAAATCGATCCACATGTGCGAAAGCTGATGGATGAAGAGCGGACCAGCGTAGAGAAAGTCGTGGCCATAAAGGCTTCTCCATTCATAAGTCCTGGTCCAAGCCTCGTAGCTTTCTTTTGGTAAAGGATGCGTTGGCGATGCCAGTCCGAGAACGTAAAGAATCAGCGCTTCGTTATAGCCGTCCCATCGATACTTCAAGAATCCACGTTCCGGCGTCCAACCATGCGTTACGGTATCTCCGCCATCTTGCGCCCACTGCCAGTCCACGCGTCGATAGAGCGCGGTCGCAAGATCTCGAATTTCACGTTCGTCGTCACTATCGCGATTGAAATATTCGGCAGCAGTCAACGCACCCGCGATAACGAACGTCGAATCGATTGTTGACAGTTCGCAATTGAACACACGGCGACCGGTCTGCATGTCAAGAAAGTGATAGTAGAAACCCTTGTAGCCTGTTGCGTCGGGTTCCGGCCCCTGCGGACTGTGCCGGAAGAAACGAAGTGACGTGAGAACTCGCCTAATTGCATCATCGCGCGTAATGAACCCGCGTTCGACTCCGACAGGATAAGCCGCGAGGGCAAATCCGGTGGGAGCGATACTGCATGGCGCACCCTGCCGAGTGCTGTCCGGCACGAGTCCGTTCTCGGGATTTGTTTCCTTCAGAAAATAGTCAAAGGTTAGACGCTGAAGCTCTTCAAGCTCCGAATCGGAAAAGGGTCCTGGTCTCGACTTCCCAACTGTCTGTTCGAAATCTGCCATGACCATACAGCCTACAGTGCGCCGCGAACCGCGCGACGCACCACCTCGGCTGTTACTCCATAAACAAAATGTGACGAAAGAGCGTAAGCGTGGACCGACAACGGATAAGCCATCGGTCCTTCTGAGAGACGAAGCAACGGCACCGCGCCC
The DNA here is from genome assembly GCA_036745095.1 of Pyrinomonadaceae bacterium. GTDB lineage: Bacteria > Acidobacteriota > Blastocatellia > Pyrinomonadales > Pyrinomonadaceae > PSRF01. The sequence continues at coordinate 19,600 of DAIOGT010000064.1, forward strand.
TCGTCAACCACTAACCAAAAGGCCGCGCCGAAAGGCAGTCCGGCCGCTGCCGTAACGTTGGGCGCTACTTCCGCTGCCGCGCCGTATAGACCACCGACACCCGTGCCGAGAACGTAGTGCACAGCCGGACCTGCAACCTTCTTTTCACTTCGCGTCAACTTGTGACCAAACACTCCCTCTGAAATTGCGGACGCGGCTCTAACGGTCGTGTCATCCTGAACCTCTGAGTTCGATCCGACTTCCAAATCTCCAACACCAGCCGCTTCGCTTTGAACCTCGGTGGCTGGCCCACTCTCAACGCCCTGCGCGACTCTCATCCATACATCCTGAAATCGGTTCATGGTCCAGGATGCTACCAATCCCCCAATGAGACCTGCCGCGAGACCTTTCCAAACGTTGGTATCATCGCGTCCATTTGTGCGTGTTGTGTCTTGCATGTTTTTCCTCGTCAACCAAGTTCACTAGTGGTGGCCGAACGCGCAGCTAAACCGCGCTTCAGACGCTCGTCACAAACATTCCAGGCGATGTTGGAGAAGAATGCCTCGATGTACTTGGACCGCTCTGCCGGTTTGTAGTCGAGCAAAAAGGCGTGCTCCCACACGTCCATCACCAGCACGGGATTGAATCCCGCCACGTTGCCCGTCTCATGAAGCGTAATCCAGTGATTGGACAGCCGTCCGTTCGTCGGATTCTCGTAACAGATGGCCCAACCGACGCCGCGCATCTTGCCGATGCCAACGAAATCCGCCTTCCAGATGTCGTAGCTGCCAAAGCTTGCTTCGGCCGCTCTGAAGAAAGCAGACTTTTTTTCCGGATCACCCGAACCGTCTCGCTTCATGTTGCCGAAATAGTATTCGTGCAGGACCATGCCGTTGTATTCGAATCCCAGACGGCGCGTGAGCTCGGAGTAGGCCGGCACTTCTTCCTGGTCCACTTTGCCGTCTTTCAGAAACTGGGAGATCCGATCTGACAGATTATTGGTCTCCTTAACGTAACCCTCGTAGAGTTTGAAGTGCATCTCCAACGTGCGATCTGAAATGCCGTTCAAGCCACTCAGATTGAACTGCTTGGCTTGATATGAATTCGTATTGATCATTCCCATCACTTCCCTTCAATTACAATTAATTTTCCATCGCTACTTGACTCTCGTTCATTCTGTTGCCGCAAAAGCACTCGCTGTCGTAGGGTACGTTAGACGAAACGCTTCTCGGTTTCACGTACGTTGCCTGGTCCAAGTCACGCGTGAGCAATTCAACGACAGCGCTGTGACCGCGTTCTGTTGCAACGGCTAAGGCGGTTCTACCCGGCCTGCAAATTATTTCGGGGTCAGCGCCACTGTTGAGCAAAGCCTGCGTGATTCCGACGTCGCCGCTACCTGCCGCGAGCAGCAGAGGAGTACAGCCACAACTGGCCTGGATGTTTACCTCCGCTCCAAAATCCAACAATGTTTGCACGGTGGAACTATGCAGGTTGACGATAGCGAACATTAACGCAGTACGTCCCTCGTCATTTCGCGCATTTACGTCGGCTCCACTGAGCAGTAACGCTTTGACAGTCTCCGTCTGACCATTAAGGGCAGCACGCATCAGATCGGTGTTCCCGCCCTCATCTCTTCCATCAATTAGTTGTCGACGCGACATGAATGTCTCCTTCTTACGCTGCACGCTTCACCGCTTCATTCGGATCTTCGCTGCTCAAAGCCATCTTTAAGTGGTACGGGCAAACCCGATTTCCTCTGCGCGCGAGAATGATGGTTGCCATAATCGCCGTGATGTTGATGACCTGGACAAACGTGAACAGCGTGTCGTTTCGAACGATGCAGTAACTAAGAAGCAGCGCCCCGGCAACAAGCCAGATGAACCACGTGGAAATGCTGATGCCCCACGCACATTTCTCAACATAGAGATGGCGTATTTGCGGAACATAGGCGACGATGACAAGCGCCGTTCCGGCCCAACCCAACATTTCCATCTTCATCGTCACTTCGATCCCTCTTGAAAACGAACTAAAGCGCCTTCAGGTATTCGACTAGTTCTTTCTTCTCCTGCTCCGTCAACCCCAATTTCTTGAAGTTGTTGTAGTGATTAACCACGTCGAGCAGAGTCGCAAAGCGTCCGTCATGGTAAAAGCCGCCCTTGTGAATCTTTTGGGTGTCGAACAGTGCGCGCAATGGTGTGGTTACATACATTCTTGCCGGACCGCGATTCGCCTGAAACGCGTCGATACCAATGTCCTCAGCCTTGTGAAGGTTGTTCCCGGGCTCAGTGAAAATCGGAGGTACGTGGCAGGTCGCGCACTTTGCCTTGTTGTTGAAGATAACCTCACCGCGTTGCGCCGCTGCTGCGTCGAAACTACCGGCGGGTGCTTTGGGCGCGGGCATTGCAAGTTGATAAAAATGCAACGCGGGCAATTTCGCCGTAATCAAGTCCTTCGCATCACGCTTGTGTCCCCAGCCAGCCTTCGCTGCAACTGGATACTGGTCGGCATTCTCCAAACGTTGATCGAAGAACGTGCCCTGGCCATACATTTGAGTGTTAGCGACGTAAGCGTTCCAGTAAGTAACAGTGCCCCACCCGCCGGTCCATGTGTGCTGGTTAACACCGGCGAGACCGAATGCTGAAGGCATCATCGTCGCCGCGCTCTTGCCATCCGGACTCTTGGCCTTGCCATCCATGTTCAACTCGGCGTCATAACGACCCGGCCCCCAGCTATTCAGCACGGTCTTAACAGTCGCGACGTCCACGCTGAGTAGATCACTAAACGGTTGAAGATTTGGCGCGGTGGCCACGATTGCGCCGATGTTCAGGTCGCGATTTCCCCAGCCATCGAGTCGTTTGCCAATGCCGGGCGCGAACGAGTCGTCAACGGTGGAATGACACAATGCGCATTGGATTCCCAGTGACCGGAGTTGTCCGGTCGGATTGAAAAAACCGGTAACACCGACAACAGCCTTTAATTTAAGTAGTGCAACCGTGGTGGCTGGATCGTCCAGATCGACTTTGCCGGCTTTGATCTGTGCCACCAGATCTGCCGGAAGGGCCTCGGCATCAACTTTCAAACCGAGCGCTAGTGCCGTCTTCGGACTTACTCCATTACCGACTCCGCCCAGCTTTTGGCCGGCAATTGACTCATGCAGGCGCAACTTACCGCCCCAAAAATCTTCTGAGCCGAATGTATCGTAACGGAAGATCTGTTTTCCTTGCTCCATCATCCGCTGCGCGTTGTCGGTGATCTGTTGATCGTATTCCTTTTCTCTTTGACTCCGGCTTCGATCCTCGGCTTGCTGCGCCCAACCTCGAGTAGAAAGGTAACCGAGCGCAAGAGTAAGGCTGGCAGCCAACACGAGGATCTTGATTGGCAGCATTAGTTTCCCGATTCGGACACTGCCTGGATTTACTTTTCGGGTGGTTTCTTTTGCGAGGGAAGTTGCCTGGCGGCTAGAGTTTGCCGTGTTTAGAAAAAACTTCATCGTGAGTTTCCTTTCAGGATGCTGCTCATCGGAGAAGCAAGGGCGCGGCTCCGACTCGCAAGTGTTCACACCGTTGATGAATCAGCTAACGTTATCCCGTAATCATGACAGGTGGCGACGGTGTTACCACCTGCCCGATGCGAGTGTTTCCACTGCTCGTCTTAATTAGCCCGTTAGTTCGTTCACTCACACTACCTCCAAAAGATGGCCCAATCTTTCCTTCTTGGTAAGCAGGTAACCCCTGGCTGCATCCGTCGGCGAAGTTTCGAGCCACACGCGTTCAATTACTTCGATTCCCATTTCTTCGAGCGCACGGATTTTCTCCGGATTGTTTGACATCAACCTGACGTTCTTTACGCCCAGGTGGCGCAAGATCTCCGCGCATTGCTCGTAGCAGCGCAAATCAACTGCCAGTCCCAGTTTTTCATTTGCCTCGATTGTGTCCGCGCCCTCATCCTGCAACGCGTAGGCGCGAATTTTGTTGATGATCCCGATACCTCGCCCCTCCTGCTGTTGATAAACAATTACGCCGCTGCCTTCCCGCTCAATCAGTTTCATCGCTTTGCGAAGCTGCTGGCCGCAGTCGCACTTGGTTGATCCAAACACGTCGCCCGT
>DAIOGT010000065.1:0-23593 GCA_036745095.1 Pyrinomonadaceae bacterium
TCAGTAACAATGAATCCCAACCTGCCGTTGATGCGCCGCTCATCCGTGTTCAGTTGCACCGTCTGCCCATCGCGTTGAACCGTGATGGGAATCTTCTGCGCGTCGTGACTGCGCACGTATTCCGTAACCTGTGCCGAGCTTCTTACTTCTTCGTCACCAATGGAAACGAACCGGTCGTTTACTTTCAGCCCCGCGGCTGCGGCGGGAGAATCAGACTCAACTCTTGCCACGACTACGGGCAGACCACCGTAGTCAGGGATAAAGTCCAACGTACCTGCCGCGTCGCCATTTTCCATCCGGGTGGTGGGCGTCACGGTAAGTGAAACTTCCTGGCCGTTTCTATTTACAATCACTGGCAAAGGACGACCGGGCGAAAGCAGTGCTTCGCCGTTGATAACGTCCCAGCTCGGGTTTTTTGTGCCGTTGAAGGAGACGATGCGATCATCGGGCTTGAGGCCCGCCAGGTCGGCTGCGCCACCCGGTTGAACGTGGTAAACAACGGGAGCCGGCGTTGCCGGAACTCCATACATGAACGCCCCAACAAACGGGATCGCCATGGCGGTCAGGATGTTCATCACCGGACCGGCGAGTGCAACCAGGATCCTCTGCCATCGTGGGCGGAGGTTGTACATCTCGTTCGCAGGAATGTCCTGCGCGCTCGCGCCTTCGAGTGGCGCGTTTGATTCATCGCCACCGAGCTTTACATAGCCGCCGAGAGGTATGGCTGAGACGCGGTAATCCGTGTGTCCCCACTTCTTGCCGAACAAACGCGGTCCAAAGCCAACGGAAAAGGTCTCAACACGGATTTTAAACAGTTTAGCAACGATAAAATGGCCGAATTCGTGAAGAACAACAGCGGAACCGAGTATGAAGATGAATCCCAGTGCGTAAATTAAATAAGTCATTCAGGGCCTTTTTTTCGTTAGAGTCTCACGTAAAATAACCACACTTAGACTCGACGAATATCGAGTCGGGTTGCACAAAAATGAGTTTAGCACGGATATCACGGATGAACACGAACCGGATCTTCGATCATGGTAAGGGCGGCTCGACGGGCTTCATGATCGGCCTCGAGAATGGTTTCGATGTCTTTGGCTGGTTGATTAACGTGATTATTCATGACCATTTCGATGATCTGAGGGATTTCGGTAAGGCGAATCCGTTCGTTCAGAAATGCGCTGACTGCCTCCTCGTTCGCGGCATTCATCGCGGCCGGCAATGTCCCGCCTTCGGTTAACGCGCGATACGCGAGTCGGATGCACGGAAAACGATCGAGATCGGGCGCTTCGAAATGAAGGCCTGAGATTGCGGTCAGATCCAGCGGCGGTAGCTGGCATAAATGTCGTTCGGGATGCGTGAGCGCATACTGGATCGCGTGACGCATGTCCGTGACGCCCATCTGCGCAATCACAGAGCCATCGATCATCTCGATCATCGAGTGCACCACTGATTCGGGATGCACGAGTATGTCGATTGCGCGGGGATCGAATCCGAACAGCCAGTGGGCTTCGATCACTTCGAGCCCCTTGTTCATCAAGGTCGCTGAGTCAATCGTGATCTTCGCGCCCATGTTCCAGGTCGGATGCTGCATCGCTTCCGCGATGGTAGCGCGCTCCATCTCGGCCTTGTTCCTCGTGCGAAACGGTCCGCCTGATGCGGTGAGAATGATGCGTCTGACCTCTTCGGGGTTTTCGCCTCGCAAACACTGGTGCAAAGCGTTGTGCTCGGAATCGACGGGCAACAATTCCGCTCCTGATTTCCGGGCGGCTTCCGTCATCAACTCGCCCGCCATCACCAACGTCTCTTTGTTCGCGAGCGCAACGCGTTTGCCCAGCTCGAGCGCTTTGAGTGTAGGCACAAAACCGACGGCGCCGACTGTTGCTGAAACAACGCAGTCAGCTTCAGGATGTGTGGCGACTTCAATCAACCCGGCTTCGCCAATAACGATGCGTGGCAAATCGATATCGCGCGCAAACAACATCGCGCGCAGATCGCGTGCGGCGATTTCAGTGTCTACTGAAACTAATTCCGGCAGGTGCGCAGCAATCTGATCCGCTAGACGTTCGACATTCGTGCCGGCCGCAAGCGCAACGACGCGCATGCGTCTCGTGCTTAACGACTCGATAACGCGCAGGCTATTACACCCGATGGATCCGGTCGAGCCAAGGATCGCAACTCCGGTGGTGTTCGCTGTTGATTCAGTCATGCAACCCAGCGGGGGCGGAGAAGGTTTGTATCGTAGGGGTGTAGAAGTCCGACTCTTTCACCTGACAAGTTAACGTAGGACGCCTCGATCACGGTCCACGTTCTATTAGTCAGCATTAATTCCACGGTCGCGTTAACAGTTTTTCGTTCACCAATCACTTTCAAATGCAGTGTTGCCGCACCCGTTCCATCACGAACACCGACATTGCCTGTGACGATACTGCCAAAGTCTTTTACGGGGCCGATATCCGCCTTTAGCTTCTCACTGTTGCGGAGAAAGTCTCTTCCTCGCGCCGCCGCTTCGCTGTTGTTCACCTGGTACAGAGCGAGTCCGACGATAGCTCCCACGAAGCAGATCACCAGAAAACCAAGCACGACGACCACTCCACCGACCATCAGAAGAATTTTTTTCGTGGTCATCAGCTTTCTTCTTAGCTATCAGCTATGGAAGTAGAAGCGTGCAAAATAGTAGATGAGTGGCGCGTTGAAGAGCAAGCTATCGAGACGATCGAGCATGCCGCCATGTCCGGGAAGGATGTTTGCCGCGTCTTTTGCGCCTGCTCCGCGTTTGAGTGCGCTTTCCGCGAGGTCGCCGAATATTCCGAGCAAAACCATGGCAGCCGCGAGCGGCAGCATGTACTTAAGTGGGAGTTCACGGAAGAACCAGAAATGCGCGAGAGCAGCCATAGCGAGGGCGGCGACGATTCCGCCAACCGCGCCTTCCCACGTTTTACCGGGACTGATTGACGGCGCGAGTTTGTGTTTTCCGAAGGCTCGACCGATGTAGTAAGCACCCGCGTCAGAACCCATCAGGACAAGGAAGAAGAATGACAGCAGGTGCGCCGAGAGTGTTTGCTCGAAGCCAGTTCGTAATGCGACGAGATGACTGCCAAGAAAGGGAATATACAACACGCCCAGCAGCGTGGATCCTACCGAGGCGATCATCTTTTCAAACGGCGCGCCACGCAGTGTCGCAGCGATCAACGTACCGATCGTGAGTGCGATAATCACAAATTGGACCAGGAGCACGTTCGCTGGATCGTTCTGTAGCGGAATCGTGATGAGGGCCGCGCCGGCGAGATAGCCCGCGGTGACGTCGGGCTGTAGCTTGAGTTTCTTCGCGAGCAGGTAAAACTCCCAAAGACCCAGCACCATCGCGGCTGCCGCGAGCAACACAAACACCCACCACAAAAAAGGGACAAGGATTGAAGCGATCAGGAAAGGTAAAACAACGACCGCGGTTAGGATTCGTTTCATTCAGCTCGATGCCAGGGTCTCATGTTTTACTAACTACTAACTTCAATCCTCCAAAACGACGATCGCGGCGCTGGTAGTCAACGATTGCTTCGAGCAGATGGGCGCGGCGGAAGTCGGGCCAGAGAGTATCCGTGACGTAGATCTCGCTGTAGGCGCTTTGCCAGAGAAGGAAATTCGAGATTCTGATCTCCCCGCTGGTGCGTACGAGCAGATCAAGCTCCGGCAAATTACGAGTATACAGTTCGTTGGCAATGCGTTCTTCCGTTAACTCGTCCGGGCGGCTGCCTTCGTCGATCAACCTCCTGACTGCGGCACGCGCGGCGTCCACGATTTCGGCGCGTCCGCCGTAGTTCAATGCGACCGACAGAATCATGCCCTTGTTTCGCGCGGTCTGTTCGGTGGCGCGCTCGATCTCTTTACGAACGTTCTCAGCGAGTCCGCCGATTCGTCCGATAGTTTGGAACTTGATGTTCTGACGATCGATCTCGTCGAGCTCGAGCCGGATGTAGCGACGCAGCATGCGCATCAACGCATCAACTTCGTAGCGCGGGCGTTTCCAGTTTTCTGTTGAGAATGCGTACAGGGTCAACGCATTGAGACCCAACCGCGCACCCGTATCGACAGCCGCACGAACAGCCTCGACACCCGCTTTGTGACCAGCAATACGTGGTTGGCCGCGTTGCGCTGCCCAACGACCGTTGCCGTCCATGATGATCGCTACGTGGCGCGGGAGTCGGTCCCACGCCACCGCAGCCAGCAGCGACTCTTCTCGCGTGCCTGTTTGAATTACACCGGCGAAGTCAGAAAACATAAACGCGTCATTCTTTACTGTTGGCGATTAACTGTCAATTGTTTATTAAAGAAGTTTGCTGCGCAAAGGCCACGGATGTCACTGATATCTCACTGAAACAAGGGTGAGTCCACAGGCTGGGGCGGTGACTGCGGCTAGAGGGCGGGTACCGGTCTCGAGAGCGTCGCGAATCCCGTCGCGATCCAGTTCACCGCGGCCAAGTGCCATCAGCGTTCCGGCGACCGCTCGCACCATGTAACGCAAAAACCCGTTTGCGCTCACGCGGATCTCGATCAACGGACCGCGAGATCGTTCGTCACGACGCTCCACTATCTCAACGCGCGTGACGGTCCGAACACGATCTTCAACGTCTGCCTGCGCCGCCGAGAAAGCAGTCCAATCGTGCTCGCCACACAACAGCTCCGCTGCTTGCTTCATACTTTCGAGATCAAATCGACGCGCATCGTGATGTGCGTATCGCCACCAGAAAGGCGACACTACTGGTCCATTCACGATGCGATAAATGTAGGTCTTCTCGATTGCCGAAAAACGCGCGTGAAAATCGTCGGGCACAGATTCAACGGCCAACACTCTCACGTCTTTGTCGATGTTCCCATTGATCGCCGCCCGCAGTTTCTCAATTGTGATCTCGCGCTGAATCTCAACACTCGCGACTTGCCCTTCCGCGTGAACACCGGCATCCGTGCGGCCCGATCCATGAACGTTGACGCCGCGCCCCTCGATCAGAGAGAGCGCCTGCGTCAACTCACCCTGAACAGTCCTGCGACCATTCTGGATCTGCCAGCCGTGGAAGTCGGTCCCATCGTATTGAAGAAGCAACTTGTAATTCATGTTTAGAGTTCAACCTTGAGGTTGCCGTGCCGCGCCAAGGAGAACAAGCTAAAGCTTGAAGTCTAGACTTGCTGCGTCCGGCTGCCGGGCTTCACGATGGGTTCACCGAGTTTGCATGCATCACAAACTGAAGGCTCCACCGATAAAACAGTCAGCGAAGCGAGCGACGTGAGCGGAACCCCCACATCTGCGCTTCCTCCAGATCGATCGATGATCGAAGCCGCGCCGACAATATCCGCGCCCGCTTTGCGAACAGCTTCCATCGTATCGCGAGTTGAGCCACCCGTCGTGATCACGTCTTCCACAATCAAGGTCTTCTCGCCCGCCGCGACACGAAAACCACGGCGCAACGTCATCTCACCCGCATCGCGCTCGGTCCAAATAAATCTCGCGCCCAACGCTCGCGCGACCTCATGACCAATCACGATTCCGCCAATCGCCGGCGACGCGACGAGCTGAATTCCCTGCCCCTGAAACTTCTCGGCAAGAGCGCGTCCGAATGCCTCAGCATGGTCGGGAAACTGAAGCACAAGCGCACACTGCAAATAGACCGTGCTATGCAAGCCGCTTGAAAGTTTGAAATGGCCCTCCAGCAACGCGCCGGTTTTTCTGAATAGCTCCATCACCTCTACAGCGTTCACGTTCTTACCTCGCAGTGTATGTGCATGCTACAATCCCGCACGAATGCCGCCTTATCCGAATTTAGTTTCTGATTCTACCCTCGTCCAGGACACAATCGACCTTTTAACTTGCTCGGGCGGACGCGCCGCTGCGTCGGAGATCGTCGACGCAGTCTTCAAACTCTCTCACATCGACGACGAACTCGCAGGACTACTCGTCGCCGATCTGATCAGAAACGATCGTCGCTTCAAGATCGTCGAAAACAATACCGTCGAACTACTCGCTGACGACAGTTATGCACGTCTGTTGAAAGACCTCGACTTTGTTGTCGTCGATGTCGAAGCGACTGGGGCAAAAACGCCGCCCAATCGACTAATCGAGCTAGGCGCCTATCGAATTCGCGGTGGACGCATCGTCGATAAGTTTCTGTCGCTCGTCAATCCCGAGATTCCGATTCCACGCTTTGTTGCGTCGCTCACGGGTATTTCAAACGAGATGGTCAGGGAGGCGCCGGTCTTTGCTGATGTGGCGCCGAAATGGCTCGACTTCGTTAGCGATTCAGTGCTTGTGGCCCACAACGCGCCGTTCGACACGAGTTTTCTGAATCACGAGATCTCGCGCGTTTATCCCGGCCATCGGATGGTAAATCCACATCTCTGCACCGTCCGTCTTTCGCGACGCGCACTGCCAGATATTTCGAATCACCGGCTCGAAACGATTGCAAACCATTTCTCGATACCGATCGCGAGCCGTCATCGTGCCGGGAGCGATGCACTCGCAACCGCGGAGATCTTTATACTGTTACTCACAAGACTTGAAGAGACCCACGGGATCAAAGATCTTGCAGCCGCCAGGCGTTTTCAGTTTCCTGACTTAAACGCGGATCTTCACGGATGATCGGGCACGATCTCCGCCCGTTTAAGTTTTTGTCTTAAAAACAGAAAAATCAGAATCGCCGCCACAAGCCCCAGCCCGATCCACGGATAATATTTCGCTAAGATCTCCTTCGCCTGCGCTCCATATCGCACGGCGAAGTAACCTTCCAGTAAAAATCGAAACGCGCGCCCCGCAACAATCGCCAGCATAAACCGTAACAAATTAAACCTGAACACACCCGCAGTAACGACGAACAACTTGAACGGAAACGGCGGTGGCAGCAGTGTCGCCACTAACACGGCCATCATGTCGTAACGCTCAATGAGGTGCTTCACGCGCCTCTGCTTCACTTCGGAAAACCGGGTGAGCGCGCGTGCTCCCGCGCGTCGTGAGATCAAATAGAGGATCAGGCAACCAAGCGCCGAGCCACTCGTTGCCATAAACGCGTAAAGCAACATCCAGCTCGGATAAGTGGTCGTCAACAACAGCATCAACGCATCCACACTGCTCGGCAACGGTACGAACGTCGAATCGAGCAGTGCGACTGCAAACAAACCAAAGGCGCCAAATGTGATCAGGTATTCAGAGAGACGTGTGAGCCACTTCGTAAAGGGAAGGAGAACAGCTTTCAATCAGGCGATCCTTTCAGTCTGAGACTTCGTCGGCCTCGGCATCGAGAGGCGCACGTGAATTCCGGCGCTGTCTCACGATGAAGTAAACAATCAGTGCAAGCAAGGCCAACGACCCGACGATGCTGACAATCACGAGTCCATTGTCTTTCAGGAACAGCAGCACTCGACGGCCGTAGAACACAGCGAGAATTCCCTCGACGTAGTAACGGAACGAACGGGCAATCATCACCGTCATTAAGAATTTCCAACGCGGATATTCGAGCGCGCCCGCAGTCGCGACGAAGATCTTGAACGGCAGTGGCGGAGGAAGGATGGCGGGAATGCCGATGGCGAGAAAACCAAATCGCTCGTACGCTCGCTCGACGCGTTTGATGCTTTGCAGTTTGAACCGCTTGCGCAGCACTGCCTGGCCACCGCGGCGAATGATTGAGTACAGAATGTTACACCCAATCACGCTGCCAATCGCGGCGAAGAGCGGGAAATAAAACGCCGCGGTCGGATACTTGTAACACCGTCCGACAACGAGATAGTCGTTGATCTCGGGAAGCGACAGCAGCGATGAATCGAGAGCGCCGATGATGATCATCGCCGGCGCTGCGTAATATAGCGGCAGGCTAATAACGTTAACTTCCAACCAGCGGGCGATCGCGGCTAACCAGTCGTACATGCGGCGGTAATGAAACCACAGATGACACTGGAAATAAAAATCCGCGTCAAAATCCGTCGTATCCGCGGCTTATTTTACTGGTGCAAAAACGGCAGGCGTATCGTAAGTAACTCCGACCGTAAACCCGGAGTTTGGACTGAAGCTGGTGAGACCTTTAATTCCCGCGAAGTCGAATCGTAGCCCCGACGCCCTGATTTGCATTCCGAGTCGCGCCTCGCTTTGCGACTCCGTGCCGAGCGGACCATTGCCCGGACGCGTATTGGCGCGACCATTAACCTCGCCGGCGATCGCAAACTGCTTGTTGATGTGAAAAATTCCCGCGAGCCCGTATGTTATGACGTCGTTTTGAGAAAACAGCTCGGTCGGTGCGGTAAGGATCGCGATACCGAGATTTCCGAACGTGTTGAAGCGTCCATCGCTTCCGAACTTCTTCCCAACGAGAATCGATCCGAAGGCGTTGGTTTGATTGATTCCGATGCCACGAGCCTCGTTTGAATTTGGGAGTTGCACGCCGAAACGAAAACCCAGCGAAGGTCCGCGGCGCGTCTCGTTGCGCAGTTTGAATTTGGCTGCGAGCGTAAAGTCGCCCGTGTCGTTCGTCGAATTCGCGCCGGGAGCGAGCTCCAGCGGAATTGCTGAAACTCCGCGCGAGTTGATGCTGAGGTAGTTTTGCGCGACGCCTTCGATCTGGAACTCGACGTTTGGTCCCATTCCGAAACTGATGCCGATAACGCCAACGCGCGTCAGATCGCCTCTGATTCCCGAGACTGTGTACTTCGCGCCCTGCATGAAATCGAGGCCCGCTTCGATACGGACAGTACCCGGAGGGATGATGTCAACATCTTCCGTGATCAACGGTCGTTGTTGACCACGCGCGCCGATAACGCAGGACAACAGCAACACGAGGATGAAGGAAAGACGCGTCATCGCGAGTCGGATTATAGCCACAAAGATGCACAAAAGTCACAAAAATTGAATTGACCTCTTTTGTGACTTTTGTGCCTTTTTGTAACTCATCCTGTATTCTTGTGCGCCGAAAGGAAACCAACTTATGCGACGACATGCTGTCCTTTTCGTAGTGCTTGTTTGCCTGGTAACCGTTCCAAACTCAAGCCGCACTGCTCCGCAACAAAACGCGATTCAGCTCCAGGGTATAAAGGACCGCATCACTATTCGCCGCGATGAACGTGGCATTCCTTACGTCGAAGCACAGAACGACGAGGATCTCTATTTCGGACAGGGCTATGCCACCGCACAGGACCGTCTCTGGCAGTTGGATTTGTTTCGTCGCACCGCTCGTGGCGAGCTGGCAGAAGTTTTCACCGCTGGACCAAACAATTTCGCCCTCGAGCAGGACAAACTGCATCGCACCTACGGCTTCGCACACGTCGTAGAATCAGAACTTGCAAGCGCTTCACCGCGCGCGCGTGCCGTTTTGGAAGCTTATGCTCGCGGCATTAACGCGTACGCGGCATCACTCGATCCGAAGTCGTTGCCGCCAGAGTTTCAGATTCTGCAATACAGTTTTCGACCCTGGACGGCCGGCGACTCATTTCTCATCGGCAAAATATTTTTCGAAGCACTGTCAGACACCTGGCGTTTGGACATCATGCGACAGGCACTTTCGGTCCTCCCCGCGGAGAAACGGGCTGAATTGTTGCCGGAGATTTCGCCGCTCGACGTGTTTGTTGTCGGTAAGGACGCTCAGTCGAAACGGAAATCCGCACGCTTGAAAACAGATCCGGTTTCAAAAGAAACCCTCGCTAAGCTCGCGCACAACCAGGTGGTTGCCGCCGCCGCTCTCGACCGCATCGGTTTCCACACTGACGCCCTCGCGGCGAGCAACAACTGGGTGGTGAGTGGGAATCGCACCGTAACCGGTAAGCCGCTGCTGGCAAACGATCCTCACCTCCGACCATCTGCGCCATCGATCTGGTACATGGTCCACCTCAGCGCGCCGGGCGTCCGCGTAGCGGGTGTCAGCGCAGCCGGGCTGCCTGGCGTCGTTCTCGGACACAACGATCGGATTGCGTGGGGCTTCACAAATGTTGGACCAGACGTTCAGGATCTTTATGTTGAAAAGTTTAATCCTGACAACCCGAAGCAGTATCAGACACCGAGCGGCTGGAAAGACGCAGTGATCCGTCACGAACAGATCAAAGTCAGGAAAGGAATCGGCAGTTCTGAATACGACACCGTCACGCATGACGTGACCGTCACACGCCACGGCCCGATCGTCTTCGAGGGTGACGGCAAACGTTATGCGCTTCGCTGGACGGCGTTGGACCCGACCAAAAACAATTCCCACTTTACCTACACACTGAACCGCGCCCGCAACTGGAAGGAATTCAACACAGCGCTCGAGTCGTTTACGGCGCCGACGCAAAACATTGTCTATGCCGATGTCGATGGTCATATTGGCTATCACGCGGCGGGCGTGGTACCGATCAGGAAATCGGGCGACGGCAGTGTGCCTTATGATGGTTCAACGGACGCTGGTGAATGGACCAGTTACATTCCGGTCGCGAAGTTGCCGGCGCTATTCGATCCGCCTTCGGGAATTATCGTTACCGCGAACCAGCGAATCGTCGGCACTGATTATCCCTACTTTCTTACGCATTCCTGGGCCCAGCCGTACCGCGCGCGTCGCATTCTCGATTTGCTGAACGAGAAGCCGAAACTTTCGAGCGAAGATTTCAGACGCATCCTCGGCGACGTTTACACCATCGCGGGAGTCACGTTTACACAAGAAGCGGTGAAACTTTTGCGGCCGAAGTTAACCCCGGCGGACGAAAAGTTGAAAGCAACACTCGACGCATTTGAAAAATGGGATGGGCGCGTCAACGCCGAATCGACCGTGGCTCCTATAGCGGCACAGATGCGGCTCGCGTTTCGTTCCAAGATCCTGACTGCGTTTCTCGGTCCGGAGCTGGTGAGAAATTTCCAGTGGAGCAACTTCGACACGACCCTAGATCGTGTTCTTAAGGAGCAACCTGCGTTGTGGCTGCCGAAAGAGTTTCCCACTTATGCCGATCTACTGCGAGCTTGTTACGACGAAGCAATCAATAACCTCACCAGAATCGTCGGTGCAGATCAAACGAAGTGGACCTGGGGCGAGATGTCGAAGGCGCGGTTTCCACATCCTCTCGGCGGTGCGCCGTTTATCGGTGCGCAGTTCACGATTCCACCTTTCCCGCAAAACGGAACTGGCGGACTGATTGGTTCAACAGTGAATGTCGGCGCGAGTGTGTCGATGAGACTGATTGCGGATCCGAGTGATTGGGACAAAACGCAGCAAGGCATTGCGCTCGGTGAATCGGGACTGCCGAAGAGTCCGAACTGGAGCGACCAGCTCGCTGACTGGCGCGCGGTAACACCACGCGAATTTCCATTTACGCCCGCGGCGGTTGCTAAAGCGACGAAGGAGACAGTCGTCCTTGAGCCCCGTAAATGAGCCACAAAAAGTCACGAAAACACAAAATCGGTGACGCCAGTGGCGAATGAGTGGCGCGTGTTCTGCGCTATTGATTTGCCGGACGTAGTGCGCGCGCGGCTGGAAGATCATGTGTCGCGGTTACGGAAACAGGTTCCTGAGGTGGCGGCGAGTTGGAGTCGGGTGGAGAACATTCATCTGACGCTGAAGTTCTTTGGGAATGTCGAAGTGACTCAGATTCAGAAGATCTCTGATGCCGCGGAGCGAGTTGCGAAACAGTTTTCCAGCTTCCAGATCGCGGTGGGCGAGACGGGGGTGTTTCCGCGGCCGAGTCGTCCTCAGGTGCTGTGGATCGGTGTTAACGATCCGTCTGGGCAGTTAGCTTCGGTGCAGGAGAGATTTGAGAACGAGTGTGAGGCCGAAGGTTTTGCGAAAGAGAATCGTGCGTATCGTCCGCATTTGACGATTGCGCGTCTCCGCAACCCGGAAGGCGCACGTCGCCTCGCGGACGCGCACCTCGAGATGCGATTTGAGGCGATCGACCTAAAGGTAAGAGAGCTAGTGGTGTTTCGAAGCGAGCTCAGCCCAAAAGGCTCGAAGTACACAAAGATTTCAGCCGCGGATTTTCGCGGATGAACGCGGATTATCGCGGCAGCTCACGTGGACGCGGCGGCGGTGGAGGCTGAGGCGTATCGTCCTTTTCGCCAGTCTGCGACAACACTTCTTTGATCGCCCCTACGCTCGAAAGCATCGCCGAAGTCTCAATCGGCATGAAGATCACCTTCGAATTGTTCGTGCGCGTCATGTCGCGCAAGCTCTCGATATAACGCACCGTGATCAGATACTGACTCGGATCGCCGTCCGGAATCGCCTGCGCAATTCGATTCAACGCCTCCGACTCAGCTTCAGCATTACGCAATCGCGCCTGCGCCGCACCTTCAGCCGCCAGAATCGCTGACTGCTTTTCGCCTTCGGCACGTGTCACCGCAGCCTGCTTTTCGCCTTCCGCCCTCGTGATTGCCGCCTGCCGGTCGCCCTCAGCCTGCAACACGAGCGCGCGGCGATTGCGCTCTGCCGTCATCTGCTTCTCCATCGTGATACGCACATCTTCCGGCGGATTGATGTTCTTCACGTCAACGCGCGTAACCTTCACGCCCCACTTGTCAGTCGCTTCATCAAGGATCACGCGCAGCTTCGCGTTGATCTGATCGCGCTGTGACAACGTGTGGTCCAAATCCATCTCACCCATAACGGCGCGCATGCCGGTGATCGTCAACTGCACGATGCCGCCGACAAGATCGTTGATCTCGTAAACAGCCTTGATGGGATCGGTGATCTGCCAGTAAACGACTGAATCGACGTGGATCGTAACGTTGTCGCGCGTGATAACGGGCTGGGGCGGCAGATCGATGTACTGCTCGCGCAGGTCGATCGACGTCAGCGCCGGGCGCGTGTTAGTCCAAAAGACTGCGCGCGGACGATCTATAAACGGCACGAGTATGTTGAGCCCGCTGCTTGCAACTTGATGAAACTTGCCCAGGCGTTCTATGAGCATAACGGAGGCTTGAGGCACGATCCGGATCATCTTGGCCGCGATGATTAGCAGCACGAGGCCCAGAAATCCGAAGAACAGAACGGCTAAAACTGATGCAAACGGGTCCATTTGCGACTCCTATCGAATATTGGACGATTCGAGATTATATATCGGAACGCGTGAATAAAGCTGCTTCAACGATTTCTGCGGCCGCAAGTATCAACTCCTCGGCGAATGGTAGACCGGCAATCTGCACTCCAATCGGCAAGCCATCATTCGACCTTCCTGCGGGAACAGTCACCACCGGGAGATCGAAAACGTTGAAAGTTTGGGCATAGCTAAACGCCCGGAACGTACCCATCGTCGTATCGCGAACCGTTACCTTCAGTGTGTTATGTGGATAAGCCGGCGTCGCGCCTACCGGTGCGACGATGATGGGCGTCGTCTCCATCCAACGCAGCAGCTCTTCACGAAGACGGTCGCGTTCCATCCAGTGCGCAATGTATTCATCCAGAGTTGGCGGTCGAGCATCGTCTGCAGTAGCGAGGCGCCAACTCACGAACGAGCCTCCGTCACGTTCACGACCTGCATACACGCTGCGGAGCTGGACCACTGAAGCTCTGGAAAACAACTTCAACCACATCTCGTTCCCGCGCTCGACGTGCGGCGGACGCCGCTCTTCAACCACCAGTCCAGCATCTTTCAAGGCCACCGCAGCCGCGGCGACTGCTCCGGCAGTTTCTTCTGTAACCGGTGCAACACTGTCATCAGTGTACGCGGCGACGCGCACACCGCGAAGATCATGTTGACGTGGAAAAACGTTGTCGCTCAGTGCGTGAAAAAGAATTCGCAGATCGCCGGCGGAGCGCGCCATTGGTCCAATAACGGCGCCGAGTGAATAAGGACCGCTGCTGGGCGGAAACTGTCCTTCACCAGGCACGCGGCCGGTCGTGGGTTTTAGACCACAGATGCCACAGAAGTGCGCGGGGATTCGTACTGAACCGGCGAGGTCGCTTCCAAGTCCACCGGGCGACATGCCGGTTGCGATCGCGACCGCTTCGCCACCACTCGATCCGCCGGGTGTCAGATCGTGATTCAACGGATGATTTGTTCGACCGAACACCGGATTGTCTGCGGTGTAATCCATGGCCATTTCGGCAGCGTTCGTCTTTCCGAGGACGATCGCCCCCGCGCGTTTCAAACGCGCAACAGCGGGTGCGTCCACTCGCGGAACATGATCGATACGCGTTTTTGAGCCGCTCGTCGTACGCAGACCGGCAGTCTCAATCGTGTCTTTCACAGTGATCGGAACACCATGCAACGCGCCCGTGTCTTCACCGCGCATCATCGCGGCTTCCGCCTCTCGAGCACGTTCCAACACCTCAGGCGCAAGCGTCACGATCGCATTTAACTCGGGATTTAACTGCTCAATCCGCGCGAGATGCGCCTTCGCCACCTCAACCGGCGACACGTCACGGTTTCTAACCATTCGCAAAATGGTCCCTAAACCCGCTTTGATTAAATCGGTATTTTCCATCCGTTCAATCCGTGGTTTTGAATTTCGTCAACTTCTCAATATAATTCAACTGCTCTGTACAGACTCATTTACAACCTGCCTAATTTAGATCACGGCAAAGGAGTGAATTCTTGGCTATTCGTTTGAGCAGGACTTTCGTCTTGCGCAAGCTGCACCAGCTTTCCGGTCTGTTCCCTCTTGGAATCTTTCTTTTAGAACACTTTTACACGAACTCAAAGGCGTTGACGGGCGCGGCCGACTTCAACAACGCGGTTAAAGATCTACAGTCGATCCCGTACATTCTGTTCGTCGAGATCGGCGGTATCTTTATCCCGTTGATCTACCACGCCGTTTACGGCCTTGTGATTACGATGGAAGCGCGGCCGAATAACCTCGCGTATCCGTACTCGCGCAACTGGTTTTACTTAATCCAGCGAATTACCGGGGTCGTTCTCTTCTTCTTTATCACTTTTCACGTGCTTAACTTCCGCTTCGGGCTGATTCCGGGCCTGAACTCGATGTCTGTCGCCCATCATACGGATGAGGCATTCAATATCGTCGCGCGCGAGTTTCGCATGTGGCCGATTTTTCTTATTTATCTGGTCGGCATCACCGCAACAGTCTGGCATCTCGCGAACGGTATCTGGTTGTTTCTCGTCGATTGGGGCATCACCATCGGCGAGCGCGCGCAGCGTTTGACTGGTTACGCGTGCATCGCTTTCGGTGTGGTGTTGCTGCTTGTCGGCATCAACGCCGCCGTCGCATTCATTCGTCCCGGCGGGCTGTTAGGAGGACTCATTTAATCGATGGTCAGTAATGGAATGAAAATCGCGATTGTCGGTGGCGGGCTGGCGGGCCTCGCCGCTGCCATGAAAATCGCGGAGGCCGGCCATGCCGTCGATCTGTTTTCGGTCGTTCCCGTAAAGCGCTCGCATTCGGTGTGCGCGCAGGGCGGCATCAACGGCGCCGTCAACACCAAAGGCGAAGGCGATTCAACGTGGGAACACTTCGACGATACCGTTTACGGCGGCGACTTTCTCGCGAACCAACCACCCGCGAAGGCGATGTGCGAGATGGCGCCGGCCATCATCTATTTGTTCGACCGCATGGGCGTTCCCTTCTCTCGCACGAATGAGGGACTACTCGACTTCCGCCGGTTTGGCGGCACTAAACATCACCGCACCGCATTCGCCGGAGCTTCAACGGGCCAGCAACTTCTCTACGCCCTCGACGAACAAGTTCGTCGTTACGAAGTAATGGGAAAAGTTCGAAAGTTTGAGCACTGGGAAATGCTGTCGCTCGTGCTCGACGATCATCAGGTTTGTCGCGGGCTCATTGCGATGGACTTGCAGACACTCGAGCTCAAAGCGTTTCCGGCCGACGCGGTGATCATTGCGACGGGTGGTCCGGGTCTCATCTTTGGCAAGTCGACGAATTCGATGGTCTGCACCGGCAGCGCTGTGTCGGCCTGTTACCAGCAGGGCGCGAAGTATGCGAATGGCGAGTTCATTCAGGTTCATCCGACGTCGATTCCCGGCGAAGACAAGTTGCGCCTGATGTCCGAATCCGCGCGCGGAGAAGGCGGGCGCGTTTGGGTGCCACGTAAGAAGGGCGACGTTCGTCCACCATCTTCGATTCCTGAAAACGAGCGTTTGTATTTTCTTGAAGAGAAGTATCCCGCGTATGGCAACCTCGTCCCGCGCGACATCGCGACGCGCGAGATCTTTCAGGTGTGTATCGATGGCATGGGCATCGGTGGTCAAAATCAGGTCTATCTCGACCTGACACACATTCCCGCTGAAGTTCTTGACCGGAAGCTCGGCGCGATCCTCGAAATCTACGAGATGTTTGTCGGCGACGATCCGCGTCATGTGCCGATGCGCATCTTCCCGGGCGTGCATTATTCGATGGGCGGTCTTTGGGTTGACTACAATCAGCGTACGAATATTCCCGGACTGCTCGCCGCCGGTGAATGTGATTACTCGATTCACGGCGCCAATCGCCTGGGCGCGAACTCTCTTGTAAGTTGTGTTTTCGGCGGGTTCATCGCTGCACCCGCGGCCATCGAGTACGCGAAGAATTTGGAGCGAAACGGCGCTGATGGATCACGTATTTACGATCAGGAGTTGAAACTGCAACAAGAGATCAACGACAACCTGATCAAACAGAGTGGCGAGGAGAACCAGTATCTGCTGCACCAGGAGATGGGCAAGTGGATGACTGACAACGTCACGGTCGTTCGTTACAACGACAAGCTCAAGGCAACTGACAACAAGTTGCTGGAGCTGATGGATCGTTACAAACGAATCTCGATAAACGATTCGAACCTTTGGGCCACGATGGCGCTGCCGCACGCGCGGCATCTTGCCAACATGCTGGAGCTCGCGCGCGTGATCACGCTCGGCGCATTGAATCGCAACGAGTCGCGTGGCGCACACTTCAAACCGGAGTTTCCGGATCGTGACGATGAAAACTTTTTGAAGACAACAATCGCCGAGTACTCGGGTGAGGGTCCCGTCTTCTCGTACGATCCGGTTGATTATTCTTTGATAACGCCACGCAAACGCGACTACAGCAAGGCGAAAAAAGCTTAGGTTTATTGAACTGATTATGTCATCACACGCACGCGCAACCACGCCACCGCCGAAGACAGTCGAAATTCACATTCGCCGTCGTGCCAATCCCGATTCACCGCAGTACTGGGAACAGTTTGAAATTCCCTATCGCCCGAATCTCAACATCATCTCGTGCCTGATGGAGATCCAGGCGAACCCCGTGAATAAATCCGGCGAGCGAACGACACCGCCAGTCTGGCAGATGAACTGCCTGGAGCAGGTCTGCGGCATCTGCACGATGGTGATAAACGGTCGCGTACGGCAGTCGTGCTCAGCGCTCGTTGACAATCTCGATCAGCCAATCACGCTGGAGCCGATGTCGAAGTTTCCAAACGTTCGCGACCTCGTTGTCGATCGTTCACAGATGTTCGATCACCTGCGGCGCGTGCATGCCTGGGTCGAGTTGGATGGCACTCACGATTTAGGGCCTGGCCCGCGGATGGACCAGGACGACGTGATGGAGCGTTATGCGTATTCGCGTTGTATGACTTGTGGCTGTTGTTTGGAGGCGTGTCCGCAGTACGAGGGTAACCACTACATCGGGCCGCAGGCGATTGCCCAGGTGCGGCTATTCAACATGCACCCGAGCGGGATGATGAATCGTACAGAGCGCCTCGAAGCCCTCATGCAGGAAGACGGGATCACCAACTGCGGCAACGCACAAAACTGCGTGAAAGTCTGCCCGATGAACATCCCGCTAACACGCGCGATCTACGAGGAAAATCGCGAGACCGTAATTCATGGTCTGCTTGGCTGGCTCAAGGGTTAAAGACCGAGCACGTCAACCAGTTCCTGCACCGCCGACGCGCTCTTCTGCAACGCGATCCTCTCTTCCGCGGTCAGATTGATCTCGATGATCTGCTCCAACCCGCGTGCGCCGAGCTTGCACGGCACCCCGACGTAAAGCCCATTGATCCCGTACTCACCTTCGAGATAAGCCGCGCACGGAAGAATCTTTTTCTTGTCTTTCAAGATCGACTCGGTCATCTCGACTGCTGCCGCCGACGGTGCGTAGTACGCCGATCCGGTCTTCAACAACGCCACGATCTCCGCGCCACCACCGGCAGTGCGTTTGACGATCGCGTCGATCTGGTCCTTTGATAGCAGCTCAGTAATCGGAATGCCGGCGCACGTCGAGAAGCGCGGCAACGGCACCATCGTGTCGCCGTGTCCACCCAACACAAACGCGGTCACATTCTCAACTGAAACGTCCAGCGCCTCGGCGAGAAAGCAACGCATGCGAGCGGAGTCGAGCACGCCCGCCATGCCGATCACACGGTGCTTCGGAAATCCAGAGCGTCGCAACGCTACCTGGCACATCGCATCGAGCGGATTGGAAACGATGATCAGGATCGTATTAGGCGAGCGCCTGACAACCTCGTCTACAACTTTCGAAACGATGTCCGCATTTGTCTTCAAAAGATCGTCGCGGCTCATACCGGGTTTGCGTGCCAGCCCGGCGGTGATGATCACGACGTCAGAGTTATCGGTTTCGTCGTACGTATTTGAGCCGATCAGGCGCACGTCGAAACCCTCGATGGGTGCGGCTTCCGCCAGGTCCAATCCCTTGCCCTGCGGCACTCCTTCGACGATATCCACGAGCACCACATCGCCGAGTTCTTTCGCCGCAAGCCAATGTGCAGCAGTCGCGCCGACATTGCCTGCGCCCACAACCGTAATCTTCTTTCGCGCACCCATTTCGCTTTATTCCTTTGATTTAAATGTAGGATTTGAAACGCGCGAGTTTACAAGCCGGTCGGAGAGGGTGTCAAATTCACATACGTTCTGCGGTTGAGGCGCGACAAAACCCGGAAGATCAACTTGTCGCTGGATTGATGTTCGCGGAAATGCTAAAGCCTAACAGTCATGGACGACATAGATCTCGAAAATCCGTTTCCGGACCCGGTCGAAATTGAGATCACTGACGTCTTTGATCTTCACACGATCCCGCCGCGAGAGGTGAAGCCAGTCGTCGAAGAATACCTGCGCCTCGCGCGCGAAAAAGGCTTCAAATCAGTGAGAATAATTCACGGCAAAGGCATCGGCGTCCAACGTGAGCTTGTACGCTCGATCCTCGCACGCACCGAATACGTTCTGGACTGGACCGACGCGCCACCCGAAGCCGGCGGCCTCGGCGCCACGATCGTAAGGCTCGCGAATTCTCCTGCGTAGCCTATCTTTACAGAACCACGAAGTTGTACTGGATCACGCCGACTACTTTTACCGGTTCGCCGTAAAGTTTCGCCGGTGCAAAGCGGGCGTCTCTGGCGGCGCTGACTGCGGCTGCCTGTAGCAGTGGATGTCCACTTATCGCTGCCGCCGCAATCACGGTACCGTCGAGGCCGATAATTACTCTTACTGAGACCGTACCAGAGGCACGTGCCGCTTGGGCGATTGGTGGATAGGCAGGTTTCGGTAGCTCAAGCGCTCTACCGGTTTCGACCCCTTGAGGTGTGGGCGCGCCCTCGCAATTGACAATACAAGCGCCCATGATAATTTCGCCGCGCTCTTTCGCTTCTTCAAGCACTCGATCGACGGCGTTTTTCGGCTGCTCCGTTTCTGTCGTGGGCTTCTGATCCGGAGACGTGTCCTGTGCGAACACATTGACACTCGTCAACCAAATCAGAAGGGATGCTATCAAGAACACCTTTCGCATTTTGAGGCTCCTTTCGACGTTTCAATTTAGTCTGCATCGCGGCCGAATACAAACGCAAATCTTTTTCCGATATACATTCGTTGTAAAGATTGGCTCAATCTCCACGCGCCCGCGTCAACCACGAAGTGCGCCATCGTTGCACCGAGAATCGCTCCGATGACGAAATCTACAAATCTCATTAGAGTCGTACGAGCAGCAATAAGTTCCATCGTTTTCAGATCCGCGGCTCGGTAAAACTCAAAACGGACGGATTCTATGAGGACGTTTTATCGCGGTCCGGATGGGAAGCTGCTCGTTCGTAATCTTCGCGCGGGTCTCGACCAGTAACTTTCGCATACCAGGCAGGATGGTGCGTCCAGGCCCACTCTTTAGTAACAGTGCCGTTAGTCATTGATCCGAATGTGCCGGGTTGTGCTGCAGTGCCTTCATATAGATGAATAATAAAACCCCCAAGCATGACCAGCGCACCGATATCGTGAAGCACATAACTCACCGCCACGATCCAGCGTGGCACTACGTGATCAAACCAAAGCAATATTCCCGTAATCAGAAACACGATCGCGCTGACAGCGATGGTCCAAAAATATATTTTCTGTCCCGCGTTGAAGAATCCGGTCGTTTCATGAGCGAGAGCCTCTCTGTTGGTTACAAAGGATTTTATCTCCCTCACCCAAATTCGATCGGACGGTCTCCAACGCATCGGCACAAACCAGTTCAAGAATTGAAGGAGGAAGGCAACGTTAAATAGCAATCCAAACCAGGGATGGAGAGCACGTGTTAGAGGTCCACCTCCAAAAATGGGGGTCAGCCAGCGGTATAACCATGGTGAGTAGATCGCAAACCCTGATAGAAGTGAAAGTATAAAACTTATGGCAACTGCCCAATGCAGAACACGCGTATAGACTGGATGACGTAAAAGCTCGCCCCGACGCACAACAGTCTGGCCGAAGTGGCGAGGCTCTTTTTGAGCCTCTCGATCCAAACGATCCACGGAGCTGCTCATGGAACCTCTTTCCTCGTTGACTCGACCTCATCACCATTTTCCGCGACGACCGGCTCACTTTCGGGCTGTGGCATTTTTGGTCCAACTGTGATCCTGTGAAAGAACACGGCCAGTATTCCCAACAGCGCCATTACCAGTCCCGTAGGCTTAGCCAGCCATTTCCAAACCGTGTAGCTCGGAGGAATGATGGGGTTAGACGGGAGACCTCCATACAATTCCGGCCTCGTGATGTCGTGCAGCACATAAATGACGTGCGTGCCGCCGATAGACTGCGGATCGTAAACACCGGCGTTAGCAAAGCCCGATTCCGTCTGTAGTTGTGAAACGCGACGGCGCGCAATCTGCACCATGTCTTGCTTCGTCCCGAATTGCAGACACCCGGTTGGACAAGCCTTTATACACGCCGGTTCAAGTCCCTGGCCCACGCGATCGGAACACAAAGTACACTTAAAAACCTTATTCGTTTTCGGGTGAAACTTCGGTATATCAAAAGGACAACCGGAGATACAGTAGCCGCAGCCAATGCAATTATCCTGCTGGAAATCGACGATGCCATTCTCGTATTTGATGATTGCACCATCAGCCGGACACGCGCGCAGGCAACCTGGATCCTCGCAGTGCAGGCACTGGTCCTTCCGCATCAACCACATCAAATTGCCATCCTGCTCGTGCTCTGCAAATTTGATCAGGTTCCAATAGTTCCACTCCGTCGACGACATCGTTTGGTAAGTGTTGTCGAAGGTGGTTTCGCGAAACGGATGGTCGTTCCACTCAACACAAGCTACTTCACAAGCTTTACACCCAATGCATGTAGTGACGTCGATATATTTGCAGACCTCGGCCGCGCGCTGCGTGCCTCGCCCCGGCACTGGACCAGGATGGCCCGAGATCTCCTGAATCTGCATCGTCCTAGGATTACTCATCTAAACCTTTTCAATCTTCACGAGAAATCCTTTGTACTCAGGGGTATAGGCATTGGGATCGATTGCCGCGGGTGACAATTGGTTTGCGGGCGTTAACTCCGTCTTTCCTTCGTCTTCTTTGATACCTCGATAACCCCAATGTATCGGGATGCCAATCTGATAAGTTGTTTTGCCGTCGATCAGCATCGGCTTAATGCGTCTGGTGACCATCGCTTTCGCGATGTAGACGCCTCGAGCGCTTGTCACCTTTATCTTCTCGCCGCCCGTGATTCCCATCTCATTCGCGAGTTGGGCGGGAATCTCGACGAAAGGCTCTGGTACGAGCTGCACGTTCATCGGATTGTTCTTGGTCCAATAATGATAGTGCTCGGTGAGCCGGTACGTCGTACAGACCACATTGAAGCCATCTGCCGTGCTACCAAACTTGTCGAGGTCTGATTTGTATTTTTTTGCGACCGGATTAGTTGACTGCTCCGGGTGAAGCGGATTCGCGATCGGACTTTCCATTGGCTCGTAATGTTCCGGGAATGGACCATCCGCAAATGCGGCGAGCGGTGCGAAGATGCGACCGACTCCTTCCGGATTCATAATGAAAGGCCCCATATGATCACTCGGGTTTGAATCCGCTTTGAAGTCCGGTACATCATTACCAACCCACCGCTTTTGTGCTTCGTCCCACCACACTTGCCTGCGTTCGAAATCCCACGGTTTGCCATCGACGTCACATGAAGCACGGTTGTACATGACGCGGCGATTCGCAGGCCACGACCAGGCCCAGTTTGGATAGATCCCAAGGCCAGACGGATCGTCAGTTCCACGGCGTTGAGCCTGTGAACCTGCCTCCGTCCATGAACCTGAATAAAGCCAGTTGCCGCATGCAGTCGTGCCGTCGTCGCGCAGCCACGCAAACCCCGGCACCTGCTGGCCGGCCTTGATCGTCACTCCCGGAGCAAGCTGGTCGTCCGTAAGATCAAACAACGCGCGCCCGCTTATCTCTTTTGCGAGTTCGCTAAGAGATGGATTTTGTGGAGTCGTATATGGCCACGATATGTTCACAATCGGATCGGGAAACTTTCCGCCCTCGGCCTTATAGAGTTCGCGAACTCTTAAAAATATGTTCGCCAGAATTTCCTGATCGACTTTGGCCTGTCCCGGTGGCGGAACCGCAACGTATTTCCATTGCAGCCAGCGCGCAGAATTGACAAAGGTCCCGTCTTTCTCAGCAAACCCGGCTCCGGGGAGACGAAATACGGTTGTATTTATCTTCCTCATCTCCTCCGGTGTTGTGCCTGGCGCTTTCCAGAATTCACTGGTCTCTTCGGGGTAAAGCTCACAAACTACAAGCCAGTCTGCTTTCTTAAGCGCCTCGATGTTTTTGCGCGAGTTTGGACCAATGGCGACACCATTCATCCCGAAAGCAAACAGTCCCTTCACCTTGCCCTGGTACATAAAGTCCCACAGCTCGGTCCACGAATACTTGCGATCGATTTTAGGTAAGTACTGATAGGCCCAATCGTTTTCTTTGCGAGCTGCATCGCCGTACAAGGCTTTCAAAAATGAGACCATGAATTTCGGAGTGTTGGACCAATAGTTATAGGAGTCCCACTCCGTCGGCTTTGACGGCTGTGGTGTCGTGCGCTTCAGAAACGCTGCAAGATCGACGTCAGCAGGCTCTGGAATTTTGAGGTAGCCGGGGAAGATATCGAACACGCCACCCATGTCGGTTGCGCCTTGTATGTTGCAGTGCCCGCGCAGTGCATTGACACCGCCACCTGCTCTTCCGACATTGCCGAGTAGCAATTGCAGAATCGCGGCAGTGCGGATTATCTGAGTGCCGGTGGTGTGCTGTGTCCAACCGACGGCGTAAATTATGGTGGCCGCCTTCTTCATGTCGCCATCCTTGCGGATGGACGTAAACATGTCTGCTGCTTTCAAAAACTGGTCTTTAGGAATGCCTGTGATTCGCTCAACCGTTTCGGGCGTGTACCGGGAGTATTGCTTTTTTAATAACTG
>DAIOGT010000066.1:0-23439 GCA_036745095.1 Pyrinomonadaceae bacterium
ACCGCTTCGCTGTTGTATGCGATCACCTGTGGCGTTTCGTAAATGCCATACCAGCGATCACTCGCGTCACGTGACGACGCCGGAACTTTGTCGGCCCAGGTCGGGCGAAACTCGAGCAGGAGGTTCTCGTCAGCGGCCGTTTGAAAGGTCGTGTGCGACGCTCCCCACCATAAGTCAGCCTGCGGGCGATTTCGCTCGACACGCACCCGCTCGAGAACCTGGCGGGAGCCCATGTCGAGAAACTGCACGTCAGCTTCGGGATACTGTTGTTTGTAGCGATTGACGAAGTCTTTCAGCAAATCTTGTCCGTGCGGCGTGTAGACCAGGAGACGGCCCTTGTTACCGGAGCCCGGACGACAGGAAAACAACAAGGCGCACACTACGAGCACGAAAACCATCGAAAAGAGCTTGATTCGCATCAAATGCATGCTATCACGTTTAGAGTTCAACCTTCAGGTTGCCCTTTGGACAAACAAGCTAAAGCTTGAACTCTGAACTAAACCTATGCTTCGATGGAGACGATGACACTTAAACGCAGAATCATCAGGGCTGGTGGCTGGCGCGTCGCGAAGCGCCTCATCAAGCCGATCCCCATTATCGGATCGATCTTTGCCGTCGGCCTCGCCGGCTACGAGATCAGGAAGAAGGGCCTGATACCGGGTGCCGTTCACGTGGGTTTGGACGTGACGCCCGTCGTCGGCACCGCCAAAAACGTAGTGGAGATCTTCACGGGCGATCTGATCCCTGACAAATCGGATCGAAAATCCGCGTCATCCGCGGTTAAGAAGCGCTGATCGGCGGTCGTTCCAGGAAGGGCTGCTTTTGCTCATACGCGTGTGCGAACCTCAGCAATCGATCCTCAGACCAGTATGGTCCAAGTAACTGAAACCCGATCGGCAGACGTTCGGACGAGAGTCCGCACGGCACGCTGATTCCGGGAACACCAGCCAGGTTCGCCGTCACTGTGTAAATATCGTTGAGATACATCGCGAGGGGATCGTCAACCTTTTCGCCAATCGCAAACGCTGGCGTGGGTGCCGTCGGCGTGATGATCGCATCACACCGCTCAAACGCTTTAAGGAAATCGTTTTTGATCAGCGTCCGCACTTGTTGCGCTTTGCGATAGTAGGCGTCGTAATAACCCGCGGAGAGCACGTAAGTGCCGAGCATGATGCGGCGTTTAACTTCCGGTCCAAATCCTTCCTCGCGCGTCTTGCGATACATCTGGCGCAGTTCGGGCGCCTCTTCCGCGCGGAACCCGTAACGAACACCGTCAAAGCGAGCCAAATTTGAAGATGCCTCCGCTGTCGCGATGATGTAGTAGACGGCGATCGCGTAACCTGCGCTAGGTAATTCCACTTCGACAATTTCGACACCGAGATCGCGATAAGCGTCGACAACGCTGTCGACCGACTTCTTCACTTCATCGTCGAGTCCCTTGCCGAACAACGTGCGCGGAAAACCCAGGCGTAACCCTTTGAGATCGCCGGTCAACGAAGCTGTGTAATCAGGTACGGGAACATCCGCGGTCGTCGCGTCGCGTGGATCCCGGCCGGCAATCACACCGAGCACGCGCGCCACGTCTTCGACCTCGCGAGCAAACACACCGATCTGGTCCAACGACGAAGCGAATGCAACCAGACCGTAACGTGAATTGCGACCGTAAGTGGGTTTCAAACCGACCACGCCACACAACGACGCCGGTTGTCGTACGGAGCCGCCCGTGTCGGAACCGAGAGCGAGAGGAACGATTCCCGCCGCAACCGCCGCCGCGGAACCGCCGGAAGAACCACCTGAAACACGCGTTGTGTCCCACGGATTTCGTACCGGGCCGAAAGCCGAGTTTTCATTTGACGAGCCCATCGCAAACTCGTCGCAGTTAGTCTTGCCGATGATGATCGCACCGGCGCTCGTGAGGCGTTCGATGACGGTGGCGTTGTACGGCGGACGGTAGTTGCCGAGGATCTTAGACCCGCAGGACGCCTGCATCCCCTTCACGCAAATGTTGTCTTTGACGGCGATGGGAATACCGGCGAGTGGACCAGCATTAGGACTTCGCTCGATCTCCTCTGCGCGCTGGAGCGCCCCCTCACGATCGATCTGGAGAAACGCGTTGAGCGTTTCGTTCAGCCGTTCAGCAGCAGTGATTGCAAATTCGACAGTTTGACGCGACATTGATTCCGATTTGTTCTGGTCTTACAGCACTTTGGGCACGCGGAAGTGACCTGAGGCTGGATCGGGGGCCTCGGCGAGCGCCGTCTTCTGGCCTAGTGAGCCGCTAATTTCATCGGCGCGAGACGAGTCGGTTTTCGCGCCCTCGAGGGCTAGCCCGCCGATGGCCGGCTCGATGTTCGCAGTGTCTAGCTCGTTGAGCTGTTCCACGTAATTAACAATCTCGGTTATTTGTGGTCCAAACGTTTTCAGCTCCCCCTCGTCCAGCTCAAGGTGGGCCAGTTGGGCAACCTTCTCAATATCTGATTGACTTATCGGCATCGTTCTATCTTTTACGTTTCAATGAAAGTAAAGCCGTTTTCAGAAAAGTTTTTCGCAGCTCCTTGTCGTGAATCGCGTTAGCCGCGGACCATAATTCGATCGGCACTTCGTTGTCGAGTCGGTCTTCGTGAGGCTGCGGTTGCTCCACGCGCGGCTTGACGACGTTAGGATCGACCACGAAGTCGAGCGTGGAGACCAGCGATTGGCCCAACGTTGAGTTTAGTCGATAGAGCAGTTGCCCGCGCATTGAAGCCAACTGTTTTTGCCAGATCAGATCGGCGACGGCGACTGTCAACGTGCGGTTC
The DNA here is from genome assembly GCA_036745095.1 of Pyrinomonadaceae bacterium. Taxonomy (GTDB): domain Bacteria; phylum Acidobacteriota; class Blastocatellia; order Pyrinomonadales; family Pyrinomonadaceae; genus PSRF01. The sequence continues at coordinate 2,799 of DAIOGT010000066.1, forward strand.
TCGAGTTTCACAGCAACTGCGTGCTCTTTCAAACCGTCACCCGCGGCGTGCTTCCATGCTGCGATTGCGGCTGCCTCCGCGACTTCGGCGGAGTCGCCTGCCGCACGAAGAATTTGCGGTAACGATTTGATGAGCTGATTCACGTTTTTATCTCTTGCGCTCGGCGATTGAAACACGCAAACTCGGCGGCAGCAAGTCATGAGTCATCTTCGCGAAAAACTGGTGCTGGCATCAGGCAGTCCGCGGCGTGCGGAAATACTCGAGCGCGCCGGATGGCCCTACGAAATCATCGTTGCGGGTATCGATGAGACGGTCTTACCTAACGAGGAGCCGGCGCTCTACGTGCAGCGGTTGGCACGATCCAAGGCCGAAGCTGTGGCGAACCGGTTGAAAGCAGGACTGGTGCTTGGTGCTGACACGACGGTCGTTGTGGCAAACGAGATCCTGGGCCAGCCGGTGGACGACGCGGACGCCAAAAGGATGTTGAATTTATTGAACGCAAAGTGGCACGAGGTGCTGACTGGTGTTGCGGCCGTGCGAGTCGGCGGTGAGACGCGTGTTGCTTACGAGACGACGCGCGTTCGTTTTGCTGAGATGAGCGAGAAGGAGATCGACTGGTACATCGCGACCCGCGAACCGTTTGGGAAAGCGGGGGGTTACGGCATACAGGGCAAAGCTTCGATGTTCATCGAAGAAATTGCCGGTGACTACTTCAACATTATGGGCTTGCCGATCAGGTTGGTTTATGAGCTCACGGGTTAAGGGAATTAATAAAACATCGATCCGCCGTCAATGTTTATTCCTTGTCCGGTAATCCCACGTCCTTCTTCTGAAGCAAGCAATAGCGCGACTGCCGCAACTTCCTCAGGTGTGACGAGGCGGTTTTGCGGGCTCATCTTTTTGAGCGTGTCCAAAGCCTCTTCCGCGGTCCGTCCGGTTCGTTCAGTGATGCGGTCGATGCCGCGCGAGACCATCTCAGTATCAACATAACCCGGACAGATCGCGTTGACAGTGATCCCCGTCGTGGCGACCTCGAGTGCGATCGATCGCGTCAGACCCAACACGCCGTGCTTCGATGCAGAGTATGCGGCAATGTAAGGCGCGCCGGTTTTGCCGGCGATCGAAGCGATGTTGATTACGCGACCCCAGCCTTTCTTTAGCATCGCAGGCAATGCCGCACGCGTGCAGTAAAACGTTCCGGAAAGATTGATTGAAAGATGTCGATGCCAGAGCTCGTCAGTGGTGTTGACGAGGGTCGCACTCTCCGCGACGCCAGCGTTGTTGACCAGAATATCTGCATCACCCAGAAGCTCGCGCATTTCGCTAAACATGCGCGTGACGCTTTCAGCATCAGCGACGTCGCACACAAGCGCGATTGCTTCGTTCCCGATTTCATGCGCGACTTGTTCCACCTGTTCGGCTGTTCGCGCTGCGACGGCGATACGCGCACCCGCGCGCGCAAAGGCAAGAGCGATCGAGCGTCCGATGCCGCGGCCGCCGCCGGTAATTAATACTGTTTTTCCAATCAACATCAGTGACCGGTAAATTTCGGCTCGCGTTTCTCCAGGAACGCGTGAATGCCCTCGCGACCGTCGTTGGATTCAAAACAACGTAATTGCGCTTCGGTTTCGTAGCGAAGCATCTCTTCGAGTTCAGCAGCCTGGCTCATATAAACGGCATGCTTCGCCGCCCCGAGCGCGATCGGCGGCGCTGCTCGCAAACGTTGGGCGAGTTCGAGTGTTGCACTCTCCAACTCTTCCGGCCTCACCACCTGATTAAGGATGCCTAATCGCAGCGCCTCCGCGGCGTCGATCGACTCACCGAGAAAAAACAGCTCGCAGGCTTTGTTCGGCGTAACGAGTCGCGGCAGAAAGTATGTTCCACCCCAGTCAGGATGAAGTCCAACTTTCGCAAACGATTGACTGAACGTCGCGTTATTTGAAGCGATGCGCAGGTCGCAGGCAAGCGCGAGATTGCAGCCGGCGCCCGAGGCTGGACCATTAATCGAAGCGATGACGGGCTTCGTCATCTGGCGAATTGCGAGAACGACTCTGCGCCCAGCGCCGAGCAGGCGCGAAAACTCTTCCGCATCACGACGCTCCAGCAACTCGGCCATGAATCCAATATCGCCACCCGCAGAAAAAGCGCGACCCGCACCGGTGATGATCACGACGCGCACATTGCGATCGCTGCCGGCGTGTTCAAGCGCTTCCGCGAGATCGCGACGCATGTGACCAATGAACGCATTCAGTCGATCCGGACGATTCAAAGTAATCGTCACGATATTGTCGGTCTCAGCGACTTGAATGTGCTCGTACATCTATCGTCCCTTAAAATCAGGCTTGCGCTTGTTTACATAAGCGTCGAGGCCTTCCTTCGCATCTTCTGACTGGAAGAGTTGTTGCTGTAGCTCACGTTCGAGCGCGAGCGCCGACTCAAACGAGATCTCGGAGCCGGTTTGCACTGCGCGCTTGATGCGACCCACCGCGTGCGCGGCTTTGTTTGGCGTCGTGAATTGTAACGCGTAATCCTGGACCAACTCATCAAAACGTTCGCGCGTCTCTGATTCAAAGATCTGATTTACGATGCCGAGCTCGAGGCCACGTTCGAAGTCAAACAACTGGCCCGTTGCCATCAACTCGATCGCTTTTGACTTGCCGACAATTCTCACGAGACGCTGCGTGCCGCCGGTCCCGGGAAGCACGCCGAGCGAAACTTCCGGTAAACCCATTTTGCCTGCGCCTTTGCGTGCGATGCGAATGTCGGCGGCCATCGCGACTTCTAAACCACCGCCGACGCAGTGACCATTGATCGCAGCGATGACGAGCTTCGGCGTCTGTTCCAGACGATTGAGTGTCTCGTTTGCGTGAAGACAAAAATAATATTTGAAGGCCGGTGTGACGTTCGCCAGCATCTGAATGTCGGCGCCTGCACAGAAAAACTTATCACCTTTGCCGGTGATCAAGATTACCTGAACAGCTTCGTCCATCCGCGCGTCGAGAACGGCACGGTCGAGCTGCTGCATCATCTCATAGCTGTATGTATTAGCCGGCGGATCATTGAGCGTGATGATCGCTACGCCATCACGAGTCTCATAATCCAGTCTTGATCTTGTTTCATTCATCCGTGTTATCCGTGGCTCCAGACGCTCGGGCTTTCAGACGGCGCAGTTACACCGTGGCACATGCCGTTCGGCACAAACCCGTTGAGGAACAACTTCATAACATTGCTCGCCAAATCCGACACGTTTAATTTGCCCTGCGGATCGTACCAGTTATAGATCCAGTTCATCATCCCAAACAGCGCATAAGTTGCAACCGTCAGATCAGGCGTTTCCGTGCTTTGGTGAGTGTCCTGGACCTCGCGCAAAATCTCGCGTGCGAGTTTCGTGTATTTGTCTTTGCGCGTCGAGACGTGAGTATACAGATCGCCGCGCAGTGATTCTGCTTCATGCGAAAGCACTTTCATCTCCGCCATGTTGGCGGCGAAGAACGAAAGGTGATTCTCGATGAAGATGCCGAGCTTCGCAACGGGATCTTCAACGCCTTCCAGCCGCTGCTCCAATCGTTCAAGGACACGACCGAAGCAGTTGTCCTGGATCAGAAACAGCAGCTCTTCTTTCGATTTACAGTAATGATACAGGCCCGCGAGGCTAACGTTCGTTTCGCGAGAGATGTCGCGCATCGAAGTCGAGTGATAACTCTTCTCGGCAAAGATGCGCGCCGCCGTACGCAGGATGAATTCGAGTTTTTGATCGAATGATTTAGACACGAATTTCAAAAACCGATTTTTCTCACAGTCTCACGTACTCGAATTCAAATGGCTTTCCTTTAATGCCGGTCGTCGGTGGTGCGATCCAGTTCGCAATCTTCCCGACTTCATACACGGGATGCATAAGACTCCGAACGTACTCGCGATCCTCCATCGTCGGCAGCCACTCCGACTTCCTGCGCTCGAACTCTTCACGTGAAATCAGGTTGCCCTGGAGATCAAACGTGTGGCCCGCGAACTCACCGACATGCCGGTGGAATCGCGGGTGCGGCAGGTAAAGACGTTCACTCATACCCTCCTCAGCCAGCACTTTGTTCCAACGCGCAAGGCCCTTCTCGCAGTCTTTGACATACTCACCGCGCAACACCTCATTCAATGCATTACGCAGCGGCACTTCGCGTGTCTTTAATTCACCGTCTTCGACAACCGTCATCGTGAACGTTTCATTGGTGGCGAGGTGATCGGTGTACTGCTCGCGTTCCTTGTAACGACCTTTCAATCCTGCCGCGAAGAAGTCCGCCGAGTTGGAACTGATTTCACCGCCAAAAAGATCGAGTGAGTAACTGAACCAGAAGTTGATGTACTTCTGAACAATGTCGAGGGGAATGCCGCCGAGCTCGCGCACGTCGCCTTGCTTCATCAGTTGTGCTGTGCGACGACAGACGCGGCCCAGGCCGGTGTCGCCGACAAACATGTGGTGTGCTTCTTCAGTCAGCATGAACTGGCATGTCCGCGCGAGGGGCTCGAAACCCGATTCGGCGAGCGCTGAAAGTTGATACTTGCCATCGCGATCGGTGAACATCGTGAACGCGAAGAAGTTGAGCCAGTCGTCACACGGTTGGTTGAACGCCTCGAGAATGCGTGGCTTGTCAGGATTGCCGCTGCGCCGTTCGAGCAGCTCGTCAGCTTCGTCGCGGCCATCACGACCAAAATAACCGTGCAGCAGGTAGACCATGGCCCAGAGATGCCGGCCCTCCTCGACGTTTACCTGAAAAAGATTGCGCAGGTCATAAAGAGAAGGACAAGTTTTGCCGAGTTGTCGCTGTTGCTCGACTGAGGCCGGTTCCGTGTCGCCCTGCGTTACGATGATTCGTCGCAACGAATTGCGAAACTCGCCGGGCACTTCCTGGTACGCGGCGCGACCGTAGTTGTCGCCGAAGCCGACGATCGCGTTTGGTTGTGGTGGTTCGAGGAAGATGCCCCAACGATATTCAGGCATCTTCACGTAATCGAAGTGGGCCCAGCCTTCGGAGCCAACGTCAACTGCCGTGCGCAGCCAAATATCTTTTTCCTGAAAACCCTCTGGGCCCATCTCACGCCACCAGTCGAGATAGTTTGGCAGCCACTTCTCCAGCGCGCGCTGAAGTTTCTTGTCTTCAGAGAGATTAACGTTGTTAGGAATGCGATCGTATAAGTTCATGATTGCCTCAAAAACTTTTAGCCACAAAAAGGCACAAAAAGCACAAATGTTTTTCTTGGTCTTAACTCGCTTAACTCAATCATCATTTAAGCTTTTTGTGCCTTTTGCGGCTAAGTTCTTTTGTAATCGAATTGCGACTGCGTCGGCTTGCCGTAATTCGTCAACGCGCCTTTCTCGCCCACTGCATTCGGCCGTTGAAAGATCCAGTTTTGCCACGCTGTCAGCCGGCCGTAGATCTTTGTGTCCATCGTTTCCGGACCAGCAAAGCGAAGTGACGCTTCCATGCCGGTCAGTGCGTCGGGTGACAACGAAGTCCGCTCCTCAATCGCAACGCGGATCTCGTCTTCCCAGTCGAGATCGTCTGGCGCGAAGGTGATGAGCCCGAGCTCTTCAGCTTCTTCCGTGTCGAACGTTCTCTTGTCGCCGAAGACTTCGTCTACCTTTTCCGGTTCGGCGAGAAAGCGCGACTGCATTCGCGTCAGACCATTGCTCATCAGTAGAGCGCCCTGGTTTAGTTCAGACACGGCGAGGGACGCGTCGCCTGTTTCGGAATCCTTGAGCATGTAACTTCGATCCGACGCGAGCAGCAGCTCGAGGAGGTTTCCGGCAAAACAGCTTCCCGGCTCGACAATCGCAAAGAAACTCTTCGCCGTGAGATCGAGACGTCGCAACACACGCGCCATGTGCAAAACAATCTCGCGCACGAGCCAGTGATCATGATTAGCGACTAACGCCCGATCTATTTCAAGGATCGTTTGCGTGTCGCCGGCGGAGCGCACGCAAACGAGACCGATCAACGGTTCATTTACGCGCAGATGCAGCAACGCATCGTCGAGCTCGCGGTAAGCTTGTAAGGGCCAGTAGGCCGCGCCCAGTTCTTGAATCTGCCCGGCAGTCGTTGGCTGCGGGCCTTCAGGTGCGTGAATCGTCAAATCTGCATAACGCTGATCGCGATTCAGTTTGAGTTTGACGTACTTGTAGTTTCGCCCGTCGTCCGTCGTTTGATACTCGAGTGGTGTTAACCTGATTCCGCGGGCGTTTGTCGTCGCATCATCGACTATCTCTTTAACGCGCGCATTGATCGACTCCTCGAACTTGCTTGTCGGAAAGTAACCGTCGATCAGGCCCCACTCCTTCGCGCGTTTTCCTTTCAGTCCTTCTGCCAGGGTCGAAAAGACATCAGCCCGATCGCGTCGTACTTTTCTCTTATCGACGAGGCGTGTGAGTCCGCCAGTGCCGGGCAGCACACCGAGGAGCGGAACCTCCGGCAACGACACAGCGGAATTACCGTCTTCAACCAGATAGATCTCGTCACACGCGATCGCCAACTCGTAACCACCGCCTGAAGCGGTACCGTTCAAAGCCGCGATATAGCGGCGTCCGGAATGGCTGGAGTCGTCTTCGATGGCGCAGCGCGTCTCATTTGTGAACTTGCAGAAGTTGACCTTGAACGCGTGCGACGACGAGCCGAGCATGTAAATATTCGCTCCCGCACAGAAGATCCGCGGCTTTAGGCTCGTGATAACGACGGCGCGCACCTCCGGGTGCTCGAAACGAATCCGCTGAACCGCGTCAGCAAGCTCGATATCTACCCCAAGGTCGTAAGAATTGAGCTTGAGTTTGTAGCCGTCCACGAGCGTCTCGTCCTCCTGGACGTCCATTGAGAGCCTCGCGACCGCCCCGGCAATCTCCAGTCGCCAGTGTTTGTACCGCTCAGGCTCCGTTTGGAACAGAATTTCAGAATTTTCCATGATTCTCAGTGTTTCTGGTTCGAACGTTCGTTCGGATTTTAGGGGAGTTTAATGATGAGGTCAAATCTCCAAGCTTGACAGTCCTGCCTCACCGCGCGTAGGGTTTGCAACTTCCGATTCAAGCGGGCTCCACGGGGAGGCGAATCTGTTCTGGTGAACGGCGCGGTCTTCAAAACCGTTAGTGAGACCGTGAGAACGGGCTCAGGTAGGTTCGATTCCTACACGCCTCCGCCAGGAATCGAAGTCGGCTAAATTGTTCTTTTACAAGGAAATTCCTCACATGATAAGAGATTGGGTTGAGCTCAATATGACACCCGGCATCGGACCTCGCGCCGCTGCCAAACTCCTCGAGCGTTTTGGTTCTGCCGAGGCAGTATATAAAGCAACACGAGCCGAGCTGGAGCATTTGCGACTGCCACCCGAGGCTGTCGATACCATCATCGCCCGCGAATTGCTCGCTCGTGCCGGTGCCGAGATTGACGCAGTTAAGAAGCTCGGCGGCGACGTCCTTTTATTAGACGATGGGGTTTATCCCGCATCCTTACGGGAAATCTACGACCCGCCTATTGTTCTCTATGTTAAAGGGGCTTGGGCAGATTGCTTGGACCGGCCCTGTATCGGTGTGGTAGGGTCAAGAAGGTGTTCGACCTACGGTCAGAACGCCGCCATCATGCTGGCGCGCGACCTGGCCGAAAGAGGGGTAACGGTGGTTTCGGGCTTCGCGCGTGGCATCGATGCCGCTGCCCACAGGGGCGCACTCGAGGCTGGCGGCCGTACAGTTGCAGTGCTTGGCACCGGAATCGACGAGGTTTACCCCCGTGATCACAAGAAGTTAGCGGCGGAAATACTCCAACGTGGTGGCGCCCTCGTGAGCCAGTTCCCATTAGGCACGCCGCCCGTGTCGGAAAACTTTCCGTACCGCAACCGCATCATTAGCGGGCTGAGTCTCGGAGTCGTAGTGGTGGAAGCGGCCGAGAATTCGGGATCTTTGATAACCGCGCGCCTCGCAATGGAACAGAATCGAGAGGTGTTTGCCGTGCCGGGAAATATAACTTCTCGAAACTCGTTCGGCACGAACTATCTGATAAAAGGCGCGGGAGCGAAGCTGGTGCAGCAGTGGCAGGACATCGCTGCTGAGTTGCCGCAGCCAATCGCCGCAACGCTTCTGCCGCCGTCGCTTGGTGAACGGAAGAAGGAGACTCCGGTGACCGACCGGCTGGCATTTGTTCCTGAGGGATTATCCCCCGCGGAAACATGCGTTTTTAAGTTATTGACGCCCGACAACGCCGCGCATGTCGACTGGCTTTTTGAAAACAGCAAGCTGCCGATCTCAGAGCTGACGGCTGTGCTGCTCTCGTTGGAGATTCGGGGGCTGGTGAGGGCGCTGCCCGGAAGAAGTTTTGTGAGAAAACTGTAAATGGCAAAAAACCTGGTAATCGTTGAGTCGCCTGCAAAGGCGAAAACTATAAACAAGTATTTAGGAAAGGACTATCTGGTCAAGGCCTCGATAGGCCACATTAAAGATCTGCCTTCGAAAGGCCTCGGCGTTGATATCGAGCATAATTTCGAACCCACTTACGAGCTGATTCCCGACTCGAAGAAGAGAAACAACAAGAAGATCGTTGCCGAACTAAAGAAAGCTGCAAAAGAGGCTGAAGCGATCTATCTCGCCGCCGACCCCGATCGAGAAGGCGAAGCCATCTGCCAGCATCTTGCCGAAGAGATCGTCCCGAAGCGACCCGCAAAGCCCACGTATCGCGTGATGTTCAATGAGATCACGAAACGCGCGGTGAATGAAGCTTTCGACCATCCACGCCAGATTGATGCGAACCTAGTCGATGCACAACAGGCTCGTCGCGTGCTCGATCGTTTGGTCGGTTACAAAGTCTCACCCTTGCTGTGCCGCACGATTGGTGGGCGGTTGAGTGCTGGCCGGGTGCAGTCGGTGGCGCTCAGAATGGTGGTCGAGCGCGAGCGCGAGATCGAGCAATTTGTTAAGACCGAGTATTGGACGATTGCCGCCAACCTAAGCTCGAAACTGCCACCCGCGTTCGATTCGCGGCTCTTTAAGGTCGACGAGCAGACGGTCAAAACCAGTGGGTTTGATCAGGAGCTGAAGAAAAACGAGATCCTGATCAACGAGCAGGCAAAGGCCGACCAGATCGTTACGGAAGCGCAGCAGCAGTCGTTCATCGTCAATGACGTAACGACGAAGGAGCGGAAACGAAACCCTGTTCCGCCATTCATCACTTCAAAACTGCAACAGGAAGCTTCGCGCAAACTCGGTTTTGCCGTGAAGAAGACGATGATGCTGGCGCAGAAGCTTTACGAAGGTGTTGAGCTTGGGGCCGAAGGCTCCGTCGGTCTCATCACCTACATGCGAACTGACTCGACGCGCGTTTCTGACGCTGCTCTCGGCGAAGTTCGCGATTACATTAACGGGCAGTATGGCGGAGATTATCTCCCGGAAAAAGCCGTTCACTATCGGTCCAAGAAGGACGCGCAGGACGCGCACGAAGCGATACGACCGACCGAAGTCTCGCGGACGCCTGATTCGCTCGCGCAATATCTCAAACCCGAAGAGCTGAAACTTTATCGCCTGATCTGGCAGCGTTTCGTCGCGTCGCAGATGACTCCCGCAGTTTTCGATCAAACGACGATCGACATCCAGGCCGGAAGGTTTATCTTTCGCGCGACTGGTTCGGTCCAGAAATTTGACGGTTTCCTCAAGATCTACCAGGAAGGCCGCGACGAAAAGACGGAAGAAGACGATGAAGCCGAACGACGTCTGCCGTTAGTTGAAAAAGGCGAAAATCTTAAGCTGAATTCGATCACGCCTGAACAGCACTTCACCGAACCGCCACCGCGCTACACGGAAGCGACGCTGGTGAAAGCTCTCGAAGAGAAGGGCATCGGCCGGCCTTCGACTTACGCCGCGATCATGTCGACGATTCAGGAGCGTGAGTACGTCGAAAAGATTCAAAGCCGCTTTCATCCCACCGCGCTCGGCAAGACCGTCAACGATCTGTTGATCGACGGCGGCTTCGACGATCTTTTCAACGAGACGTACACCGCGCGCATGGAAGAAGAGCTCGATGAGATCGAGGAAGGAAAGATCCGTTGGACCAAAGCGCTGCGCGAGTTTTACGACAAGTTTGAAGGCGACCTCAAACAGTTTCAGCACTACATCAAAGACATCAAAGAAAAGAACGTCCCGACTGACGAAGTGTGCCTGAAGTGTAATGCTCCGGGCATGGTCCAGAAGTGGGGACGCTTTGGCGCGTACTTGAAGTGTCTGAGCTGCGAAGCGACGCGCGACGCTGAGTCGCCGGCCGGTTCAAATGGCGCCGGCGCGTCGACCGAGGCCCAACCTGCGGGTGAAGAAGCAGCCGAACCGGAAAACTGCGATTTGTGTGGCAAGCCGATGCAGTTGAAGCGCGGACGCTTTGGTCCATTCCTCGGCTGCACTGGTTATCCGGAGTGTCGCAACATCAGAAAGATTGGCAAGACGGGTGTCGCGGCGCCTGCGCCCGTGCCGATTGATGAGAAGTGTCCGGTTGACGGCGCGCAACTGGTGAAGCGCTTCGGGCGCTACGGCGAGTTTATCTCGTGCTCGAACTATCCGAAGTGCAAGTACATCAAGCAGGAAACGGTCGGAGTCTCATGTCCGCGGCCTGGCTGCAAGGGCGAGATCGTGGTGAAGAAGTCGAAACGCGGGAAAGCGTTTTACGGCTGTTCGGAATACCCGAAATGCAACGTCGTTTACTGGGACAAGCCCGTGCTCGAAACTTGTCCGGATTGTAATGCGCCGTTTCTGTTGGAGAAGACCACGAAGAAGCAGGGCACCTTCCGCTACTGCGCCAACGAAGAGTGCAGCAGTAACGAAAAGTCTGCAAAAACACAGAAAGTCTCCTAACTCATTTTGTCTGTTTTGTGCTTCTTGTGGCAGTATTAGTCGTCCATCCTATCTTTTAGGCACAACTCGAGGAGACCACCATGATTTTTCGGCGTTCTGCGGCCGTAGTGCTGCTCCTGATCTTCATCTTCTCGCCGGCTTCTCTGCTTGCCCAACAACAGACACCGGCTCCCGCACCAGACCCAAACGATCCCATCCAGCGCATCAAGGAAGAAGGCATGAAGCGTTCGCAGGTCATGCAGACGCTGAGCTACCTGAGCGACGTGATTGGACCACGCCTGACTGCGTCGCCCGGCATGAAGCGCGCGAACGAATGGACCCGCGATCAGCTCACGAAGTTTGGACTTCAAAATGCCCACCTCGAAGCGTGGGGACCATTTGGTCGAGGCTGGACGTTGAAACGGTTCTCGGCGCAGGTGACTGAACCAACGGCGATCCCTTTGATCGCGTTTCCGAAAGCGTGGTCGCCAGGTCTTGCGAGTCCGCTCACGGCAGATGTTGTTTACTTTGACGCGAAAACAGAAGCGGAGTTCGACAAGTTCAAAGGCAAGCTCAACGGAAAGATCGTTCTGATGGCGCCGCCCCGCGACGTCGCCGCGCGCTTCGAGCCACTTGGTACGCGCCTGAACGAGAAAGAGTTGTTGACGCTCGCAGATGCGCCAGAGCCGCGTCCCGGCGGCAATCGCCGAGATGCATTCAACAATCCCACTTTCCGAGCCGCGGCGGCACTTACTGCCGCGAAGCTGCGTTTCTTCCAGACGGAAGGCGCCGCAGTGCTACTGGAGCCGGGCCGCGGTGATGGCGGCACACTCTTTGTGCAGTCGGCGTCTGTCCCGGCGCCACCGCGCGATCCGAACGCGACTGGACCAGCACCTCGAGGCACACCGCCGTACGACAAGAGCGCGCCAAAAGTAACGCCACAGGTCGTCCTTGCGGTCGAGCACTACAACCGTATCGTACGCATGGTCCAGGCCGGCGAACCAGTGAAGATGAATGTTGAGCTTGCGGTTGCGTGGCAGGACACGGATCTCATGGGCTACAACACGATCGCCGAAATCCCCGGCACCGATTTAAAAGACGAGGTCGTGATGCTTGGTGGTCACATGGACTCCTGGCACTCGGGCACCGGAGCTACTGACAACGCCGCTGGCTGTGCGGTCGCGATGGAAGCCGTACGCATCATCCAGGCGCTCGGTTTGAAACCACGGCGCACGATCCGAATTGCTTTGTGGAGTGGTGAAGAGCAGGGACTGCTCGGTTCACGCGCGTATGTTGCCCAACACTTCGGCTCGATGCAGAACCCGGCAACGTCAGCGGTCCCGGCGACTGGCAACAGCAATGCGATGGGTGGCGGGAACGGAAATGGCGGCGCGGCTCCGGCTGGACCAACGCTCGTCAGGAAAGCCGACTACGAGAAGCTGAGTGCCTATTACAATCTCGATAACGGCACCGGCAAGATTCGTGGCGTTTACCTGCAAGGGAACGAAGCTGTTCGTCCACTCTTCCGGCAGTGGCTGGCGCCGTTCAGAGATCTCGGCGCAACCACGCTCACGATTGCGAACACCGGCGGTACGGATCACCTCGCGTTTGACGCGATTGGTTTGCCGGGCTTCCAGTTTATCCAGGATGAGATCGAATACGACACGCGCACACACCACTCAAACCAGGATGTGTTCGATCGTATTCAAGCCGAAGATATGAAACAGGCGGCGACGATCATGGCAGCGTTTGTTTACCAGACCGCGATGCGTGATGAGAAGCTGCCGCGAAAACCCGTACCAGGATCGAGATAGAGCCCGTGGGTAAATCATTGCTGACCGCCGCCGGTCATCACGTATAGCTTGACGTACCGGCGGAGGTCTTCAACATTCGTCTTGCGATAAGCGGCGAAATCGGTCGCAATTCCCTCATCCGGAAGTGCGAGCAGGATAAAGGGCTCGAGCAATCCCTCTTTGTTTAACTTGCGAAGCACTTTGATCGAAGGATCTTCTTTTTTCGGATCCACCTTCTGGTTTTGGACTGTCTCGAGCGCTCCACGCAACGCGGCCGCTTCTTCTTTCAAACTGTGACGATAAGTCTTTTCGTTCGGATAGTGCTTCGCAAACTCTGATTGCCAGCTTGCCCGGATGAGCCCGTAAGTCATCCACGCCGCCGCCGCGCCATTCTTCTTATCGTCTTTACCACCGAAGATATTAGCGTCGAGAGTGATGGTTGTGCCTTTATCCTTGCTCGTAACGTTTGTTGGTATGTCAACGCGCGGGTGAGCAAGCGGGACTCGAACCTTGTCGCCCCAGTTTACAAAACCGGCGCGGGCGAGCCGGTTGTAAGGCTCGGCGATATACGCTTCGACAAACTTCTCACCTGCTTCAGTGACCTTGCCCTGCTTCATGAGCGAGTCGCCCCAGTAGCGATAAGCAGTTTCACGATCAGGATTGATTTTTACCGCATTCGCGAACCACTCACCGGCTTTCAACTGCTCTGCAGTTTTGTAATAGACGTCGCCGATAAAGAGCGCCGCTTCGTATAGCGCGGGATCGAGAAGTAAGGCGCGGCGATAGCTTTCAAGCGCTTTAGGAAAGTCTCCCTTCGCGAAAGCGGCCTCACCGTCGCGCATCGCCTGGTCCACTTCCTTTTTAGGTGAGAAACTTCCGTCTTCACCACCATCCGGCGGAATACCTTCAACCACCGAAGTTAACAACGGATTATTTGCACCGAGTTTCTGTGCCTGGATCAAAAGTGCGCGGCCACGTTTGCGTGCTTTTTTGCGCTCCTCAGGGTTCGCGAGGTAAGCGCTTTGAGTGAACACAAGCATTCCCAGATTTTCTACAACGGCAGGATCTTCCGGGTACTTAAGTACAAGCTGTTCAAACAGAGGTAACGCCTCGACGTACTTCGCCTCTTTGTAGAGTTGAAAAGCACGTTGGCGATCCGGATCGTCCTGAGCTGCGGCTGTAAAAGATAACGCGAGAACCAGCAGGACGAGAATTACAAGCTTTGGGATTTTGAGGTAGCTAGGCATGGCGGAGAGTCTATCTCCGCAAGGCACAAAAGAGCAAAGCTGAGCCACAGATCTGCGCAGACCTGTGGCTCATCGATTTAACTCGGATTGCGTTCGAGCGAGGGTTGGTAATTTGCCGAGCGCTGTTGTGCGTTCGGTAGACGATCCCCGATGAAGTTTCGCAGCGAAGTGATGAGCGCTGGAAGCACCACGGTTTTCGCCGTGTTAGAAAGTTCCTTCACAACCGCGTCGCCAAGATTTCCCGCCTCATCGCGTACTCGCTCGAAGGCGTTTGTACCGGCGATCTTCTGGAAAATGTTTGGTCCAGAGTCGTGAGCGCCATTGTCCTGCCGCGCATGCATCGCGCTGGGCGTAGCCATCCCGGCGTTGCTCACGAAGTCTCGCGTAGCATAGTGCTTCGACTCTTCACCATATCGGTCGATTGCCGAGTCGTACTCATCGCCGTCGCCTTTTACATAGCCTGCAATGCAGTAGCCGGTACAGAAGCCAACTCCCATCGCCGCAGCGCTCCACGCCACCGGTCGTTTCTTAAACTGTTCACGCCAATCGAGGGTGTCTTTAACTGCCTGAACCTGATTTGCCACAGTTTCTTTTATCTCCGATACGGTACTTGTGATTGAGCCGCGCGCTTCGTTCAGACGACGCTGAAGTTCTTCTTTGGAAGGCTCCTCAGCCGAGTACTCTTGCGCGCGAGCCAATCCTAGAGTTCGTTCTTCAGCCATTGTTTATCCTTTCTCAGTTCTGCAACTGTTCTCTGGGGTACCAGGTCCTGTTTGGCGAGCCGGTTCTTCATGAGCAGCACGACGATCGCACCCACCAAAACATAGAAGCCGCCAGTCACCACGAATCCTAGAGCGTAACTGGCTGGTTGGCTAAAATTTGCCTGCGCGAACAGAGTTGAGACCGCGAAAGCGATCGCCACATTCAGAAGTGCAAAGCCAACGGTTGCGATCACGGCGCCAATTGCGATCATGGTGATCCCACGAGCGTAGGCATTTGCTTCCTCCTTGATCTCCACTTTGAATAACGCAAGCTGAGAGTTGAAGAGCTCCATAACGTCATCGCCGAGACGACTGAAAAGACCCGGAAGATTTTCAGTGTCAGCGCGCGTAGCCAGCTCGTCGGGCCTTTCGTCAGCCCTTGTCAGACTTTGTCCTGTTGCCGCCATGTTGGTCACCCCCTGTTCATGTGAGTTCGCGACCGGCTTAGCGCCGGCCCCGAATAATCAGACCGAGTAAGAGACCTGCTGCTGCTGAGATCAGTAGCGCCTGGCCTGGTTTTTGTCGCGCATATGTTTTTGCGTTCTCTGCAAGCTCGCCGAGATCGGCGTTCTGCAGTTCCTTGAATTTGTCGCCGACGACCGAGACTTTGTCGGTCAGGTAGTCTTTGGCATTAGCTGCAGCGTCAGAAATCTTCTGACCATAGTCTTGAGCGGTTTGCGATAGAGCGGTCGCGGCTCCGGTTCCGGCTCCAGTCGTTCCCGTAGTGCCGGTTGTACCGGTCGAGGGTAGTGGGTCATACCCGGTCGTGCGATGTGTTCCGGTCGTGCCGGGTGTTCCAGTCGTACCTTCGTTGATGCTTCTATTGTCTGGCATGTCGGCATACTCCTTTTCAGATCTCAAATTAAAATTGGGCTAGCTGGTGAATTGAGCAAGATTTGTGCCGACAAAAGTTCTCGGAAAGCATGGCTTTTTTGATCGTAACTTGTTGCGAAAGGATACAGACCGATACTCGAATAGTCGGATTCGTACAACACGAATTCGACACGGAGAAAACTCAATTTCGATGCTTGACATCCTAGTGCACCGATGGTAAGTAAGCACTTACTTTATACGTGGGAGAGGAAGCAAGCAGGGATTGAGTAAGCAGATAACGATTGAAAACGCTGTTGGCACTGCCCGCATGGCGGGCGAAGAGCGGCGCCTCCAAATCCTCGCAGTGGCCGTCAGCCTCTTTTCGCAAAAAGGCTTTCGCGGCACCACTACAAAAGAGATTGCCCAGGCAGCCGGAGTGTCGGAGGCCATGGTGTTCCGACACTTCGCCACCAAACAAGAGCTCTACTCCGCCATTCTCGATCACAAAGCCTGCTCGAGCGGACGCTTTGACCCGGCGGAAATGGCCGCCGATCCGATCAAGCGCAAAGACGACCGTGCAGTTTTTGAGTCACTCGCACTCGGCGCGCTGAACCATCACGATCACGATCCGGAGTTTCAGCGTCTGCTGCTTCATTCGGCACTCGAAAAGCACGAGCTTGCCCAAATGTTCTTCGACACGATTGTGAAGCACGTTTACGAGTGCCTCGGCAGCTACATCCGCGAGCGACAGCGCGACGGAGCCTTTATCGAAATCGATCCGGCCATCGTGGTGCGTTGCTTCATCGGCATGGTGATGCACCACTCACTCAACAACAATCTCTGGGATCCCAATCGTCGCCTGCTGAACATCTCCAACGAAAGCGCTGCCCACCATTTCACGAACATTCTTCTGAAGGGTATCACTTCGGAAACGGCAAAAACATAGACCGACGATCAAGGAATAGTTAAGACAGATGCGTTCAAACGGGAAATTGAAATTTGTGCTGCTGACGCTGCTGCTCGTCGCCGTCGGAGCTTTCGTCGCGTCATGTGGTGGCTCCAGGGCGAATGTTCGACAAGACGAAACGGCCGCAGACACGCAACCGGTCGCCATTGAAGTGACGACTGCGGCAGCGATCAAACGCGACTTGCCGCGCTTCTTTGAAGCCACGGGAAGTCTCGCAGGCGACCAGCAAACTGACGTTGCGCCGCAAACTTCCGGCAAGGTCGTGGCGGTTGGCGTCGATATCGGCAGCTACGTGAGGCGTGGACAGATGCTTGTGCGTCTGGACGATGCGGAGTTGAAACTGCGCGTCGATCAGGCCGCGGCGCAGGTCGCGCAGGCGAAGGCTGCGGTTCGCCAGGCTGAGGAACGAATCGGTCTGCGTTCGGGACAGGCGTTCGATCCAAATCGCGTCGCAGAGGTTCAGGGAGCGAAAGTCAATTTAGAGCTCGCGGAGAAAAACCTGCGCCGCGCGGAGAAACTGATCGAATCCGGCGATGTCTCGCGTTCTTTTTACGATGACGCACGGGCGCGTCGCGATCAGTTGAAAGAGCAGTACGACGTTGCGGTGGCCCAGGCGCGGCAGAACTATGCGGGCGTTGACGTAGCGCGAACGAACGTTGCGAACGCGCAGGCGCAGCTCGCGCTCGCGCGTAAGAATCTCCAGTACGCGATCATTTCGGCGCCCATCGATGGTTACGTGAGTGAGCGAGTAGCGGACCTCGGCGAGTACGTGTCGCCGCAGCAGAAAGTGGTCACGCTTGTGCGCACGAATCCGCTGCGTATTCGTATCGACATTCCCGAACAGGCGATTCCGGAAGTCAAGGTGGGCCAATCGGTTTCGATCACAACAAGCGCATGGCCTGACAAGAATTTTTCCGGGCGTGTAGCGCGAATCGCGCCGAACGTCACAGCCGCATCGCGCACGTTGACGGTCGAGGCGGAGATCGACAATAGCGGTAACGCTCTCAAGCCCGGCCAGTTTGCGACCGTGCGAATTTTGCAGGAGCGCGCTGACCCGGCGGTCCTGATTCCCGCGCGTGCCGTTGTCAACGACGCAGGCGTCAATCGTGTGTACGTGATCAAGAACGGCCTCGCCGAACAGCGTCTCGTGCAGACGGGCCAGACAGAAGGCGACTTGATCGAGATCAGATCCGGCGTGGCCCCTGAAGAGCAGGTTGCGACGAGCAATTTGGAGCAGTTGGCTGACGGCATCGCCGTAAATAATCCGCGTTAATCCGCGTGAAATAATCTTGTATGCAAAAGCTAGCCGAAATCTGTGTTCGCCGTCCGGTATTCGCGACGATGTTGATTCTCAGTCTGACTGTCGTCGGACTGTTTTCCTACAACTCGCTGGGCGTCGATCTGTTTCCGAAGATCGACTTGCCCACCATCACCGTGACGATTGTGAACCCCGGCGCATCGCCTCAGGAAATCGAAACTGAGATCACCGACCAGGTCGAAGGCGCTGTCAACACGATCTCCGGTATCGATGAACTTCGATCAACTTCCGTCGAAGGTGTTTCGCAAGTCTTCATAACGTTTCTGCTCGAGAAGAACCCGGACGTCGCCGCGCAGGAAGTTAGAAATAAAATTGACCTGATCGTCAACGACCTTCCGGTCACTGCCGAACAGCCGATCGTCCAAAAGCTCGACACCGACGCGGCGCCCGTCGTCCGCATCGCTGTATCGGCGCCACGGTCGCTGCGTGAAGTCACAGATGTAGCCGACAACCGTATCAAGCAGCAGATCGAATCGATCAACGGCGTCGGCGACGTACAGATTGTCGGTGGACGACGTCGCGAGATCGCGATCTGGGTGGACCCGGACAAGATGCGCGCCTTCAACGTGACGGTCGCGCAAATTGCCGATTCAGTACGCGCCCAAAATTTGGAGCTGCCGGGTGGTCGTGTTGACGAAGGCGCGCGCGAGCTGACTGTCCGCACGATGGGCCGGATTGTCGAGCCCGCTGAGTTCAACAACCTCGTCGTTGCGAATCGCGGGACTTACTCGGTCAAACTCAGCGATGTAGGTTACGCCGAAGATGCAGCCGAAGAGCCCCGCACTGAAGCACGTTTGAATGGGCAGCCGGCCGTGACTCTGATTGTTTCCAAACAATCGGGCCAGAACACCGTCGCGGTTGCTGATGCGGTGAAGGAGCGTTTGGTAGAGATCAGCAAGACATTGCCGCCAGGCTTCAAAACGGAAGTCGTTGGCGACCAGTCGATCTTTATCAAGGCCTCGATCGAGTCGATTCAGACTCACTTGATCGAGGGCAGTATTCTGGCGGCGATTGTCGTCTTCGTCTTCTTATGGAGTTTTCGATCGACAGTCATCGCCGGTCTCGCGATCCCAACGTCGCTCATCGCCACGTTCGGTCTCATGGCCGCGATGGGATTCACGCTGAACCAGATCACGATGCTCGCGCTCACGCTCATGGTCGGTATCGTGATCGACGACGCGATCGTAGTGCTTGAAAACATCTTCCGTTTTGTCGAAGAGAAGGGCATGCCGCCGTTCCAGGCGGCCATCGAGGGCACAAAGGAGATCGGCCTTGCCGTCATGGCGACAACGTTGTCGCTGCTCGCGGTGTTCCTGCCGGTCGGTTTCATGGGCGGGATTGTGGGACGCTTCATGTCGTCGTTTGGTCTGACGGCGTCATTCGCGATCGCGGTGTCGTTGCTGGTGTCGTTCACGCTCACGCCGATGCTGGCTGCGCGTTTGATCAAGCGTCGCGGCGATGAAAAGCAACCCGCGCCTGAGAAAGGCACGGAAGCTGCCGATCACGGCTCGAAGGAATCGCGTTTTTATCGACCAATCGATCGCACGTACACGAGAATGTTGACGTGGTCCATGGCGCATCGCTGGGTCATCGTCGCCGCCTGTGTGATCGTGATCCTCAGTATCGTGCCGCTCTTCATGTTTGTCGGAAAGAATTTTCTGCCGGTTGACGACCAGGCGCAGTTTGAGCTCAACGTGCGCGCCCCCGAAGGCTACTCGCTCGCAAACACTTCCACGCTTGCTGAGCGCATTGCCACCGATGTACGGAAGCTGCCAGGCATTACGGACACGCTGACCACGATCGGCGGCGGCCAGCAGGAGCAGGTCAACGTCGCCACGATCTACGTGAAGATGACTCCGATTGAGGAGCGCGACGTTTCCCAGCAGGAGCTGATGGTGCGCGCCCGCACTGAAATTCTGGGCAAGTACCAGAAACTGTTTCCGGGACAACTGCGTACGAGCGTGCAGCAGGTGGCGGCAATTTCCGGCGGCGGATTTCGCAATGCCGACATTCAATACGTGCTGCGTGGTCCAGATCTGGACAAGCTGAAGCAGTACTCCGACGCGATGCTCGAGAAGATGAAGACGATTCCAGACGTCGTCGACGTTGACTCGACACTGATTAGCGGCAAGCCGGAACTCCGCGTCGAGATCGATCGCGCACGCGCGGCCGATCTCGGCGTGAGAGTCGGCGATATCGCTCAGGCTTTGAATTCGCTCGTTGCCGGTCAGAAGGTTTCGACGTTCAACGCCGGTACGGACCAGTACGACGTGCGCGTGCGTGCGGTCGGAGAGTTTCGTACGAGTGTCGAAGGTTTGACGCGAATGATCGTGTCGTCCACGAAGATCGGCTGGGTCAGTCTCGATAATCTCGTGAAAGTCGAAGAGGGCACAGGTCCGGCGGCGATCGACCGTCTTAACCGTCAGCGACAGGTGATGTTGCTGGGCAACGTGCGGCCAGGTGGTTCGCAAGCCGCGGTCATCGAGAAGTTGGACCAGTTTAAGAGGGAGCTCAACATCGATCCGGCTTATCAAACAGGTTTGGCGGGCCGTTCGAAGGAGCTTGGCCGCGCCGGTTATTACTTCGGTCTCGCGTTCCTGCTTTCATTCGTCTTCATGTACATGGTGCTGGCGGCGCAGTTTGAGTCGTTCATTCACCCGGTGACCATTCTGTTGACTCTCCCGCTCGCCATTCCGTTCGGCATTCTGTCGCTGCTAATGACGGGCCAGACGGTCAACATCTTTTCGGGGCTCGGCTTGCTGCTGTTGTTTGGTGTGGTCAAGAAGAACGCGATTTTGCAGATCGATCACACGAACCAGTTGCGCGAGCGGGGCATGGACCGGCATGAAGCGATCATTCGCGCCAACCGCGATCGCTTGCGTCCGATTCTGATGACGACGATCGC
>DAIOGT010000067.1:0-23224 GCA_036745095.1 Pyrinomonadaceae bacterium
TTTGCTGCGAAGACCCCTCCAAACAAAATTTGCCGGTCGTCAGTAATACGAGACCACTTTCGGCAACTTCATCTTTGGAGGAATTATGAACTTAAATTCAAAAGTACACACCAAACTCTCACTGCTGTTTGCAGTGAGTGCAATTTTTTTACTCGTGCCCGCACTGAGTTCGGCACAGGAGAGAATCGCATTTTCAGCGACAGCTGATAACAATAGTGACATTTGGTCCACAAACACTGACGGCACCGATCCGAAGCGCCTGACAACCAACGCGGCGAGTGATATCGAGCCATCATACAGCGCCGATGGCGGCAAGATAGTTTTCGTTTCGTTTCGCGATGGAAATGCGGAAATCTACGTGATGAATGCGGATGGTACCGATCAGAAGCGTCTAACCACCAACACCGTCGCCGATCTCAATCCGGTTTGGAGTCACGACGGCGCAAAAATAATCTTTGTGTCTCGTCGAGACGGCAATTCTGACGTTTTTTCAATGAACGCCGATGGCTCAAATCCGGTGAACCTGACCCTCGACCCGGATAGCCAGGATCTTGACGATGAGCCCGCGATTAGCCCGGACGGCAAAACCATTGTCTTTCGCCGTATTGGAAACGGCGGGGCCGACATCATAGCGATGAAGCCGGACGGCACTGACCAAACACCACTCACGTCAAACGCCGGCGTTAATGCAGAACCGGTGTTTAGTCCTGACGGTTCAAAGATCATTTTCCGCAGTACGCGTGACGGCAATTCAGAGATTTATGTGATGGATGCGGATGGGTCTGATCAGGTGAATCTGACGAACTCAACAACCACTGAACACGCGCCGTGTTTCAGTTCCGATGGTAACAAAATCATTTTCGGCGACACTCGCGACATCTTTGTCATGGATGCAGACGGAAGTAATCGGATGAATGTCATTACCACCACTGCACCCGATGAACGTAACCCGTCGTGGGGAGCGTCAAACTCGGCGCCCGTTGTGAGTGACGTTGTTATAACGTCACCGATCGCGGAGGGCAGCGAGGCGACGTTGACATTTAAAATCGACGACGAAAACGCAAATGACAGTTTCACAGTTCGCGTTCAGTGGAATTCGGTTATCACGCAGATATTCGAGTTGCCGGCTGGCGCTCGGAACTTCGAATTCACCACTCGCTTTCGCGACGATGAACCAGACGGTACACCGTCAGACACTCTTCCGATCAAAGTGAGTGTCGACGATCATCGTTTTGGCAAAGGCACCGGTGAGACGTCAGTCACTATCAATAACGTAGATCCAATCCTAGTCGATTTCGCCGTGACTCCGTCATCGGTTGTACCCGGTCAGACGGTGAAGTTGACTGGCACTGTCGAAGATCCAGGTTACGTTTCTGATCAGTCAGACGAGGAACTACGCGTTACGATCAACTGGGGCGACGGTAAGACCGAGATCCTGGACCTATTTGCGCCTGGTCCAATCTTCCCGCCGACGCATCAATACGCGATTGTGGGTACTTATCACGTCACTGTGCAGGTCACCGATAACGATCTGGGTGAGACGGTGCAGATGTTTGACGTGTCCGTTACACCACCGCCGCCGCCAGTGGCGCCGAGTGATCTGCGAGTCGACTTCATCGCGATGAATCGGATTCAGATTGTGTGGACCGATAATTCAGATAACGAAGACGGGTTCATCATTGAAGGTTGCGCTCAACGTGGCTGCAACAACTTCATCGAGCTTGGGCGAGTGTTTCCAAACATCCGACATTTTGTCCATGGAAACCTGTTCGCGAATACGCAGTACTACTATCGCGTACGCGCTTTCAATCAGGGAGGTATGTCTTCGTACACCGCAGTAGTTTCGGCTAAGACGCTGCGGAAGTAGTTGGAATTTGTCCGCCGATCTACGAAGTCAGGCCGGGAGGTTGCAGAACTTCCCGGCCTGATTACTTCAAGCTCAGCTTCCTCTCGGTTCTGCTCAAATCACTGGAAACCGTGATACTGCCGGTGCAATAATCCCCGCCTGCCGTAGTTCCTGTTCGGTCAAGTGGACAATTACGATCCCGCACCAGCGCTGCGGACTTCGAAGGCCCCGCTGCTGGCAATATTGGGGAACTTGTTACGCCTCGCGGTGTCAAAGCAAATGCGCGCGTGATCACGCAAATCATGGATCAGGCCGAACGTCGTGATTACCTGGACGCCGATAACCAATCCAATGTTTGAGCCTTCGGAAGTCATAGAAACTTTGCGCGAGATCGAAACACGTCTAGCGACGGCTTGGGTTGAAGGCGATCGCTCGTTTATTGAACAGACTCTTGCAGATGATTGGAGTGTTACCGATCTGACGGGGCAAGTTCTGACGAAGGCTGAGGTGCTGAAGCAAGTGTTCGGTTCAGGAAGCCGTCAAGTCATCGCAATGCACATTGACGACATCAATGTTCGTCCGTTTGGACATTGGGCAATTGTCACAGGAAGAACTAAGGCAGCAGGTGAATACGAAGGTCAGGTCGCAGAAGTCACGCTTCGTTTTACAGATGTGTTTGCGTATCGAAACGAGCGTTGGCAAGTCGTGTCTTCACAAGCGACATTGCTCAATCAATAAAGTTCATGTTCGCTGCAAAGAGAATTGTACTTCTGGTTTTGTGTGCTGCAATTTGCGGCGATTCTGCTGTTGCGCAACATAAAGCTAATACCGAGCGCCAGTCGTTGCCGCTTGAGGAATTAGTAGATCTAGGTGGTCGCCGGTTGTATATCAAATGTGCTGGCGAAGCACATGCAGGTAGGCCCGTAGTGGTGCTGGATGCCGGAATGGCAAACACATCAGCGACCTGGAGTTTTGTCGAGCCGAAGGTTTCGGAATTTGCTCGCGTCTGTTCGTATGATCGTGCCGGTACGGGCAAGAGCGATCGCGCCCCACAACCGCGCACCAGCAAGGACATAGTCCTTGATTTGCATAATCTACTCACCAAAGCAGGAGTCAATCCGCCGTACGTGCTCGTCGGTCATTCATTCGGCGGAATGAATACCCGTCTGTACGCCAGTGAATACCCAAAAGAAGTTGTTGGCATTGTTTTGGTTGATTCCACGCATGAGGACGAAAGCGATCGAATGCTTGCCGTGTTACCGCCGGAGATGTTGAAGAAAGCCAAGCCGGAAGACATGGTCGTGCGGAATGCAGAAGGTATTGACTTCGATAAAAGCGTCGCACAGCTACGTACCGCAAAGTGGCGCCGTGATATTCCGCTCGTTGTGTTGACACGCGGCAGTGCAACTTTGAATCCGAACGATTACGCCGTTCCGTCGCTCGCGCCTAAGTTTGAGGAAATCCGTTTGGAGTTGCAGCAGGAGCTTGTGCGTCGCTCAGCCAAAGGCAGGCAGATCATCGCCGAAAAAAGTGGTCATTTTATCCATCACGACCAGCCGGAGTTAGTAATTGAAGCCATTCGCCAGGTTTTGGAAGAGTCCAGGCTCAACCGCTTTTGAGTAGCAGTTAATAGGTCTTGTAGAGAGGACGATTCCGCCTAATCGTGTCCGCACTGATGCAATTCTGCTGACGCTAGACACGTGGCGTCGTAGACTGTTGGAAATTGAAACTCGCGAGCGATTTCTTAGGCCAAAGGGGCTGGAGATGTTCAAGTTATTCAAGCGGCGGCCGAGCGGTCCGATTTCATTCGAACAGCAGCTTTCGACCCTGGCAAGCTGCGGCATCAAGCTGGCACCTTGCGTCAAGCCCGACGCGTTGTTGGAGTCGTTCGATCGCGAGTCATTCGAAGCTGAACCTTACCGCCTCCTGCTCGTGTGCATGGGTGGTGAAGCGGAGAGCGAATCCCAAGCCGGTGAGACTGGTTATCCCTCTGACAACATCTGGCACTTCGACACCGAGTGCATCGAGGATCACGGCGCCTATGCTGCGATCGCCCGGCGAATGAAGGACTTGGCACAAGGCGAGCTGCCGCTCGAGGACATCACGGACCATGTCGACGTCGAGGCGGGAGAGGCTCGCGTAGCGTTCCGTTTGGGTGGTCAGTCGTATCGCTGGGATGCCAAAGTTGAGGACGACTGGGTCGATCCCAGTATCCTGTCTCGCTTTTCGGACCTCCTCAGTAGGGTCGGCATCAGTCGCCGTTTCACATACATCGATCTCGGTGGCCAAGACTGCTTAATCGGCTGCGCGACACCACAAGAGCGAGAACGGCTGGCAACAGAAACCGGACTCAAGGTCGAATGGTTGAAGTAGGCTGGCCTAGTAGCCGGCTGCAACATTCTGTTACCTGCTGGAAGACCCCGGTGAGCTTGAGCCCGAAGTAGCGGACGTCGCATGGATGCTGGCGCAGATCGACGAGAAGGGCAAAGTAATCGGCTCGATCAGCAGCCTGTACGAGTCGGTTTTGGAAACAGACCCAACAGCTGGCGAAATGCGGCCGCCGTTTAGGCAAACGGACATGTCATACCAATGCCACGGGGCATGAGCCAGATTCCATCAACCAACCGCGATAAGGCATGGTTCTAGTAAGGGTCTCGGTTTTCGAGCGTCGCCAAAATCAACCCAAGCATCTCGCGTAATACAAATGGTGGTAACTCTTCGTGTGTCAGTGTCTCGCAGAGACCTGTCAAATCGATCACTCGGATCACCTGGCGCCAATCCTCTGGCAGCCTGCCGCCGTGTTCTACGAAAGCGCGTGAAAAGTAAGGCTCACGCAGCGGTTTAGCGGAGCGCTCGAATCGAAGAAAATGGCCCACGTCAGTCAAGGGACAGCCCGAGAACGCAAACTCCCAGTCGAGCACCGCCGCCACCACCCACTGTCCTTCAACCTGCCGTACCAGAATGTTACCCTGGTCTAAATCACTGTGCACAAGGCATTGGACGAGGTCCGGTCCATCATCAAGTTGCGGCAAACGCGGCGCCCACGACCACATAAAGTCGTGGATGCGGCGAGCGAGGCCGGCGCCGATACGCCGCTGAAGATTTGCGGAAGCAAGATACGAGTCGAGAATGCGCGGAATCGGATCGCGGCCTTCAATGTATGACGCGGTAACCTCCAACTCATGATCAGCCTTGCCCGTCACGCGCGCGCTTGCGGAGATCACGCCAGGTCTGGCGAACTGATAACGCCCAATCGCAGCAAGAGTTTTCCCAATCGAAGATGAAGCCTGCTGAATTGCCACCAGATCCTTGGTTTCCTTCAACTGTTGAAAGGTGATGCCGTTGACGTATTCAATGAGAGCATAGGGTCCAACGCCAATTATGTCTCCCGGCGCTTCAGCCTGAGCATCAATTACTTCGGGAACCGGCACAGTCTGGCGCACGAGTCGCAACAGTCCTATCTCCTTGCCGTAGGCCGCTGGATCGCGCTTGTAAAGCCGTAACACCACCGGCTCGTGGGGCGCATCGAAAGTTACCTTCAGGTTGGAATTGCATAATCCCCCGGCAAGACGCTCAGCGCTGATCACTTTCCGGTGCGGGAAAGCCGGAGCGACGAGAAGGCGCACCTGCTCCAGGGTTGGTACGGACGTCACATCAGTGGAAACCATTGAAGGTCATTATTGCATAGCTCGACATTGGGAAGCAGCCACATGAGTCGTGTCTCCTTTAGCTGACGCGCACAGTTGCGTAACGTAGGTATGCGACTTGCGAAGCGCGAAAATATCATTATCTTCAGACAGGTCTCTTAGCATGAGGAGCAAATCGCCATGGCGCCATCAGCGCGCATTGACTCAGTCGAATCTGAGTTAACGACTTCACCGCAACCTGGTAAGCATCGCCGGCAGCTAAGCCGTAGAGCGACGATTTTTATCTTTACGGCACTGATCTTAATCTACGCCGCCCAACTCTCGTATCACGTATTTCGAACGAGTGCGACTTTCGACGAACCGATCCACATCCTCGCCGGATACCGTTACTGGGAATGTGGCGACTATGGCATCAATCCAGAGCATCCGCCGCTACTGAAATTAATTGCGTCGATTCCGGCGAGGTTCCAGCAGGTTGAGTCAACCCCCGGATCCTGCGGCTCGCAGCTAACACCTAAATGGGAGGGCTTTAAGAAAGGTGGCCAGTTTCTCAGCACCAACGGCGTCGAGCGAATTCTCGTACCCGCCCGCTTGGCGGCTGCGTCGATGAGTCTGATTCTGGCTGTGCTCGTGTTCCTCATGGCGAGAGAGATGTTCGGCGACGTCGAAGCCCTTGTCGCGTCAGCGCTGCTGGCCTTTGAGCCAAACCTCATTGCGCATGGCTCTTTGGTAACGACTGACATGGCACTGACTACAACCACAGTTGGGGCGGTGTATGCGCTTTACCGTTACCTGTCTCAACCCGGGCTGGCCCGCCTGTTACTGACCGGCGTGGCGGTTGGGCTGATGTTGGCGTCAAAGCATTCGGCCATCCTGATGTTGCCCATCCTTTTTCTACTTCTCATCGGAGATTCACTTCTGGCGCGATGGACCAGGGCCAAAAGAGACGTAACACTCCGCCAGAACCTTTACCACTTCGCAGCCTACGTCGCGGTTGTTCTCATTGGGTTCGTCGTCTTGTGGGCGTTCTACCGTTTCCGTTACGCTGCGCTCCCGGGATCCGTCAATAACTCCGTGACTCTCTCGACGGGCGGGTTGCTGGAACTTATCCTTCGCTCTCGTATCTTCCCGGAATCTTATGGCTATGGCCTCGCAGATGTCGTGCTGGGAGGCCGTCGCAGCACCTTTTTACTCGGCCATGTGTATAGCACTGGACAGTGGTTCTACTTTCCTGTCGCGTTTACCATCAAGACCAGCATCGCCTTGCTGTTGCTGATCCCTTTTGCCCTTAACCGGAAGCTATATCGCAATCACGCGCGCTCAATGCTGTTTTTGCTGTTGCCGGTGGTGATCTACTTCGGTATTAGCATGATGTCAGGTCTGAACATCGGCGTGCGGCATATCTTGCCTGTTTATCCGTTCCTAATGATTGTTGCCGCAGCGGGCGCGTGCGCCTCGGTCCGTCGGAATCGCATCTTTCTAATTCCGCTGATCGCTTTGTTAATTTTTCACATCGCTGCGTCGTGGCGGACAGCGCCCAACTACATTGCCTTTGCGAACGATTTCTGGGGCGGTACCAATAACACCTGGCGTCTTCTTCATGAGTCGAACGTGGATTGGGGACAGAATCTTGCCGCTGTCGAGATGTATTCGAAAGGAGAGAGCACGGGTGACTGTTGGCTCGCTTATTTCGGGAGTGGCGAGTTGGCTTATCTCAATCAGCGTTGCCGTCTCATGCCGGCATTAGGTTGGACTCTTACCGACCGCATAAGCGAACCAGTGCCGCCGATCGTCGAGGGAACGATTTTCCTCAGCCCATCGGTGCTTCCTCCACTTGACACACGCTACGAGGCAGTTGCGCAGACTTCACCCCAGGCAATTATTGGCGGGAGCATTCTCGTTTACCGTGGGCGTTTTGAGTTTCCGCAGGCGGCAGCCGAAAGCCATATCGTACGCAGCGGCCAGTTGGTCAACCTGCGCCGCTTTGACGAAGCAATGTCAGATGCTCGGAAGGCTGTGGAACTTGCACCCAACGATCCGAGCGCGCATCTATCATTGGGAATTGCGCTGGCCCGATCGCATCAAAATGATGAAGCGCGGCGTGAATTGAGGGCAGCGATACGGCTCGCTAATCAACACCCAGGTCGCTTCCATCACATCGAGCGTCAGGCGCGCGAGGAACTCGACCTTCTAGGGTGAAGCAAGCAGCGGACCTGTGCCGTTGCTCGGCCAAGCGTACGAGATTTTGAAGTTTCTTCATTGTGCTGGACCTCTGACGGTCAGAGGGGTAAAATGCCCGAACACGTGGAAACGACGGTCTCCCCATAGGGTTCTCTCGCGCCGTGAACTTCCCATCCTTGTCTTAAAGGTTCAATTCGATGTCCTTTCCTTTAATGGCGCATGCGCCCAAAAACCTAATTCTCGCGTCACTTCCCCGCCAGGAGTACGAGAGGCTACGTCCGCATCTAGAATCAGTTCACCTCAAAAAAGGCCAAATCATCTGTCAAGCCGGCGAACCCGTCAGTCACGGATATTTTACCGAGAACGGCATGCTTTCCCTGCTTTCGATGACTGGTCGCGGCGAGATTGTGGAGGTCGCGATGGTTGGCAATGAAGGAATGGTAGGGATTTCGTTGATTATGAACGTAAACGTCTCGCCGTTCCAAAGTAATGTCCAGCTTAGCGCTGACGCCCAACGGATTAGGCCAGAGCCACTGTTGGAAGAGTTCAGGCGACAAGGAAAACTGCACGACCTTCTACTCAAATACACGCATGGGGTACTTACCCAGATCACGCAATCGGCTCTCTGCAACCGCTTCCACACTATTGAGGAAAGGCTCTGCCGCTGGCTACTAACGGCTAGCGACCGCACGAAATCAAACACACTCGAACTCACTCAGGAGTTCATTTCAGAAATGTTGGGTATCCGCCGTACGGGCGTTACCAAGGCCGCTTGTGCACTTCAGGACGCCGGTCTCATTCGTTACCGGCGGGCCAAAATCACCATAACTGACCGGCAAAAGCTCGAGCACGGAGCTTGCGAGTGTTACCGCATCGTGAGGAAAGAAGTGGACGATCTTCGAGCTGCTTAAAAATCTCAGTCTCGCTTTAATCTTGCATATCGACAGAGAATTCGTTTTTGTATGCAATCAGACAGAGTGTCATTCGCACAGAGTCGGCTCGGGTACGGACATTTTGAATTCATCTGTTGTATAAGGCGCTCGAATCGACTGCTCGACCTCGCACGTCTCGACTCCTCCCCCCCAGAGCGTGGTCGCGGGTTGTCCTAAATCGACCCCGACGGAGCGGTAGCTCTGTCTGTAGGACTAAATGTTCAATTCGAGTTCCCTTAGTTCCCCTCGAGGTATCGGGCTGCAACGGCGCGACGTCATTCGCATCATGGCGGATGTCTTTGAGCAAGAGCAGTTGGCCCACCTTATTCAATGGCTCAATGCGGACGGACACGAGTGTGCCGTTTTTGCGGGTGACGATGGCTTGTGTGCAGCTTTAACTGATCCGCGCACGAAGCTGGTTTTGCTCGGAACGGCTACTACCGAACTGTCTTGCCTCACCGAACAGCTCCGCGTCTTGAACGGCACGCACGACATTCCCGTTATTGTTTATCTCAAAGGTCAAGTGACCGATTTCAACGATGATGCACTGCCGCCTGACATAGATGATTTCCTGATCGAGCCGCTGAACCTACACGACGTCCGACTCCGCGTTCGCCGCACTGTTAAACCGCCAAACAGAGAGGAAGACGAATTAAACCAGAGCCGGTTGAATCTGATCTCGCATTTTGGAATGCGTCAGTTCATCGGTACCTCGCCCGCCTTCCTCTCAGCTATCAACATTATTCCACGGGTGGCTGCTTGTGACGTGACCCTGCTGATCGTTGGCGATACCGGTACGGGTAAAGAGATGTGCGCGCGCGCGACTCATTACATGAGCGCGCGAGCGGGTAAGCCGATGATTCCGATTAACTGCGGCTCTGTGCCGGCAGAGTTGTTCGAAAATGAATTGTTCGGTCACGAGCAGGGTGCCTTTACCGACGCCCGCCGAGCCAAGCGCGGGTTGATCGCCGAGGCGGAAGGTGGGACCTTGTTCCTCGACGAAGTGGACTCGCTCCCCATGGCCGCCCAAATCAAGCTTCTTCGCTTTAGTCAGGATCAGCAATATAAGCCGCTGGGGTCTTCTACCTATCGGCAAGCTAACGTCAGACTGATTGCCGCTACCAACCAGGATCTCAAGAAGAAGGTCGCTGAAGGTACCTTCAGAGAGGATCTGTACTACCGTCTGAACGTTGTAACCTTGTCACTACCGCCGCTTGCGAAACGCCGCGAAGACATCGTTCCGCTCGCTGCGCACTTCTTAAAAACTTCGGCAGCCGAATACCGTCGTCCGGCCCTCCGTTTTTCGCAAGCGGCCAAACAGAAACTGCTTTCTTATACCTGGCCCGGCAATGTGCGTGAGCTGGAGAACGTCATTCGCTATGCCGTGGTGCTGGGCGAAGAGCCGACAATTCGTGCGCATGATATCAAGCTCTTTGTTGGCCCATTACTTCCTGCCGCCGTCTCAGGTGCACTCGATGAGGTCACTGAAACCGCATCGGTGAGAGAGCCCTTCAAAATTGCAAAAGCTCGCATCGTCTCATCCTTCGAGCGCAACTACTTGCAGGCGGTGCTTCAGGATAGTGCCGGTAATATCAGCCAGGCAGCGCGCGCCGCAAAAAAAGATCGACGTGCCTTCTTTGCTCTCCTCAAGAAGCACGGCCTCACGCAACTCGCAGAGCAATAAAAACTCTTCTGATATCGAAATGGACCACGTGGATCTGCAGCCGGATCTCGCTGCTTTCTGGTCGGCCAAAATTGTCCTAGGGTGGTAGGAAAAAAATATCCGACCTATTGGCAATCAATTTTGCCGTATCGTTCGCTGCTGGCCCACGAGACTAGGCTAATTAAACCCTGTTCCAGTTAATGCACCTGTCAAAGAAATCCTGCAACTTGAGTAAACAGCCCACTTCACACCAGGTTAGCGATGGCATCCCGATTGCCCAGGCTTCTATCCGCACCGATGCAGTACGTTGAAATAACCAATGGTGTCCGAAGCGTGACGACGGACAAAGCTTTAGAACAACAAATCCTGGAATACCTCGCCGAGCATCCGCAGGCTTGCGACACCCTGGAGGGCGTTGCCAAGTGGTGGGTGATGAGTCAGCAAGTCGCCGAAACGATTCTTGCTGTGCGAGGAGCTTTGGACCGGCTCAAACAACGAGGCCTCGTGGAAGAGCAGCGTTGTGCCGATGGACAGACTCTCTACAGGGTCACGAAGTCTGACTAGCATCCCTGCACTACAACCTTAAGGCGGCAAGGCACGCTTCCCCCAGGCGGCGCTCTAACGGTAAATCTCTGCCCCTGCCTAGGAGAAATCTCGTGAATAAAGGATCACTCGATCGCCTGCAACAACACGACTCCGCACGTTGGTATGCCATCTACACGAAGCCCAGTTCCGAGGATCGGGCCGACTACAACCTGAGTGCCTGGGGTGTTGAGACCTTCGCTCCCAGAATCAAAGAACGGCGTCGGTCACATACGTTCGGTCCTGCCGGGTATGCGATCAAACCTCTGTTCTCACGATACATTTTTGCACGCTTCGACGCCGATAAAATGCTTCACAAGATCACCTATACTCGAGGCGTGCACAGCGTTGTTGCCTTCGGCGGCATCCCGGCCATTGTAGATGACGAAGCAATTGAGTTCATCAGGATGAGAACCGGTGAGGATGGTTACATCGACCTGGACGAGCCCTTCGAATCGGGAGATGAAGTGACGATTAGTGATGGTTCACTCCGCGGCCTCCAAGGCGTGTTTGATCGGCGCTTAAAGGACGGCGACCGCGTGCTAATCCTCCTCACTAACGTAAATTATCAGGCGCGTATTACCATTGACAGCAAGTTTGTCGCCGCGATGCGTTGACAAGCGGTGCTGCTGGCAAATCACACGTAGACTGACTCAAAAGGAGACTGAATATGTACGATGACGAAAAGGAAGACACTACGATCTACAAGGTTGTAATGAATCACGAAGAGCAATATTCGATCTGGCCCGCCGATCGCCAAAACGCTTTGGGCTGGAATGATGTCGGGAAGAGTGGACCTAAGAGCGAGTGTCTGGCTTATATTGAAGAAGTCTGGACCGACATGCGACCCCTCAGCTTGCGGAAGAAGATGGAACAAGCACAATCACAGTAGAAGGCCGCAGTCTCTTCATTTTGTCGCCGTCAGTAGAGGTCCAGGTTGTGCACGTTGTTGGAAGCGTGGCACTTGCTCTGTGCAACCCCCTTGTATCGCGGCTCAGTTCGGTTACCTTTCGATCCAATCGTGATGAATCGATCAGGGACGCGATGGCAGATGATCAACTCGTGGAGGTCGCGCAATGGGCGCATTCCTGAATGATTTGCGTTTTGGTTTTCGGATGCTGTGGAAAGCACCGTTGTTCACTGGCGTGGCCGTACTCGCACTTGCGCTGGGTATCGGTACCAACACAGCAATCTTCAGTTTAATCAATGCGTATCTGCTCAGCCCGCTCCCGTTTGCGCAACCGGAACAACTGGTCACGATCTGGCAGGCAAACCAGCGGCGAGGAACGGATCACGACCCGGTTTCTTTTCCAAACTTCGCGGACATACAGCAGGGTAATCAGGTCTTCGCTCGAGTCGCTGCCTATAACCTGCAGCAATTCACCCTAACTGTTAACGCCGCCGAGCCTGAGCGCGTTCAGGGAGGGAAGGCCTCAGCCGATCTGTTTCCGTTATTGGATGTTCAGCCACTCATCGGGCGTACCTTCCTGCCGGAAGAGGATCAGCGCAGCGGCAATCCGGTGGTCGTTCTAAGTCACGGTTTGTGGCAGCGCGGATTCGGCGGAACCCCGAACATCCTGGGTCAGGTCATTACGCTCGACGGTGAGGCGCATACAGTCGTTGGCATCATGCCTGCGAGTTTCAGGTTTCCCGTACAAGCACCGGCCAGCCTATGGGTGCCCCTTGGACCAACAGCCAATCGCGAGGCACGCGGGATGCGCTCGCTTCAGGTCCTCGCACGATTGAAGCCGGGGCAGACAGTTGAAAGAGCGCGAGCTGACGTGAATACGATTGCACGCCGGCTACAGCAAGAGTATCCGGGTACCAATGCGGAGTGGGGTCTGAACGTGATCTCGTTGCACGAAGACGTCACGAAGCGAGCGAAGCCCGCGCTTCTGTTGCTGTTCGGAGTTGTTGGGTTCGTGTTGCTCATTGCCTGTGCCAACGTCGCTAATCTTCTGCTGGCCCGCGCTGTTGCGCGGCAAAAGGAGATTGCGATTCGCATTGCGTTGGGCGCAGGTCGCGTGCGTTTGATCCGGCAATTGCTCACCGAGAGCATGCTCCTGTCACTATTCAGCGGCGCGGTGGGCTTCGTGCTGGCCCTGGTGGGTCTCAACCTTTTGCTGGCGCGTGCGCCCGAAGTGAATCTCGGGCAGCGTGTTGGGTTGGACCTCAACGTGTTGCTTTTTACCCTCGTGGCTTCCATTGTCGCGGCAGCGATCTTCGGCCTTCTGCCCGCGTTACAAACATCGAAGCCCGATCTCAACGATTCGCTTAAAGAGGGCGGACGAGATTCGTCAGGCGGGTTCGGCGGGCGTCTTCGCCTGCGCAGCCTGCTCATTGTCTTCGAGGTAGCTTTGTCTCTCATCCTGCTAATAGGGGCCGGCATGATGATTAAGAGCTTCCTGAATCTGCAAAGAGTAAATCCCGGCTTCGACGCCAGCAATGTCCTCGTGGTTCCAGTTGCGCTCCCACAGAACAAATATCCTGAGGCCGCGCAGCGTGTGCTGTTCTTCCAACAGGCAGTGGAGCGGATCGCAGCGCTCCAAACTGTGGAGTCCGTCGGCGCTACCAATTTTCTTCCGCTCGCCGGTGAGGACAGGGTCCAGAGTCTGAATATTGAAGGACGTCCGCTACCACCCGGTGAGAAACTTTATGCAAGCACCCGCGACGTAACCCCTGACTACTTTCGCACGATGCGGATTCCTATTGTCAGCGGCCGCGACTTTACCCGGCAGGACACCGCGGACACGATGTCAGTCGTCTTGATCAATGAAACAATGGCGAAGCGCTACTTTGCCAATGA
The DNA here is from genome assembly GCA_036745095.1 of Pyrinomonadaceae bacterium. Lineage (GTDB taxonomy): Bacteria > Acidobacteriota > Blastocatellia > Pyrinomonadales > Pyrinomonadaceae > PSRF01. The sequence continues at coordinate 13,658 of DAIOGT010000067.1, forward strand.
AGATCCCGTGGGCAAGAGAGTTTCTTTAGTTCCCGGACAAAGCGGGCCCTGGCTCACAATAGTGGGTGTCGTGGGAGACACGAGACATACAAGTTTGTCTATTCCTCCAACAGTGGAGGCTTATGGACCGCATGCACAGGACCCCATTGGGACCATGAACATTGTGGTCCGCACAAGCTCAGACCCGAGCAGCCTGGCGAACGTTGTGCGAAACGAGTTGCGGGCGATGGACAGCAGCCTCCCGCTACTTGGCATGAGGACCATGGACCAGACCCTGAAAGATTCAATCGCGCCCGTGCAAGCCAGCATGACATTACTGACCCTGTTTGCCGTGCTGGCGTTGCTACTGGCGGTCATGGGTATTTTCGCGTTCATCTCTTATGCGGTGACTCAGCGCACGCATGAAATCGGTGTCCGCATGGCGCTCGGCGCGCAACGCCACCACGTGCTTACGCTAATCGTGAGCCAGGGTCTGCGGCTCGTGCTGGCGGGTATCGTCCTGGGCCTTGTCGGAGCCTTCTTTCTGACACGCTTGATGGTTAATTTGCTGTACGGCGTCAGCCCCCTCGACCTGGTGACGTTTGCAGGCGTCTCATTACTCCTGGTATTAGCGGCTTTGTTAGCGACGATAATCCCCGCTGCCAAAGCAACGAAGCTCGACCCGGTGATTGCGCTGCGGTCCAGCTAATCAACTCCGCTAATGAGGGCGGAGAATAAATCTTATGATTGATTTGCGTAGCGATACGTTCACCCTGCCTTCTCGCGCAATGCGGGAACACCTTGCCTGCGCTGAAGTTGGTGATGACTACTATGGCGAGGATGCGAGTGTTAATCGCCTGGAGAACTACTGCAAAAACCTGTTCGCCAAAGAGGCTGCCGTCTTTACGACCAGCGGAATGCTTGCCAATCAGTTGGCGGTTATCTCGCAGGTCGAGCGCGGCGATGAGGTAATTACCGAATACAACTACCACATCAATCTCTACGAAAGCGCTCAACACGCCGCGCTTTGTCACGTAGTGCTAAACGGGCGCGAGACTTCGGACGGCGTATTGCGGGTGGCTGACGTCGAGAGGGCTCTCGCGTCAAAGCCGCGCGAAAACATCTATTCGCAGGCGACGCTTGTCGCGATCGAAAACACGATCAATCATCGCCAGGGAAAAATTTTTCCGTTCGACGAGATACAAAATCTCAGAACCTATACCGCCGAGCGTGGGTTGCGTTTGCACATGGATGGCGCCAGATTGTTCCATAGTCACATCGCGACCGGAATCCCCCTCGATGTCTACGCACAAGCAGTAGACACGCTGAGTGTTTGTTTCTCCAAAGGACTGGGCGCGCCATTCGGCTCAATTCTAATGGGGACTGAAAAAGTTATTTCCAATGCGAGACGTTTTCGCGTGTGGTACGGCAGCGGATTCCATCAAATCGGAATGTACGCCGAGGCCGCCTATTTTGCTCTCACTCGACATCTTGAGTCGCTCCGCCAAGATCATAGGTTGACGAAGTTACTGGCGGAGGAAGTATCGCAGTCATCTGAACTCGGCATCGACGTCGAGAGTATCGAAACAAACATGATCTTCATTAACCTCGCCGGGCTCGGCGTCAGCGTAACCGACTTCGAGACGGCATGCCGAGCCCGAGGCCTGCTCGTTGCCGGCTTCCCGCCGAACAACGTACGGCTCGTCGTAAGCCGGAACGTTGGCGAAACTGAGGTCCGCGCAGCCGCTGCTATTTTGCGAGAAGTGAGCGGCTGCTTGTTAAATGCTCGGGCGGCTTGCGCAACGGCGGAACAGGTGCCGGCTTGAGAGATTCGATTGTATGACTTCGCCTCTGAAACCAATTTACTTGTTTGCCGATAGTCAACTTCTGTTCTGGCAGAGTAGCGACGGACCTTTTCTCAGTAGTGCGCGGGTTCAGCTAGACGCGCAGTTTCCCAAAGCAGCTTACATTGGTGCTTCGAATGGTGATCTCGTAGAGTTCTACAACATATTCGAGGCCGCTATGGAAAGCATCGACATTCATGACTGCCGCATGATCCCCTCAGACCTCTCAAGTGAGGATCGCTTATTTCTGGAAGAGGCTGACATTATTCTGCTGGCGGGTGGCGATTCCGTTAAGGGGTGGAAAGTTTTCGAGCGGAATGGGGTGAAGGATTTGCTCGTGCGGCGATATTACGAGGGCGCGTTATTGATGGGCGTGTCAGCGGGAGCCGTACAGTTAGGATTGATGAGTTGGCCCGAGGGCACCAGTCGACCCGCCAATTTCGTCGAGAATTTCAAGCTGGTTCCTTTCATCATCAGCGCTCATGATGAAAGAGGAGAGTGGGAAGCGCTGAAAAGCGCCGTACAATCAAAGGCTGGAAAGTTTCGTGGGTTAGGTCTGCCGGCGGGTGGGGGCGCAATCTATCACCCAGATCATTCCCTCGAACCCATTCGCCAGCCCCTTGTTGAATTCTCCATGGACGGCGCCAGCGTCGTCAGCAGCCTATTGCACTCACCCGTATCGTAAACGGGAGGGTAGTGATACTGCATTAGTACCGGAACAAGAGTGTGGTGTGGCTGGGATGCAGATCCATGATAGCTAGCAACGTTAGGACGCAAGTTAACCCTTGGATTTGCGCGCCACAGCCGTTGGCCCAGGCGCGTATTCGCTTGTTCTGCTTTCCCTACGCGGGTGGCAGTTCTCTGATCTATCGGAAGTGGCCGGCTGATCTCCCGAAGGAGGTCGAGGTTTTTCTGATTCAACTCCCCGGTCGCGGAACCCGCTTGCATGAGCCGGCCTTCACGCAGCTTGAACCATTGGTAAAGGCGATTGGAGAGTCAATCCAACCTTACCTGAATAAGCCGTTCGCTTTCTTCGGACATAGTATGGGCGCGCTCGTCAGTTTTGAGCTGGCGCGTTATTTACGCAGGATAGAAGCTCCAATGCCTGCCCAGTTGTTTTTATCCGGACGCACTGCACCGCAGATTCTTGACGACGAGACACCCACGCATGATCTGCCTGACGACGAGTTTTTCGAAGAACTCCGTCGCCTCAACGGCACACCTCGTGAGGTACTTGAACATCCGGAATTGATGAGATTGATGACTCCGTTGCTGCGGGCTGATTTCTCTGTTTGTGAAACTTACGCTTATACAGTCGAGCCACCGCTAGCTTGCCCAATCACAGCCTTTGGTGGCCTAAAGGATCACGAGATTCCGCGGGAGCATCTTGAGGCGTGGCGCGCGCAGACGGCAGCAAAGTTCAAGCTGCGCATGTTGCCAGGCGATCACTTTTTCTTGAACACCGATCAAGCACAACTGCTACGTATCGTCGCTCAGGAGCTTTATCATCTCGTGCGGAACGAAGGTTTCGGATAGTTCGCCTGGTTTCAGGAAAGAGGGTAGTGGTGTTAACCGCTGGACCGCCAAATCATCTGTCGAAAAACCGAACTCGTTGTTTTAATCCGTGTTGACAACGTCGCGCGGCGTGGAGTAAATTCACGCCTTCCGCGAGGCGCGGTGGTGCAACCGCATCATCGAAATCAAGACACAACAAGGCTATAAGCTTTGGGGGTCGTAGCTGGGAAGTCACCTTCGGGCAATCCGAAAAGAGCGGTAGCGTGTCCGAATTTCGGATGACAAACCAGAGACGGCGGTAGCGTGCCTGCCCGTACGCTAAGCTCCTACTAAAACTTCTCCAACTGCCACAACAAAATATCCGGACGAAGACAGCGCGCGTGCGCATGCGGGATTCGTCTCAGTTTTTTCCTCGTGCGTGAAGATCGAGATTGGAGTTGATCCAAATGGTCCAACGAACTGCTGAAGTTTATCAGGACGTAATCGGTGAACACACTACTACTCGAACTTTGCCGGGCATTCGAGTCTTTTTGGCGCTTGTTCTGTTGTTGTTGGCGTTTGTGAGCGTTTACCAGCAAAGAGCTCCTCAGCCAGTGGCTGCCAGCGCGCCGGCCACGGAGTTTTCTTCCGCGCGTGCCCTGGACCACGTGAAGGTGGTAGCCCGGCTGCCGCATCCCGTCGGCTCTCTCGAACAGGCGTCGGTGCGTGACTACCTGCTTGAGCAAATAACTGCCATGGGGCAGACCCCCGAAGTGCAGCAGACGACGGTCGTGAAAAAGTTCTGGAGAAGTCCTTACCACGCCGCACAAGTTCAGAATGTTTTGACTCGCATTAAGGGGAAGGGGGAAGGGAATGCGGTTTTATTGATGGCCCACTACGATTCCGCCCCGGGGAGTTTTGGCGCCAGTGATAACGGCGCAGCGGTGGCGAGCTTGTTGGAAACGATCAGGGCTTTGAAGGCTGACAGGACGCTGAGAAACGATCTGATCTTCTTGTTCAGCGATGCTGAGGAAGTCGGGTTGATAGGGGCACAAGGGTTTTCAGATGAGCACCCGTGGGCCAAGGATGTCAAAGTTGTCTTGAATTTTGAGGCACGCGGCACTACTGGTCCGACCGTAATGTTTGAGACGAGCAATAACAATGGATGGCTCGTCAAAGAGTTTGCCAACGCTGCTCCTCACCCGGCCGCGAATTCTCTGATGTACGACATCTACCGCCGACTGCCTAATGACAGTGACTTGACCGTCTTTAAAAACTCCGGAGTTGCGGCTCTCAACTTCGCGTTCATCGGCAATCCGTCTTTCTATCACACTCAGCTCGACAACTTTGGAAACGTCGACGAACGCAGTGTTCAGCACCAGGGCTCGTATGCCCTCGCGCTGGCGCGCCATTTCGGCGATATCAGTTTGGACCATACGCAGTCTCAGAATCAGGTCTATTTCGATTTCTTCGGTTCCACCCTCATCCATTACTCCTACACCTTAATTACTCCGGCGACGATTCTCATCGTACTTTTGTTTGCTGGTGCGCTAGTGCTGGGTTTTAAACGAGGACATATCACGCCTGCGGGAACGGCCGCGGGTTTTGGCATCTTCCTTGGGGCTATGGTAGTTGCGGCTCTCACTATTCGCGTAGTGTGGAGTTCCATCAGAGAGTTGCACTATGGGTATAGATTAATGACTTTGGGCGATGCGTATAACAGCGGCTTTTATCAGGTCGCTTTCGTTGCTCTCGCGATCGCCGTCACCGCGGCTCTTTATGCGCTTTGCTCGAGCAGAGTAAGAGTGCAACACCTTGCAGTGGGCGCTCTTCTTTGGTGGATGCTCTTTCTCGTGTTCGCCACAGTGTTTTTGCGAGGTGGCAGCTACCTGTTCACGTGGCCGCTGCTGTTCACGCTGCCGGGCCTCTATATTTGGTTTGCTTCACCGCCGCGCGAGATTATCCCTGCAAAAACGTTGACCATCCTTGCTGCCGGTGCTATTCCGGCTGTCATTCTGTTTGCGCCACTCGTCAAAATCTTGTTCGATGCACTGACGCTCAGGATGTCCAGCGCAGCGGTGATCCCGCTGGTGTGGTTGCTCGGCTTGCTTGTTCCGCAATTGAGTGTGAAGTCAGCGCCGCGTAAGTGGGTGGTCCCTGGAATTGCTTTATTAATCAGCATCGGTTTTATCGTGGCAGGTAGTTTTACTGCCGGCTTCAGTAGCGAGCGGCGGCAGCCAAACAGTGTGATGTACGGATTGAACGCTGATGTGGGGCAGGCCTTTTGGACCAGTCTCGACGAGCAGCCTGATGAATGGACGACGCAGTTCTTTGGCCCATCCGGTGAGAAAGGCAGTCTGAAAGAGATCTTCCCCCTGACCATGGACAAGGCGTATTTGAAAAAATCAGCGCCTGCATCGTCACTGGTCGCGCCTGAGTTGAAAGTGCTGGAGGACAAGACCAGCGACGGTGTGCGAACAGTGCGCGTTCTGCTGAAGTCGCAACGCCAGGCGCCGATAATGGCTATCTATGAAGAGTCGAACGCGGACATACTTTCCGTTCTAGTCAATGGACGCCACGTCCCCAATAGCAGGATTGTTGCTGCACAGGGTCGCCGCAGAGTTTTTGGGTTGCAGTATTTCGCTCTGCCGGCCGAAGGAGTGGAACTGAGTTTCGAGTTACGTTCGGAAGAACCGGTGAAATTTAGGTTGGTTGATCAGTCGTATGGCCTGCCTGACCTGCAGGCCAACCCGGTCAAAGTACGTCCTGATTATATGATGCCTGCTCTCTCTGCGTACGGCGACGCTACGTTCGTTACCAAGACCGTGTCTTTATGATCTAGAGACACTCCTCAGCATCCCACAAAAAAAGATGGACCGTAGAATACGCGAGCATTCGGACCACTTTGCATCTGCTCCGGACAGACCGCGAACTCTTGTCGAGTTGGTGAGACGAAGGGCCTGCCTTCAGCCGGAGGAGGTGGTCTACACCTTTCTCGTCGATGGAGAGATCGAGGAGGTCAAGCTTACGTATGGCGAAGTAGACGCACGGGCGCGCGCGATTAGTGACTGGCTCAAGCCTGTAGTCTCTCATGGCGACCGAGTCTTGCTGCTCTATCCTCCGGGTTTGGAATTCATCGTTGCTTTCTTTGGCTGTCTCTATGCTGGGGCAGTGGCAGTGCCGGCTTACCCGCCGCGACGTAATCGCAATCTTCTACGTCTCGAGGCGATTGCTGCCGATGCGGAAGCTGCTGTTGCCTTGACCACAAGTCAGATCCTCGCGCGAGTTGAGCCTCATTTTGCGCACAATCCTTATCTCAAGCCGCTCCGCTGGCTGGCGACAGATTGCGTTGCGCCAACTGCTACTGACGAATGGTGTGAGCCGCCCGTCCGTAGTGACTCGTTAGCGTTTCTCCAATACACGTCGGGATCGACCGGAACGCCCAAAGGCGTGATGCTCAGCCACGACAATCTTCTGCACAACGCTGCGCTGGTCCATCATGCGTGCGAGCACACGAGTGCAGACAGATATGTTTCCTGGTTGCCGACTTTCCACGACATGGGTTTCATGGCCGGAGTGTTGCAGCCGCTCTACGGAGGGTTGCCGGTCGTACTAATGTCACCGACGTCGTTCCTGCAACGACCGGTGCGCTGGCTTGAAACCATCTCTCGTTATAGAGGTACCGTTAGTGGAGCCCCAAATTTCGCTTACGAGTTGTGTGTACGCAAGATCAAGCCAGAGCAATGCGCGTCACTTGATCTGAGTAGTTGGACCGTAGCTTTCAACGGCGCTGAGCCGATACGCGGGGAAACATTGGAACGGTTTGCGACGACCTTCGCGCCGTTTGGTTTCCGGCGTGAGGCTTTCTATCCCTGCTACGGATTGGCCGAAGCTACTCTCATGGTTTCAGGGAGTTACAAATCCGAACTCCCCATTCTCAAAACTGTAGCCGCAAAAGCGCTCGAAAAGGATCTTGTCGTCACGGTATCGGAGCAGGAGGAACGTGCGCGCAATCTGGTCGCTTGTGGGGGAAGTTTGTTGGGCCAACAGATCGTAATTACCGACCCCAAGACCTTGAAGAGTTGTGTGCCGGGCCGGATTGGAGAGATCTGGGTAGCAGGTCCGAGTGTTGCACAGGGGTATTGGAACAAACCCGAAGAGACAGCACACGCCTTTGAGGCACATCTGTCGGATACAGGTGAAGGCCCATTCCTGCGCACAGGCGATCTCGGCTTCATTGATCAAGACGGAGAGCTGTTCGTTACGGGCCGGCTCAAAGATCTGATAATCATTCGCGGGTTAAATCACTATCCACAAGACATTGAATTGACTGCCGAAGAGAGCCACTCGGCCTTGCGACCGGGTTGCGGTGCGGCCTTCTCTATCGAGGTGGGCGGTGAAGAGCGGCTGGTTTTTGTTGGAGAGGTGGATGAGCAGCAGTGTGGATGGGAAGCGGTTATTCAAGCTATCTGCGAAGCGACAGTGCAGAATCACGAAGTTCCGTTACACGCAGTATCGTTGATTAAAGCGGGCAGTCTCCCCAAGACATCCAGCGGCAAGATTCAGCGCCGTGCGTGTCGCACTAGCTTCCAGCAGAGGAGCCTGGAAGTAATTGCCGAGTGGCGCGCCGGCGGTGGTCAGGAAGATGAAATAACTGATGTTGCCCTGGAGGCAACGCTGGAACGCCAGGATGAAATTGCAGACTGGCTCAGGAAACAGTTTGCCGCCAAGCTAGGCATCGACAGCAGCAAGCTTGATGTCGAGCAGTCGGTTGCGCGCTACGGCTTGGATTCGTTGATGGCGATCGAGTTGAAGCATGAGTTGGAAGCCAAGCTCGGAGTCACTGTACCTCTCGCTAGTTTTCTGGAGGCGCCGAGCATCGTGCGACTAGCCGCGGAGGTCAGTGCGGCGTTGGTCAACGCACTTCATGAAGAAAAGCCACCGCTCACAGCGGCGAGTGAGAAAGTAACCGAAGCGCCTCTCTCGCGGGGTCAGCAATCTATGCTGTTCCTGCACCAGATGGAGCCCGAGAGTACGGCCTATAACATTGCGGCGGCAGTAAAGATAGAAGCAGTGTTGGATGTTGCGGCATTGGGCCGGGCGTTTCAGGCTCTGGTTGATCGCCATTCTGCACTGCGTACGGTCTTCACATTTCGGCAGACCGGTCCGGTCCAACAGATTCAGCAGACCGAGGTAACTTTCAGAATAGAGGACGCCGCAAGTTGGGACGAACAGACGTTGCGGCGCCAGCTGGCCGACGATGCGTACCGCCCGTTCAATCTCGAGACAGGGCCTGTTTTTCGAGTAACGCTTTTTCGCCGATCCGCAACTGAGCACATTTTGTTATTGGCGGTTCACCACATTGCGGCAGACTTCTGGTCGCTGTCAGTGCTGGTGAATGAGCTTGGCATCATCTACGAAGCTGAGACGACCGGTAAACCTCTTAGTCTGCCGCACCTTGGGTTACGTTACATCGATTACGTGCGCTGGCAGGAGGACTTACTGCAGGGAGGAGACGGAGAGCGGTTGTGGTCATACTGGCAGAGGCAATTGGCCGGTGAGTTGCCGACCCTTGACCTGCCGTCATCACACCCGCGACCAGCGCGTCAAACTTATCGAGGCGGTTCACTGCACTTCATGCTGAGCGCGAACTTAACGCGCGAGCTGAAAGATCTTAGCCGTAACCATGGAGCCACTCTTTACACTACGCTGTTAGCGGCCTTTCAAGTACTCCTCCATCGTTACACGAATCAGCAAGTGCTCACTGTTGGATCACCGACTTCGGGCCGGAACTGGGCTCAACTGGCAGGCGTAGTCGGATACTTCACGAATCCCGTTGTGATGCGGGCTGACTTCTCTCAAGGCCCGACATTCGATGCCTTTCTTGCCAGCACACGGCAAATCGTTCTCGATGCGTTCGCGAACCAGGATTTTCCATTCAGCACTCTGGTCGAACGGCTGCAGCCGGAACGAGATCTCAGTCGATCCCCGCTCTTCCAAGCCATGTTTGTATTGCAGAAGGCACATCTGCTCAATGCTGAAGGACTCTCATCTTTCGCGCTTGGCGAAGCGGGTGCCAGGATCAAGCTAGGTGAATTAATCCTCGAGTCGATCCGCCTCGAAGATCGTGTCTCCCAGTTTGATCTGACGTTGATGATGAGCGAGACAGGCGAACAACTGGAGGGATCGTTCCAGTACAACACGGATCTGTTTGCGGCGGAGACGATGGCGCGACTTGGGAGGCACTTTG
>DAIOGT010000068.1:0-2552 GCA_036745095.1 Pyrinomonadaceae bacterium
TGTTGACATTACTTGTGCTGCTTGCGGTGCTGAGCGTTGTCGCACTGGCCCAACAACCAGCTCCGCCCAAAACACATTTAAAGGTCGGTGACACGGCCCCTGAGTTCACTCTTCGTGCCACTGACGGAAAGACCTACAAGCTCAGTGATTTCAAAGGCAAGAAAAACGTCGTACTCGCGATCTATGTCCTCGCATTCACCGGTGGTTGAACGAAGGAACTGAAGGCGTATCAGGCTGATATCGCCAAATTCGAGTCAACCGAAACTCAGGTCTTCGGCATGAGTGTAGACAGTGTTCCTGCCAACCGCGAATTTGCAAAACAAATTGGAATTACATTTCCGGTCCTCAGCGATTTCAAACGCACCGTAGTCAAGGACTACGGCGTCTTCAACGAAGAGCAAGGGTTTGGAAATCGCGCCACGTTCCTAATCGATAAAGAAGGCATCATCAGGCACATCGACGAAGGAAACGTCGCAATCGATCCAAGCACCGTTGTCGAGGCCTGTAACGTGCTGACACGTAAGAAAGCGTCGCAATAGAACTTACGGAACAAATCACGTTTCGCGGCGTCTAAATCGAAAACAAGAAGAAGGAGTTTTCGATGCTCGGTCAAAGTGTACGCCTGGGTGCTGCGGTCATAACCTTCACAATCAGCATTGCACTTGTGCGTATGCTGGAGCTCATTCCGCATTTCGAAACTGCTCTTGCAGACCGGTTCGTTGTTGTCAATGAAAAGGATCTAGCGCCTGTTTGTCTTGTCGATCCTGCCGTAGACGCAAATGAAATCTATCGTCTGCTCATTCAGAAAAAGTTCACGTCCGACCGTGAAGTTGAGTTGATTGTTCTACAGGCAGAAACGGCTGCTTTTGACATTGACGAGTTCGAATTTTCCAGGATGCATTGGGGCGTTTTCCAAACATTCCACCAATACATCAACGAGATAATGCCCGAAACTCAGCCGCAAACACTCGACAACTATCTGGCGAGAAATATGACTTCTGAAGAGCTCAAGGTCGTGGAGCTGGGCCCCTACTACGTGTTGTTTAATAAAAGCGAACTTCAAGATGAGGGTTTGGAGGACTTTTGGACCGAGTTCTATCGAAGGTATCCAAACTCATACGGGTTAATTTTCTTTTCCAACGTCGGCTTTAATGTGCAGCGCGATCAGGCTTTTGTATACGCGGGCGAAATTTGCGGCGGTTTGTGCGGGTCTGGACAGTACGTTTTGTTGAGCAAGGTGAATGGAAAGTGGGAAATTCAAAACGAGACTGTGCTGTGGGTATCCTGACTCTAGAGCGAATTCTTCTCGTAGGCGCGTTCCAACCAGAGTAATGCTTCATTGATATCATTCGCCGACTCGAGCTCGAAAGTTACCCAGCCGCTCCCTGGACCACTCCCGCCCTTGAGCCGCTTATCACTAACGCCCGGCAACTTGATGAGCAGCGATCTCGGTGACTGAGGCGCCCTTGTCTTCGGTATCGCAGCGAAAATGCTTTTCCCATGATAGAACCCGGTCATGCCGAACATCGGCTTCGCACTCACCTTCGGCCACGCCAAAACTTCCTCGCCCAGCAACGCGCACCATCGTTGCATCTCATCATCAATCTTGAAAAGTTTGGGACGGTCAGTCATTTACTTTCGGCCCACAAGACTCATCAAGCGGCTCGGATAATCAGTAATAATCCCGTCAACGCCGGCCTCAATCATCCGCTTCATGTCAGCGGTCCTGTTCACTGTGAACGCATGCACGGGAAGATTTAGACCGTGCGCTCTATCGACGACAGTCTTATTCAGTAACTGGAAAAAAGGAATTCGCTCCTTCGACTGCAAGGCGTCCGGTTCTCGCTGCGAAGTATCCGCTTTAGGTAGCGTTTGCGTAAGCAGAAAATGGGCCAACTCCTGCGCCGACATTGAAGTAGCCACGTCCGGGCTCCGCTTGCGAAACTCCTGGAGGAATGGATCTGAAGACGAAGCCACCAAAACACGATCGGTCATCTCGTGTTCGCGTATCAGGTCGCTCAGCGCCTTCACTGGTGACAAAGTTGACGCCTTCATCTCGATATTCATCCGCATCCCTGGAAATGCTGCGAAGATCTCTTTCAACGTTGGGATCGTGATTCCCTTCTTTCGATATGGAAAAGTTTTGCCGCCATCGTTGGTCCAACGATAACCCGCGTCCAGTCGCTTCAGTTGCGCGAGAGTGAGTTTCCGAATCAGGCCACGACCATTCGTCGTTGCATCCACCGTCTCATCGTGCATCAGGATCAGGTGTTGGTCTTTTGTTAAGTGAACGTCCATCTCCAACACATCGACACCAATTTTTACGGCCTCGGTAAAAGCAAACTTAGTTTCCGCGGGCCATTCGCCGGCGCCGCCGCGATGAGCAATAACTTCCGGCCGGTTCCTGGCGGCGGCAAAGAACGGATGGCGAAGACCTTTCGCGAGGGGAGGACTAGATGTTGCGACGTGCCGCGGCGATACGACAACGGCCGTAGCGATTGCCATGGATTGCCGGAGAAAGTCACGACGGCTGTAAGTACTCATAGCGAAAA
>DAIOGT010000068.1:2652-3823 GCA_036745095.1 Pyrinomonadaceae bacterium
ATCGCACACGCGTCGCCTTTAAAACGAGCTTCCTTCACGATCGAATCCTGAAGTTTTACCTCGATCCGGATTCTATCGCCACACAAAGGATTGAAACTTTCAAAACTGATCGTCGGCGCTGTCAGAGCACCGTAATTGCGCGGATGCCGGAAGTGGTCCAGGAGAGTCTCACTGTAAAGCGCCGTTATCACTACTTTTTGTCTTTCAAAAATGCGGCTTGCCGGCCGGACTTGATCGCAACAGCTTCCGCGAGGATACTCAACGCGATTTCGGGCGCAGTGTCAGCGCCAATGTCCAAACCCGTCGGCACGTGCAGCTGGCCCAATAAACTCTCATCCATCCCGCCATCTTTCAGAAACTCCATGATCGCTTTTCCACGTCGCTTGCTCCCGAGGAGACCGACGTATCCGGGTTTCGCGGGCAACACGACTTTCAGCACTGGTAGATCGTATTTGTAGTCGTGAGCCGTCAGCACAACGAACGTTGAAGACGTGTAAGAAAGCGTTTCGGCAATCTCCGAGGGGATTCCAATAAACAACTCATCAACATCCGGAAATCGTTCGCGTGTAGCAAAGCGAGGACGACCATCTACAACCACAGTCTTCAGTCCGAGATCGTGTGCGAGGCTGATCAAAGGCATGGCGACATGGCCAGCACCAAAGACGATCAGCGTAGGTGGTGGTCCATGCACCTCAAAAAAGACCGGATTGGAATCCGCCAGAGAAACTGTGCACGACGTGCGTTTACGGACCAGGTCGAGTGCGATGTGTTGTGCTTCGCGGTCGAGCTCAGGAGTGCCCAACGTTCCTGAGATTTCGCCTCCTTCGATTATGAGCAGTTTCGCAGCAATGTCTTTTAATGAAGTAACCAGAACTGCATGTTTGCCATGGTCCAACGCTACGCGTACGGCGCGATATAGATCGAGCAGGTTACCGACGGGATTCCTGATATCGACTGGTTCAATCAATACATCGAGATCGCCGGCACATGAGAAACCCATTTCCCACGCATCTTCATCGCCCAACCTCATCTCCACGAGCTGCGGTTTGAAGGACGACAAGACCTTCTCCGATTCCGCGATCACGCGTGCATCTACACACCCACCAATCGTCACCGATCCGAGAATGCGACCTTCTTCGCCGACCCACATCTTCGCGCCTTCACGCTTTGG
>DAIOGT010000068.1:3923-15497 GCA_036745095.1 Pyrinomonadaceae bacterium
ATCCGAGAATGCGACCTTCTTCGCCGACCCACATCTTCGCGCCTTCACGCTTTGGACTTGTGCCGCGAGTGGCGACGAGAGTCGCCATTGCTACACGCCTCTCATTACGCGCAAGCTTCTCAATGTCTTCGAACAGTTCTTCCATCGATTTACAGCGTAAGATGCGGTTCGAGCGCTCGCAGGCTCGCCAGATCGTGCGCGGGCGCAAACACATTGATGAAAGGCAGCGCCGCCTGCATGCCGCGGGTGAGTGGTTGATAAGTGTGACTGCCAAGGAGAGGATTCAACCACACCAATCTTCCCGCGCGTCGCTGCAACTGGGAAAGCGCATCGGCGAGTTGTTCCGGTTCGCCAGTGTCCCAACCGTCACTCAAAATAATAACTATCGTTCGCCTGTCGATGCGCCGCAGCCATTGCGCGTTGAACGCAACGAGGCTCGCACCGATTCGCGTTCCTCCTGACCAACCATGCACGTTTGCCGAGAGGCGATCGAGTGCGCGCCGGTACGTTTTGTTCTTCAGCTCGCCCGTGATCCGCCACAGCGAGGTCGCGAAAACGAACGACTCGACTTTTGCGAAACTGTTTTGCAGTCCATAAACGAATTGCAGCAACAGTCGACTGTAGAGGTCCATCGATCCTGACACGTCGCAGATCACGACCAGTTTCGTACGTTTTGGCCGCCGGCGTTTGTAAGCGAGATCGATCAGCTCGCCTCCCGTTTTTAATGACAACCGCAACGAACGTCGCAAATTTACGCGCTGACCACGCCTTACCGGTTGCCAGCGACGGCTCGGTTTACTCGCGAGGCGCTTCACGATGCGACGCGCAAGCCGCGAGATCTGATCGAGCTCTTCGTTACTGAATTCGCTGAAGTCTTTTTGCGCGTGTGATTCGTGCTCGCCGGCGCCCGGCACGTTAACGGGCTGAGTATCGCTGCGGTGCTGAGTGGCCCAGTTTTCCAGGAAAAACGCGAGCCCGCGAGTGTGCGAAACAGATCGAGTTCGCAACGAGGTCTTAGAAAACGATTCTCGCTCGACGTGCTTGCGCGGCGACTTCTTCCAAAACGTTTCGAACAACTCTGCGAAGGTGGGAAAGTCGTCAACCGAGGTGGTGAGAACACTTCGCAAACTCACGAAAACTTCGTCGCGGTCACTCGTATCGATGAGTTGCAGCACAGTTGCTGCCGTAACTAATTCCGCGGGTGTGACGGAGAGACCGCGTTCTCTTAAAGCTCGGCAGAACAAAACAACTTCGCTGATCTGCATCATTTCTGTTAATCCGCGGCAGTTTGTGCCTTAAACGTCGCAACGTCAGTCTCGTCCTTCAAAAAACAGCCGATAGTCTCGGCTATGATTTCGTCATTCAACTCGGTCGCGTTCAACGCCACCAGGGCATTGGCCCAGTCGAGCGTTTCAGCAACACCGGGAACCTTTGATAAGCCCATCGTTCTCGTATTTTGTATGACACTTGTGAGGCGCTGTGAAAGCGCCTCTCCGATCGCTGGAACTTTCGCCCGCACGATCTCGAACTCTTTTTCCAGGGTCGGATAGTCAATCCAATGGTATAGACAGCGGCGTCTCAGTGCGTCCGACAGATCGCGAGATCGATTCGAGGTGAGCACCACATGTGGCCGGTGCGTCGCGGAGATAGTTCCGATCTCGGGAATGGTCACTTGATAATCCGAAAGCACTTCAAGCAGAAACGCTTCAAACTCTTCATCACTGCGATCGATCTCATCAATCAACAACACCGGCGCGCGCTCGCGTTCAGTGATAGCCTGAAGTAAAGGCCGCTTCAACAGAAAAGCCTCGCCGAAGATCGCAGCTTCTTTCTCGGCCTCTGAAGCGGAAGACGATTCCTCGAGTTTGAGATGCAATAACTGTTTGGGGTAATTCCATTCATAAAGTGCTGTCGTGGCATCGAGACCTTCATAGCACTGGAGACGGATGAGTCTCGTGTTGAGGGCGTTTGCGAGAGCTTTAGCGATCTCGGTTTTCCCGACACCAGCCGGTCCCTCAATCAGCAAAGGCTTGCCGAGCGCCATCGACAAGTACAATGCAGTCGCGACAGCGGTGTCGGCGATATAAACCTGTTGTTCCAGCATCTGCTGGATTTGTCGCACTTCGTCTCTCAATTTGTTCTCACACTCTCGGCGGCGGTCACCAGACGTTCAAAATCTTCGGACGTATTGATGTCGTCCGGGAAATCCAAATCCAAAGGTACTTCCTGGAGCGAGTCGGAATTTGAGTCAACTAACTTCCACGCAGCTTTGTCGCCGTGTAGATCGACAAGTTGATCAAACATCGTCTGCGCGAAGATCATCGGATGACCACGGCGCCCGCGATAGGAACAGAGCGCAATCGGTGCTTCCTCGTTGCGCCAGATTTCCGCGAGCGTGTTGATTATTTCCGGAGTGATGCCCGGTTGATCTCCGAGGATGATCATGACCGCCTCGGATTGTGAGTTAAGC
The DNA here is from genome assembly GCA_036745095.1 of Pyrinomonadaceae bacterium. GTDB lineage: Bacteria > Acidobacteriota > Blastocatellia > Pyrinomonadales > Pyrinomonadaceae > PSRF01. The sequence continues at coordinate 6,394 of DAIOGT010000068.1, forward strand.
GCCGCGATGCCCGCGCGATATGAAGATGAACAACCTTCCGAGAACACGGGGTTCTCGACCACGCGCGCAGCACCAAAATCCACTCGCTGGCGTATCTCGTCTGCGGCGCGACCAAGCACGATGACGATTTCATCGAGGCTCGCCGCACCTTGCGCCTGCGCCACCACCCACCCAAGCATCGTAGTGTCGCCGAAAGGCAGGAGTTGTTTTGGTGGTCCAAGTCGCGTCGAAGCGCCCGCGCCGAGAATCAGTCCCGAAATAAACTTCCTCATGATCTGCCGAGCTGCGTTACCTGTGGATGATCGAAAGTCTCTTTACAGCGAAGACAACAGAAGTAGATGGTCTCGTTGTTAACAATGGACGTGTATTTCGCATTTTGTACGTCGACAGTCATCCCGCAGATCGGATCGATTGCAACGTCTGGCGTCGTCGCAGACGGCTGCTCGAATGTTGTTCTGCGCACGCGAACGATTTCTGCGGCGACACTGAGAGCGATTTCGGGCAATGTTTCGGCGCCAAGTTCGAATCCGGCAGGACATCTGACTACGGCGATGTCTTCTTCTTTTGCGCCTTTCGTGCGGGCGTATTCGAAAAGCGCTTTCGACTTCTTTTCGCTCGCCACTAGACCGAGATACCGCGGTCGCGTACCAATCACCGACAGCAAACCTTCTTCGTCACCGTTTCCCATCGTCGCCACCACTACGAAACTGGTTTCAGTGATGTGATCGCGAACGGCGCCGAGATCGTTCAGCACCACATCCGCATCAGGAAAATCTTCCTGTCGCGCTTCTGCGTCTGCAACAACGACTTTGAAATCCAGCAGCCGTGCAAGGTGGGAGATTGTTTGCGCAACAGGAGAGCGTCCGACGATCAGAAGCTGAGCTTTAGGCAAAACTGGCTCCAAATAAATCTCGAGTGAGCCGCCACCTTCGCACGTCATCGCGTACGACTCGGCTCCTTCCCAATCCTCGCGTGCCGCGTCAGGACTAATCGTAAGAAGTTTCGGCTGACCTGTTTCCAGCGCCTGTTTCGCCTCGCGCAAGACAATCGGCTGCACGCACCCACCTCCGACCCAGCCAATCTGCGACCCGTCGGCTTTGATGATTGCCTTGGACCCCGGCTTGGCGGATTGCGGACTTTTGTAGGCGACAACAGTTGCTAAAACAAACGGCTCTTCCCGGGCACGCAACTCATTACATTGATCCTGTAAATCCGAAGACATCTTGTACTTTCCGTGGCTACTCCTTTACGCCCGCGTCGCGCAACAGTTTCCACACCTTCGCCGACGTGATGGGGATGTCGATGTGCCTCACACCCAGATGCCAGAGCGCGTCAACAACTGCATTCACGATAGCTGCGGGGGCCCCGACAGTCGCGGACTCACCGATACCTTTGGCGCCCAGCGGGTGATGCGGCGACGGAGTGCAGGTATTGGCAATTTCCCAGTTTGGTGTCTCGACTGCCGTGGGCAAAAGATAGTTCATGAAGCTGCCCTGGAGGATGTTTCCACTTTCGTCGTACTGGATCTCCTCGTAAAGAGCTGGTCCAAGTCCCATCGTAAGACCACCATGGACCTGACCCTCGACGATCATCGGATTGATGATGTTGCCGCAATCGTCAATGGCGACGAAGCGCCGCACCTTGATCTCGCCCGTCCCTTTGTCGATATCGACGACGCAGATATAGCTGCCGAACGGATAAGTTAGATTCGGTGGATCGTAGTAGTTGACTGCTTCGAGTCCGGCTTCCATTCCGGGCGGATGATTCGTGTAAGCCGCAAGCGAGATCTCCTGAATCGTCTTCGCGCGCTCCGGCGATCCCTTGACGAAAAACTTGCCCGGTTCCCATTCGAGATCATCTTCGTGCGCTTCGAGCAGGTACGCGGCGATCTTTCGTGCCTTGTCTTTGATCTTCCTGCAGGCGACGGCACATGCCGCGCCTGCGACCGGAGTGCTGCGGCTCGCGTACGTTCCCAATCCGTAGGGCGCGGTGTCCGTGTCGCCTTCTTCTACCAAAACATTGTCAACCGGAAAGCCGAGTTCTTCGGCGACGATCTGCGCGTAAGTCGTTTCGTGTCCCTGTCCCTGTGACTTGGTTCCAAAGCGAGCAAGCACTTTCCCGGTCGGGTGAACGCGGATCTCGGCGCTGTCGAACATCTTGAGACCGAGAATGTCGAAATGCTTTGATGGACCAGCACCGACGATCTCCGTGAAGCTGCTGATGCCGATTCCCATTAACTCGCCGCGCGCGCGTTTCTCCACTTGCTCCTTTCGTAGCTCAGCGTATCCAATTTTATCCATCGCCAGTTGCAGAGCGCCCGCGTAGTTGCCACTGTCGTACTCCCATCCGAGCGCGGATTTATACGGAAACTGGTCCGGCTGGATAAAATTCTTCATCCGAAACTCCGCCGGATCCATCTTCAGCTCGTGGGCCATGAGATCCGCCATGCGTTCGATCGTGTGCACCGCTTCAGTCACGCGGAACGAACAGCGATACGCAATGCCACCCGGCGGCTTGTTCGTGTAAACACCATCGACTTCGACGTGTGCGGCTTTCATATCGTACGAGCCTGTGCATACGTGAAAGAGTCCGGCCGGAAATTTCGACGGATTCGCAGCCGCATCGGTGTAGCCGTGATCCGCGATCGTCTTGATGCGAAGCGCCGTCATTTTGCCGTCTTTGTTGCCGGCGAGTTCGGCGGTGATGTGATAATCGCGCGCGAACGAATCCGCTTGCAGGTTCTCCATTCGATCTTCGATCCACTTAACCGGCTTACCAGTCAGCACTGACGCAGCAACGGCGATCACGTATCCCGGATAAACGGGCACCTTGCCGCCAAAGCCACCGCCGATATCGGGCGAGATGATCTGAATTTTTTCTTCGGAAAGCCCGACGTGTCCGGCCACGAGTGCGAAAACGGTGCGGATAGCATGAGGCGCCTGAGTCGTCATCCAAACGGTCAGCTTGCCTCTAACTTTGTCGAAGCTCGCGACGCAACCGCACGTTTCGATCGAGGAAACGTGAATGCGTGGAATGTAGATGTCTTCTTTAACTGTGACTTCCGCATCGCGAAAGAGTTGATCGGTCTCGTCGCGATTGCCCCACTCCCAGTGCCAAATGTGATTGTCTTTCTTGTCTTTCTTATCAGTTCGCAGCACAGGCGCATCAGGCAACAGGGCCTTTTTCGGATCGACGACGACGGGTAAAGGATCGTAGTCGATCTCCACTGCTTCAACTCCGTCAGCCGCGATGTAGCGATCGGTGGCGAGCACCGCGGCGACTTCCTGCGCCTGGTACATCACTTTGTCGACCGGCAGGACCATCTGCGTGTCAGACATCAATGTCGGCATCCAGTGCAGATTGTACTTCTCGAGATCTTTACCGGTGATCACTGCGAGTACGCCCGGAATGGCGAGTGCCTTCGAAGTGTCGATGTTGATGATCTTCGCGTGTGCGTATGGACTGCGCACGATATCCAGATAGAGCATGCCGGGCAGTGATACGTCGTCAACAAAATTACCCTGGCCACGAAGAAAACGCGGATCTTCTTTACGCTTAACGCGATGGCCCATGCCACCGATTTCAGGCGATGTTTTTGGCGTCACTGTTATGCACCTCCCTCGCGCATTTTCTGAGCGGCGTATTGATATGCCTTGACGATATTTACGTAGCCGGTGCAGCGGCAGAGATTCCCGGAGATCGCATGACGAATCTCATCGTCACTCGGATTGTTGTTCGTCTCGAGAAAAGCGATACCCGTCATCAACATTCCGGGAGTGCAGTAACCGCACTGTAGACCATGCTCCTGGTAGAATCCGTCCTGCAACGGATGCAGTTTGCCGTCTTGTTCGAGACCTTCGACTGTCGTTATCGACCGCCCATCGGCTTGAACGGCAAATGCGGTGCACGACTTGATGGCGCGCCCGTCCATGACGACGGTGCAAGCGCCACAGTGACTCGTGTCACAACCAATATGTGTGCCGGTCAGTCGCAGTGTTTCGCGGAGAAAATGGACCAGCAGCAAGCGCGGCTCGATGTCGGCGCTGTGTTCGACGCCGTTAACTTTCACTTTGATCGGGAGTGTCGTCATCGTTAAGCTGCTCCTTTCGCACGGTCCAATGCGCGCTTAAGCGCGCGCGCGGTGAGAACGCGAATGAGGTCGCGCTTGTAATCGGCTGAGCCTCTGATGTCGTCCATCGGTTGCGACTCTGAAGCCGCTGATTCCGAGGCTTGTTGAATAACACTCTCGTCGAGTGTTTTGCCTTTGAGAAACGCTTCGGTTTGTTTTGCTTTGATCGGGGCCATGCCAACGTTTGTCAGGCCGATACCCGCACCTTTGCAGACGCCCGAGTCATCGAGTGTGAGTTGAACGGCGACACCGGCAGTCGCGAAGTCACCGACTTTTCGTTCGAGCTTTAGATACGCGCCGCCGCTCTTTGGTGGAGGAAATGGAATACGAATTTCGGTGAGTATTTCTTCCGGTTCAAGCGCGGTCGTGAAGAGGCCGGGAAAAAAGTCTTCGATTGCGATCTCTCGTTGACCTTTTGGACCAGTCGCAACCACAGTAGCTCCCAGTGCGAGCATCGTGGCTGGATGATCGTTGGCCGGATCGCCGTGCGCGAGGTTGCCGCAGACCGTGGCCTGGCTTCGCACGAGTGGATCGGCGATCACTTTTGCTGTGTCGGCGAGTATCGGAAATTTCGTTTTGACTGTATCCGACGATTCGAGCTGGTGTTCACGGGCCAGAGCGCCGATTTTCAGATGGCCGTCGTTTTCAGAGATATAATCGAGGCCCGGAATGCGATTGATATCGACGATGTATGCTGGAGAAACGAGTCTCAATTTCATCATCGGTATGAGGCTTTGGCCGCCGGAGAGCAACTTGGCATCGGGGCCCAGTTTTTGAAGCAGCGCGATCGCCTCATCAAGGGTTTGAGGAGAGAAGTACTCAAAGCTCCGAGGTATCATAGGGTTCTACCTTCCTACATCGGATCGATTTTAGTGCGAACAAACTGAGCGCGTTCAAACGGGAAGGACCTGATCATACGAATTGAGTTGCGGTAACGTCAACATTGGTTCAAGTGTTGCTTGTTCAGTTTGAAACGCCGAAGGCGTAACGAATCGCTTTAAACTGAAACAGCACCGTTCAAGTGGAGGTGATTGATGGCGTTTAAGATTGAAGAACGCTTTGAAGTGCAGGCGCCCGTTGAGCGAGTTTGGAAATACTTGATCGATCCGGCGCGCGTGGTTGAGTGTCTTCCCGGCGCAGAACTACTCGAGATGAAAGACGAGCACAACTTTCTTGGCGCGATTAAAGTAAAAGTTGGGCCAATGGCGATGTCTTATAAGGGCCAGGCGAAGTTTACGGAAGTGAACGAGGAGACTCATCACGTGCGAATGGTGGGCGACGCGCGTGAAGTGAGCGGGTCGGGATCGACAAAGGTGACGATGCTGAGCACGGTCGCGCCGCTTGCGAGTGGCGGTTCCGAGGTCGTTGTCACTGCCGAGGTCGAGCTGGTTGGAAGGATCGTGCAGTTTGGTCGAGGAATGATCGAGGAAGTTTCCCGGCAAATGTTCCGGCAGTTCTCGGCGTGCGTGAGGGCGAAGTTGGAAGTTGTCGAAGACGCCGCTCAACCTCAATCTGCTGCGCAACCGACAATTGCGCAACCAACAGCAGCGCCGGAAACAAAAGCCGTTGCCGCCGCGCCCCTGGTCTTCCGCGCGCTCTGGGCCATGATCGCTCGCTTCTTCGGCGGGCTCTTTGGCAGCGATAAAGACAAGGCCAATCCAAGGTGAATTGCTCGCAACAACTTTAAGTCTCTCGTCGTAAAGGTCTGGTTGATCCGCATCATCCAGGCATATGGAAATCTCCACCAAAAAAACGAACACTGATCACGAACAAGTTTTGATCGCGCGCGATGAGGCCACTGGATACCACGGCATCATCGCAATTCATAGCACCGCACTTGGTCCAGCCGTTGGCGGAACGCGCTGCTGGCATTATGACAGCGAAGACGCAGCACTCACTGACGCGTTACGGCTGTCGCGCGGCATGACTTACAAGTCGGCACTCGCGGGCGTCCCGCTCGGAGGCGGAAAGTCGATCATTATTCGTAATAATAAGACGTCGAATCGCGAAGCTTTGCTGCGAGCACACGGGCGTTTCGTCGAGACATTGAAAGGGCGCTACATAACGGCTGAAGACGTGGGGACAAGTCCGGCAGACATGGAGATCGTGCGCCTTGAAACTCGATACGTCGCCGGTCTTGTTGGTGGTTCAGGTGATCCTTCGCCATACACAGCGCGTGGCGTGTTTCGTGCGATGCAGGCGTCAACGAGATTTTTGTGGAATAGCGATGAACTGGCAGGCGTGACGGTTGCGATTCAAGGCTGTGGAAACGTCGGATACCATTTAGCGAAGTTGCTCCACAAGGCAGGAGCTAAACTCATCGTGAGCGATGTTAATGACAATAACCTGTCACGCGTCGTCGATGAATTTGCGGCGGAACCGGTCCAACCCAATGAGATTTATGGCGTGCGTGCGGACGTCTTTGCTCCCTGCGCTCTCGGTGGCGTTATCAACGACGAGACAATCCCGGCGTTGAAAGTCCCGATCGTCGCGGGTTCCGCCAACAACCAACTGCTCGAGGAGCGACATGGCACGATGCTCCAGGACAGAAACATTCTCTACGCTCCTGATTACGTCGCGAACGCGGGAGGCGTCTTAAATGGTTGCACCGAACTACTCGGTTGGGAAGCAGAATTCGCCGCCAGAAAAGTAGACGAGATTTACGACACAATCTTGAGGATTTTCGAAAGCGCGCAAGCAGAAGGGATCACGACAAACAAAGCCGCCGATCGTCTCGCGGAAGAGCGGCTAAGACGTGTCGTGTGTTGAGATGTCGCGTCAAAACGGCCAGAAGCGCGGCACGAGGTATATGACAATCGCAAACACTGCGATCGTTAGCAGAGTCCCCACCTTCACGAAGTCCAAAAATCGATAGCGTCCGGGTGTGTAAACAAGAACACACGCGGGTTCAAGTGGCGTTAAAAAGGAGCAAGAAGCCGCGTAGGTTACGGTGATCGCAAACGTTCTCGGGTTAAGTCCCAACGCGAGTGCAGTTTTCACCGATATTGGCAGCATGACGAGAGCGGCGGCCTGGTTCGACATTGGCTGCGTCAGAGCGACCGTCATAACGAAGAACCCCGCTAGTACGGCAACTGGTCCATACTGGCCCGTGCCCCTCACAATCAAATCTGCCAGAAACTGATCCGCGCCGGTTTTTTCCATCGCTACGCCAAAACTCATCATGCACGCAATCAGGATCAACAACCGCCAGTCGATAATGTCATAGACTTCCGACATGCGCAGAGACCGGCTGGCAAGCAAGAGCATGACGCCGAGCAAAACGGCGATCGGTAAAGGAACGATATGCGTGAGCGACAAGCCAAGAAAGACGGCGAAAGCCAGTAACGCCCATCTTCTCTTTTCAGGTCGCGCCTGTTTTTCGGAAATCTCTTCCAAAAGCAAAATCTGACCATCAGCAGCGAGCCTTTTAACTTGTTCACGATCTCCCTGTAACAAGAGGACGTCTCCGAACCGGAGGCGCACTCTGCTGATCTTTGAAAGCAGGTCCACTCCGTGCCGGTCAATAGCCAATACAACAACGCCGTGCCGCTTTCGGAAGTCGAGGCGTTTCAAGGTTCTGCCGATGAAGTCAGAACCACGCGGCACCATCGCTTCGAAGAGTTCTGCGCCTTTGCCCTCCAAAATCGAATCGTTCAAGGTAAAGTCCGGTTTGATCTCGATGCCCACTTCGGCTTTCACTTTGAGAATGTCCTCAACACGACCCTGGACCAGCAAAAGATCCTGTGCCCTAATCCGCTCCTCCGGGTTCGGAGCGATCCTGTGCTCCACACCTCTTAGAATCCCCAGAACCGTGAGGTCCAGCTCTTCTCCCAAACGAGCCTCGGCAAGTGACTTATCAATCAGCGGCGAATCGTCGAGCACGATGACCTCGGTCATGTATTGCCTAACGTGATAGTGCTCAGTAAGAGATTCACCAGCCTTTCCGCTCGGTAACAGGCTTCGACCTAAAATCAACATGTAGAACATGCCGACAGCAACAATCACCACACCAACGCTGGTCAGTTCGAACATCGTGAAGGGCTGCATTCCGTAACGCGGCAGAGCGCCACTTACGGCAAGGTTGGTTGATGTACCGATCAACGTACACGTGCCGCCGAGAATGGCTCCGAACGCGAGCGGCATCAGAAGTCTCGAGGGACTGATATTTGTTCGCGCGGCGATACCGAGGACGACCGGAAGAAACATCGCGGTCGTAGTCGTGTTTTTCATGACCGCAGCGCAACCTGCGGCAGCGAACATGATCAGTGCGACAATGCGAAACTCACTGTCTCCCGCGGCTCGGTGTAAGCGGCGTCCAACCAGATCGATCACACCCGTCCGGGCAAGTCCTCCCGTCAAAATGAAGAGACCGGCGATGGTTATTACGATGTCGTTGCCAAATCCCGCGAAGGCCTCGGTTGCGGTCAAAGTATTTGTGAGGACTAACGCGATTACGAGCAGGATAGAAACGATTTCGATCGGTATTCGCTCCAGGCTGAACAAGACGAGAGCGACGATCAGCAGCACGAGAACGATTGCAATCGGGGTTGTCATATAGTTCAGTCGGGGCTATTCGTATCACTCCCGGTCACAATCACAGGCTTGCGGTTGGAAAGCACTGGCTATGCCAGATGGATGGCAAAGACGCTGTATAAGGGCGCAAATAACATTCGGAAAAGAGTTCAGAGTTCAGCCTTTAGGCTGCGACTTCGGTCTTTACCGGCAAACTAAAGCTTGAACTCTGAACTTCTGTCCGAATCTGGTTTGCGGCTTGGTTTTTCTTTTTTGCATGGTGGCGACAATAATCATTCCAGCCCGTGCTGCCGGGCTAATTTTTTCGGCAACCTCGCTTTCACGAGCTCATACGATTGGCTAACGTAGTGCGCCCACTCTTTGCGGCTCAATTGACTTACGTCCTCCACAAGCACCCATTTATAACGCGCCACATACGGCGCGGGACGCATGCCCGGCGAGC
>DAIOGT010000068.1:15597-23199 GCA_036745095.1 Pyrinomonadaceae bacterium
ACAAGCACCCATTTATAACGCGCCACATACGGCGCGGGACGCATGCCCGGCGAGCTCGATAGCTCATCGAACTCTTCATCCTTAACTTTGAAAGACACGGTTAACGGCCCATCCAAAGCAGCAACACAGAACATCTTGCCCGCCACGGAAAAGCACAGATCGTGACCCCATTTGATATCTTCTGTGACCGCCGGAAGAGCGCGACATAACTCGCGCAACGTCTCTATATCCATATCTCACTCAAGCTGCGTGCGAGTAATACTACTCCACGTGCTTCCAGATCGTGTAAATGTGCCGGACCGAGTCCACACTTTCGACACTCACTTCGCTTAGAGTCTGCGCAAGAGTATAATCTGCGCCCTCTCAATTCGACGTTTCGAGGAGTTGCACATGCCCAAAGTCACAGCTAACGGCATTAGCCTCAACTATGAGCAACAGGGATCTGGAGAGCCTTTAATTCTGATCCCGTACCTGAGCGCTGATAATGCCTGCTACGCCTTTCAAGTAGCCGAATATGCCAAACACTTTACGTGCATCTCACTCGACTTACGTGGAACAGGCGAGAGTGATAAGCCGACCGGTGAGTTCACCACAGAGTTATACGCAGATGACATCGCCGCTTTCATGCAAGCTGCCGGAATTGCACGTGCACACGTATCGGGTTTATCGCTCGGCGCTGCCATCGCGATGTGGCTCGCTGCAAAACATCCTGACAAAGTGAAATCGCTATCCATACACAGTGGTTGGACCACGAGCGACCCGTATCTCAAAACTGTCGTCGAAGGATGGCAAGTAATGGCCAAGGCTTTGGACAGCGTACCGGAGATGGTGATTCGCGGCATCTTTCCGTGGTGCTTCACACCTGACTTGTACGCCGGTAGATTCGAGCACATCCAGGGATTATCCGACTTTGTGCGAAGCCGGCCGCCGATGTCGGTCGATGCATTTACGCAACAGTCAAACGCAGTCATTTCGCACGATGTGCAATCACAGCTCCCGAAGATCACAGCGCCCGCGCAAATCACGTTTGGCCGTCACGATCAGCTTACTTCTTTGCGTTTCGCAGAGCCGCTAACCAGCGGGATTCAGAATTCCGAATTGTTGATTTTCGAAACGTGTTCACACGCGCCGATCTATGAGAGTGTGGACGAGTTTAATCAGAAGACCCTCGCGTTTTTGACAAAACACGAATAGATTGCTCGTCTTGTGTCGTACTACAACAGACAAACTACTTAAGAAAAATATATTCTGAGAAACTCGTCGGAATTAATACGTGATCCGTAGGTCGACTCGACCTGCATATTGTGAACTGCAAAATCTCTCCCCAATTGCGGCCTCAGTCTGTTTAGACACAGTACTGGAGCGCTGAGACTTCACCACCCCCATTGCTTTCCAAATCTGCGAATTGAGTCGCGTGTGTTGGGAGCATTACGCGGCCAATAGTCGGATTCAACTAGAAAGGACCTTACATAATGAACAATTCCCGGCCCTCTTCAGTCGTGCGCAGTAAGCTATTGAGAAGAAGCTTGCTTGCCATTTTCTTTCTCGCCTGCGTAGTTCTGTTGGGACTGTCTGGCTCACGAGTGTCGTCTCAAACATCTGGACCGCAACCGCCACAGGCAAGAACCGAGGCTAAGCCAGTTTCCCTGCTGATCGATAACGCTAAAAGCGCTGGTCGAGATTTTCCGCTCGTGGAAGTCTTCAACCCGCAAACGCGCTCCGCGGCCGCAGACGTAGCCCGGCGACGCGCCGTTAATGCCGGCACGATCCTCCAGTTGCGACAGAATGCATTGGGCGATCTCGTAAACAGAAATGCACAAAGCCTGACGTTGCGCTTTCCGACTTTCGCAGGTACTCCAGTTGAACTGGAGTTGGTCCAAGTCAACCTGTTTGCGCCTGGTTTTCGTGTTGTTACCAGCGATTCGCAAGGAACGCCAGTGGCTCACAACAGCGGCGTACATTACTGGGGAATGATTAAAGGGAGCGAGGGCTCACTCGCCGCCATCAGCGTGTTCCAAGACGAAATAATCGGGTTCTACAGCTCTGACACAGTCGGGAATTTCGTGCTCGGCAAACTCGGTGGCGCGAATCCCGCACGCGATCACATCCTTTACGCAGAGAAAGATCTCACTGGCTCGATCCCGGTTGAGTGCGATATGCCGGATGACAATGCTGCCTTCTCACCCGACCAACTTGATGCTGAGTCAACGGCGCAGGTGACGAGGTGCGTTAAGGTGTTTATTGAAGCCGATTTCGATCTCTTCCAAAACAAGGGTAGTGTTACTGAAACCGTTAACTATGTAACAGGCGTCTTCAATCAATCAGCCGCGCTGTACAACAACGAGGGGATACCGATCTCGATATCCGAGATCTTTGTTTGGACGTCGCCTAGTCCGTACACTGGTGGAGATTCATTCACCCAACTAGCCCAGTTCCAGAATACGCGCACGTCTTTCAACGGCGACGTTGCACACCTCATCGATCTGCAAAACCAGGGTGGCGTAGCCGCCGGCTTTAATGGCTTCTGCAATCCCAACCGATCGCAGAGCCAGTGCTACAGCGGGATCTTCCCCTTCTTCTCCGACGTGCCGACTTACTCATGGACCGTTTATGTCTTCACACACGAGATGGGCCACCTCTTCGGTTCACGGCACACGCACGCGTGTGTTTGGAACGGAAACGGGACCGCGATCGATGGCTGTGGACAGGCAGCGGGGTTCTCAGAAGGCGGTTGTGGGATGGGGGCGGTGCCGGGCGACGGTGGAACGGTCATGAGTTACTGCCATCTCAATTCAGTCGGGATCAATTTCTCGAAGGGCTTTGGGCCGCAACCGGGAAACGTGATTCGCGGTGAGTTCAATAACGCAGGGTGTCTGGGTACGTGCGGTGAACCTTCCAACGGCACTTATACGGCGGCATTTCAGAGCATCGCCGGCCACTTCGTAGTTGCAGAGGATGGCGGCGGTAGCGTGCTGAATGCCAATCGTAGCGCCATTGGACTGTGGGAAACGTTCACCATCATCGATCTGAATGGCGGCGCGCTTGAGAGTGGCGACCTGATCCATATTCAAAGCGTCTTTGGCTACTTTGTCGTCGCTGAAAGTGGTGGCGGTGACGTGGTTAACGCAAATCGCACAGCCGCGCTTGAGTGGGAGACTTTCCGCATCGAGAAGATTGGCGGTAGCGGCGTAATCGGCTCAGGCGATGCTATCTCGCTGCAAGCCTATAACGGCTGGAGCTGCTGTGGTGGAAGTTACGTCGTGGCCGAAGACGGTGGAGGACGAGAGGTGAATGCGAACCGTGACGCGGTGGCAGGTTGGGAAACTTTCACCATCCACATCTTTTAGCGCGCGTAATAAAACGAGGGCGGCTACGGAGGAGGGCCGCCCTACAATTTCTTCATTAGCTCGTAGAGCTTTCGGGTGGTGTTGAGGTTTCGGACGGTCATGTCCTTGTAGATCTTCCGGCTCGGGAGTTTTACCCAGTTCGTTCGGGTCACGCCGCTTACTAATACCGACCACAGAAGAGCACCCGGTCGATAGACGACCTGTTCGATGTCCTTCTTGAACTCGATCTCCGCGAGGAGTTCTTCTGAGTCAATCGAATGACCGAGAAAGATCACGTTGTATCGCCAGTCACTCTCAGCCTTCCAGTCTCGAGGGATACTCTGAACCAATTTCTCCATCTCTGAAAGACTACGCACAACCACTTTCAAATCGAGCTCATAATCTCTTGATAGCATCTGCTCGATTTTTCTTTCCAGCTTTCGCGCGTCCGCTTCCCCGGACTTGAACATGATGTTCCCACTGTTAATGTAAGTGACAACACCACTGAAACCCATTTCCTCGAAACTCTCCTTGAGCGAGCTCATACTAATCATGTTTTTACCACCAACGTTGACGCCACGCAGCAGAGCGACGAATACAGTTAAGTTTGTTGTTCGCATTGTTCGCAATCTATCTCCGCGATTGGAGTTGCTTTTAGTCGCACGTGGCTCTATCATCTGCCAACCCAGAAAGCAGAGCACCTCCCAAAACGCCGATCCTCCCAGTTCGGTTTCTGTTCATCCCAGACTAAAAGTTTGACTGACGATTCAGTCGTCGAGAGATCCAGCCCCAATTTGTTCACTGGAATTCTCGATTGCTCAGTGGTGGACGCTCCCAATTTTACAACCAGCAACTATCTCACTGGAGGACGTATGAAGAAAACGCTTGCCGTGTTTGCTCTAGTAGCCATTTCAGTAGCAATAGTGGTCCTCACTGCGGTCCAGGGCCAGAACAATGGCGGTCCTAAGTTCCGGCGCCTGAGCGCGGACAAACGAATCGCCAATCAATACATCGTCGTGCTCAAAGACGACGTCAGCGATGTCGAAAGCGAAGCTCTTCGGCTCACGCGCGATTTCGGTGGCGATCGAAACGAAGGCCACACTTACAATCGCGCCATCAAAGGTTTTTCGGTGCGCATGCCTGAACAACAAGCGCTTCGACTCGCAGACGATCCGCGCGTCGCATTTGTCGAAGAGGATGGCGTCGTCGGGTTAGTTGCCACCCAGTCCAACGCTACCTGGGGACTCGATCGAATCGATCAACGAGATCTTCCTCTCAACACGACCTACGTCTTCAACGCCACCGGCTCCGGCGTGAGAGCTTACATCATCGATACCGGAATTCGCGCGACTCACACACAGTTTGGCGGACGCGTGGTCGCAGGTTTTACAGCAATCAACGACGGTCTTGGTACCAATGACGGTAACGGACACGGCACTCACGTGGCGGGCACGGTTGGTGGCTCGACGTTCGGCGTCGCGAAGAACGTTACGCTCGTTGCCGTTCGCGTGCTCGACTCGAGTGGCAGCGGCACTAACTCCGGTGTCATTGCCGGTGTGGATTTTGTCACGTCGAACCATCAGGCGGGCCAACCGGCAGTTGCGAACATGAGTTTGGGCGGCGGTGCTTCATCCGCACTGGACACCGCAGTCAACAATGCGATCAATGATGGCGTGGCTTTTGCCGTTGCCGCGGGAAATGAAACACAAAATGCGTGCAACGTGTCTCCGGCGCGGACCGCGAACGCGATCACTGTTGGCTCTACGACAACGAGTGACGCACGCTCGTCGTTCTCAAACTTCGGAACATGCGTCGACATCTTTGCGCCCGGCAGTAGCATCACCTCGGCCTGGCGAACCAGCGACACAGCAACCAACACGATCTCTGGTACATCAATGGCCTCACCGCACGTTGCGGGTGTTGCGGCTTTATTTTTGGAAACTAATCCGAGCGCGTCACCGGCCACGGTTACGGCGGCAATCATCAACAGCTCCACTCCGAACAAGGTGACTAACGCCGGCACCGGATCACCGAACCGGCTGCTCTTCTCGCTCCTGACTGGTGGACCAACGCCGACTCCCACTCCAACGCCAACTCCGACGCCGATTCCGGGAGCGGAATTGCTCTTGAACCGAAGCTTTGAATCAGGTGGCGTTAACTGGACAGCGACGGCAGGCGTGGTCACTAACTCCACCGGTCAAACACCTCGCACCGGCTCTTGGTATGCGTGGCTCGACGGCTATGGCACGACCCACACGGACACGCTCTTCCAGCAGTTCACAATTCCATCAACCGCGAACAGCGTGACGTTGAGTTTCTGGCTGAAGATCACAACAGCCGAAACAACAACCACGACTGCGTTCGACAGGTTGCAAGTCCAGGTGCGCAACTCCAGCAACACTGTGCTGACGACACTCGCGACCTTCTCGAACCTGAATAGAACCAGCGGCTACGTGTTGAGGACCTTCGATCTGTCTGCCTTCAGAGGACAGACCGTCCGGGTTTACTTCCTGGGTACGGAGGACTCTTCGCTGCAAACGTCGTTCGTAATCGACGACGTGTCATGCACGACGCAATAACAACTTTGGACCAGCCACAGATTACACGGATCACTCTGTGTAATCTGTGGCTAAATCAATCACGGCCGCGTACACGCCTTCAACGACCATTGCCATCCGCTTGTAATCAAGCGTCTCGGCTGTATCGAGGGCGGTGTGGTAGTTGCGATTACGGTAAAACGCAGTGTCGGTAATCATGACGGCGCTGTAGCCCGCTACCCAGTAGTTCAACTGGTCGGAGAAATCAACGCCCGTAATAGATCGAGGCGCGTTGATCGAATAGACCGGAAGGGGCGCGGCATTGCGCATCGTGCTTTTTATCCGTCGCACCAGGAAGCCTTCGTTAAGTCGCCCAACGACAGCGATGAAATTTCCGGTCGACGGGTAAAGAGCACGTAACGCTCCTATCGGGAACCCCTGACTGTTTGGCGCATCACTGAAACACCCAATCATTTCCAGACTAAACATCGCCCTCACGCGGACGTTTTGCTTGCGGAGCGACTCGGCATGGACCGAGCTGCCCATCGCGGTGGTGCGGAAATACGGCGGCTCTTCCAAACTAAAGGCAACGAGCTCGACGCGAATTGGCGGGCGCTGTTGCGCAAACAATCGCGCCAGCTCTAACAGGCCGGCTACACCGCTGGCATTGTCGTCGGCGCCGGGCAACGGCCCCGCCACATCGTAGTGTGCACCGACGACGATTCGCTCTCCTGAATCTGGTCCAAAGTGAGCAATCACGTTTCGATATATATTGCCCTCAACACGATACGCCTGCTCCGAAACTGACGCTGTCACTTTGCTGAACTCGTCTTTGATGTAGGCTGCCGCGCGATCGAGGTTTTGAGTATTGCTTGCATCACGCGGAGCCAGTTCAATCGCTAGCGTGCGTACGTGCGCTTCGAGACGAGATGGATCGACTGTCCTTATTGGATTTGGTTGCGCGCGAGATAACAGGGGCTGCGTCACCCAAACCCCGAGAGCGATCAACAGCAACACAAAGGTTAGAAAAACCAGCAGCATGAACTTAATGATACGACGGCGCCGCTGGGCCTGTGATTGCCACTGAACTTCGACTGCGGATTGAATCACGGGCTAGTTAAGCCACAAAAGGCACAAAATACACAAGAAAATTAATGCTGCTTCTCATTTGTGACTTCTGTGGCGGATGGTTAGATCAGGCAGCGGATCTCGATGCAACCTGGAGGCGCTCGGCGATCGCCTGCTTGGGCTGCGCGCCGATGAGTCGATCGATGAGTTCGCCGTCTTTGAAAATGAGCATGGTAGGTATACTCGCGATCTTAAAACGCGCAGCAATTTGCGGGTTCTCATCGACGTTCAGCTTCGCTATTCGATAACGGCCCTGCGATTCCTCGGCCAGCTGGTCCATGATCGGTCCGATCATCCGGCATGGACCACACCACGGCGCCCAACAATCGAGCAGGATTGGTCGTCCTCTCGCTTGCAGTACTTCCTGCTCAAACGACTGGTCGGTAATAACTACTGGCTTCGAATCCTGCGCGGCGCTCGTCGCAGTCAGCTGTTCTCCACAACGGCCACATCTTGCTTCGCCGGCTGCCAGCCGCGCTTCATCGACCCGGTTCTTCGCCGCGCAGTTACGACAAACCACTACTTGCATAAAGACACCTCGTTCGAGTCTCCAGTTTGACTGACCTTCAGTCGCAAAATCTTCGCGAATAAGTGTCTTTACTTCGGTACTC
>DAIOGT010000069.1:0-12693 GCA_036745095.1 Pyrinomonadaceae bacterium
GAACGTGCTGCTCAGCGCTTATATTCATCGCCGAGATAAAGTGCGGCGGCAGCTCATGTTCGTGTTCCACGACGTAAGCCGCAGCCGCATCTATCGAATCCTGATCGCATTGGTCCACATCAACGCCCAGCGCCTGTGCCGCAAGAGTGTGCACGTAAGTGCGCGTGCCGAGCGTGTCCTTACGAACATAGGCCCAGGAAAAGTTGGGCTCGATACCGGATGAAGTCTCCGCCACGAGTGAGATTGTTCCGGTTGGCGCGATTGTCGTCACTTCGTAATTACGCGGCGTTAACGGAATATCTTTCGGAATGCCAATCTGGTTGTATAGAAACTCCGTGTACGCTTCACGGTTTGGCTCAAACTCGGGAAACGCACCTTTCTCTGCACCGAGACGATTGCTCTCCATCCACGACTCGCGACGCACAAAGCCCATCACTTCATCCATCAGATCGATCGACGCCGCCGAGCCGTAAGTGATGTTCAGATTTAGACAAAGATCCGCAAAGCCCATGATGCCAAGGCCTACCGGCCGCGTGCGATGGACCACATCCTGAATCTCAGGCAGCGGCCAGGCGCAGGTGTCAATCACGTTGTCGAGAAAACGCGTGCACAGGTGCGTCACGTCGCGGAGGCGCTCCCAATCGATTCGTTTCTGCGAATCGTAAAACTTCGCGAGGTCGATCGAACCGAGATTGCACGAGTTAGAGAAATGGAGAAACTGTTCGCCACAAGGATTGCACGAGTAGATCGGCCCCATCGACTTCATCATGTGATTATGACGATTCACTTCGTCGATGAACGCGATGCCCGGTTCCGCGTACTTGTGAGCGCTGGCAACAATGCGGTTCCACACGTCGGGAGCGAAGATCATTCCCGGGCGTGGCGCCTCTTCGATCGTACTGTTCGAAAGATCGGCCGATAGAAATGATTGCCGGTCGCAAAAAGTCACAGTCGATCCATCCGGCGTACGATAGAGAACGTATTCACCGTCGCGAACAGGATCGTAAATCGCTTCATTCCACGGCTCACCGTTGAACTCCAACTGGAACCACTCGTTGTTATCAACTGCTTTCAAAAACTTATCAGTGACATTGACTGAAATATTGAAGTTTGTAAGCGAGTGCTGATCGTTTTTAGCGTGGATGAAACGCAACACGTCAGGGTGCGTGACGCGCATCATTCCCATATTCGCGCCGCGACGAACGCCCCCCTGCTTAACAACATCGGTCACCTGGTTGACGATGTTCATAAACGAAACTGGCCCAGACGCCACACCCGTTGCCGAGCTGACCACCGCGCCATGCGGCCGCAGAAACTCGTACGTCATGCCGGTGCCGCCGCCAGTTTGATGGATGGTCGCAGCAGCCTTGGCGTGATCCATGATTCCCGAAAGTGAATCCGGAACTTCCAGCACAAAACACGCTGCAAGCTGACCGTTCGTTTTACCTGCGTTAACTAGACACGGAGTGTTCGGAATAAACTCGCGAGCCAGCATCACCTCGCTCATGGCCGCAAAAAACTTATCCCGTTTTTCCCCGGTCTCGGCCATGGAAACGTGCCCGACCACACGTCGCACAATGTCAGACCACTCTTCGAGCGGACGGCCCTTCAAATCCTTCAATGAATACCGCTTGCTAACGACTTTTCTGGCATTAAGTCCGAGCTGCTGAGATCTGCGACGCGGGGAAACGGCTGGGGAGCCGGCGCTCTTGTTTCCGCTTTTGGGGCCGATAGCTGCGCTCATATTTCTGCCTTTCGAAAAGACTAATGCCCACGCGTATTCCTACGCAAAGCCTTAGTTTAGAGTGTGTTTTGGGTGCTGCGGTTGGTTCCAGTTACATAATTAGCAGCGGGCGGGAATATACGCCTTTAAATAAGAGGTGTCAACCATATATTGTGGCCGCGCCGTTTTAAGAGACTATATGTAGCCGAAAGATTGACTGGGTTGTGAAGCGCGGTCTGCTACTTACCGGTGCCCGTATTCGACAGTAATAGCTCGTATTTCCCGATGTCCCGATTATGGCTATCAAGAGCGGCAAAGGTGTCTGAAGTTTCCTCGAGCATTTGCTTCGTCATCGCTATCGAGTCGCTAAGCTGCTCAAAATCCAGCGAGGAGACACGCTCCGGCGTGGGCAGGGTAACGACCTGATCGTTTACGAGGCCGAAGAAGTTTTCGATTGACTGTAGCTGGCCTTCGACGAGCTTCACCGATCGCTCGATGTCGTTGAAGGCAGCAATACGGCGTTTAAGAATCTCGACGTTTGCTTGTTGTATGCGTCGCTCGCGATCGTCTTTCGCGCCTTCAACGGATCGCTCGGCCTGGACCAACTGATTTTGCACAGCCTGTCGATTGATCGAGCGCAGGTGATGTTTGCGGCGCCGATAGACATCGAGAAGATCGACGAAGTCTTCCCAGCGTTGATCAAGACTTTGAATGTTGTGAGGGATCTGTTTAGTACCGGTGAATTTTTTGTAGTTCGAGTAGATCTGATTCTTCATCCAACGCAAGTACTCAACTGCTTCACGCTCGCGTGGATCGAACAACTTGATTTGCGCTTCGCGTTGCTGGTCGCGCAATTTCAGTAACCGCTGCTTTTCTCTTCGATCAACAAGACGGCGATAAATAGTACTCGCCGGTACCGTGGCCAAATAGAGCGTCTCGCTTGCTAAGGCTGCAACTAGCGGTGTGACGTCCTGCACATAAGCGGCAGCGACTGCAAACCCGGCCATTCCCCAAAAATTTATGGGCTCCTTGAACGCTTCCTTAACGTACTTCAGATCGAGCTTAGGGAATTCCATAAAGATGTTCGGCCACAGATCACATTAAATAAAAACTAATCGCTTCTTAACTGGGACGACCTCCGCCAGTACCATTCGGACCACCAGTCGTCGTCGTCGTTTCGCCTTCAGCCGGAAGAGCCTGCGGTGTCGGCGCGTCCGTTCCCGCTCCCAACAAACCCATATCGCGTTTGTAAGCGAGAAGCTTGTCCTGCAACTGCATGTCTAACGCCTCACGCTCGATTTCCTGCATTTGCGTATCGACGGATGCGGAACCTAACTGCATCTTGGCTTCTGCTGCTGCTGCACGCCGATCAATCTTGTCGCGCATCTCGTTGAACGTCGATGCGTCGTCGCCAAGCTGGAATGATTCCATTGTCTGAGCAAGCTGTTCCTGAAGTTTTGCCTGCTTCGACTGGTTTATCAATTGCATCGCCTCGGCGGTGCGGCGCTGCATCTGAAGCACGTAATTATCGCGTGCCTTAAGTGCCTGTTTCGATGCGAGGTTCGCATGCTCCAGTTGCTGCGAAGTTTTCTGTAGGTCGAGCTGCGCCTGCTGTAGTTGACCGATGTAGGCGGTGGCGATGTCGTCGCGACCCATCTTCACTGAAGCGCGAATTTTAGAGTCGAGATCGACGACCTGTGTCTCGAGGCGCTCTTTGTTTTTCGCGAGTAGTTTCTCCGTGGCCATAACCTGCGCCACCGAGTTATTCAACTCCGGCACCCGGTCGCGCATATCGCGGATGGTTTGCTGAAGAATGAGTTCGGGATCTTCAGTCTTTTCGATTATGCCTCCGAAGAGGGCGCGCACTGAGCGCTTCATTCTGCTCCAAAGTCCCATTCCCGCTCATCCTCCGACAGCGATGTGAAATCGTAAAACGTTTCTTGGTACTCAATTAAACGCCGTTTCCAGCCCTTTACGACGATTTGATGTACGACGCATACGTTCAGGCGGTTTCAACTCCAGCCAAAACTGAGTTTTGAGTATAACAGTAGTGTGAAAAGCCTTCCAGAAACCTCGTCACATACGCCGAAGGCGTTAACTGCTTAGTCGCCCAATGTCGCGGCGAAATTGCATCCCCGGCCAGTGAATTTTCTCAAGGGTTCCGTAACAGAGCGACAGCGCATCGGGAAGGCTCTCGGACGCCGCGGTAACGCCCAAGACGCGACCGCCTGTGGCGATAAACCTGCCCTCCGCGTCGCGCGACGTACCGGCGTGAAACACCTGCACCGGGCCCGCACTTTCCTGGTCAAGCCCTTCAATCACGGCCCCGCTTTCGTATTTTCCTGGGTACCCCTTATTCGCCGCGACAACGCATGCCGACGCACCTTCAGACCACTCCACATCAAGCCTGCCAAGTGTTTGGTTGCACATCGAGTCGAACACGGCAAGTAAGTCTGTTTTCAAGCGTACCAGAATCGACTGTGTCTCAGGGTCTCCGAAACGCACGTTGTATTCGAGCAGCTTTGGTCCATCTTCAGTCAGCATCAAGCCCAGGAACAACACGCCCTGGAATGGAAAACCTTCTGCACGAGCACCCGCTAATGTAGGCTCCACTATCTCACTCACAACGCGATCCTGAACACTTTTATCGAGAACAGAGACATCAGTGATAGTTCCCATGCCGCCCGTGTTTGGACCAGTATCATTCTCGCCGATTCGCTTGTGATCGCGCGCCGCGGGCATCAGCGCGTAGTCACGTCCATCTGCAAACAACAGCAGCGACGCTTCGCTTCCGGCTAGCGCTTCCTCGATCACAACACGCTGCGCCGCTTCACTTCCGGCGATGTGATGAATCATCAGATCCTCGATAGCCTGCTCTGCCTCGGCTCGATTACGCGCGACAACTACACCTTTCCCCGCGGCTAACCCGTCTGCCTTAATGACAACCGGAGTTTCACTGGCGCCAAACTCCCCACTTCTTAGACACTCAATCGCCTGTTTCGGTCCATCGGCGACCCGAAAAGCCGCCGTGGGTATCCTGTGTCGCGCCATGAAGTCCTTTGCGAAAATCTTACTTCCCTCGAGTCGTGCGGCAGCGGCGCTCGGACCAACAATGCGGAGCCGGCGTTGAGTAAATAGATCAACGATCCCTGACACCAGCGGCGCCTCAGGACCCACAAAGGTGAGATCAATTCGTAGTGACTCGACAAACGCCGCTAACGCATCATGACCGTTCGGAGATACACTAGGCGTCTCAGCGAGCTGCGCGATTCCAGCGTTACCAGGCACGCAGAATATCTGTACCGGTTCTAATGAAGTATTCTTGATGGCCCAGGTTATGGCATGTTCGCGCCCCCCTGCGCCGACGACCAGTATTTTTCTCATATTTTTAGCGCGCGGATGCTGCCATCCTGCAAGGAACCTGTCAAGGTAATCTGTTTTAAGTTGGATTTACCTTGACACATTTTCGACATAGTTATATACCAATTGACCAATTGCGGCCCTTACAGGCTGGGACTTTTACCCTCCTTGGTTAAAACCGAAGAGCGTAGTCGTTCATACATTATTTTGTTACGCCCGCCGGCATGATGATTTTTAGGTTAACGGACCCGAGGGGAGTAGAACATGGCATACACGGAAGCCGCTCAGGTAATGGAACGAACACAGGAAACTGAGTACCAGGATCGCGCCATCAGGTGCGTTGACTGCACTGAGAATTTCATCTGGACTGCAGGCGAGCAGGTCTTCTTCCACGACAAGGGTCTCAAAAACGAACCAAAGCGTTGCAAGCCATGTAAGCAAGCTAAGAACGAACGTTTAGCTGCTATCGCGGCAGCGCAGTCGTCGGGAGTGCGACAGCGCATCGAGGTATCAGTGCAGTGCGCGCAATGCGGACAACAGACTACAGTCCCGTTTTACCCGTCGCAGGGACGTCCAGTCTATTGTCGTTCCTGTTTTCTCGCCGGAAAAACTTCAAGCGCAGAAGTCGCATAGCCCGTTTTGACATCGCGCGTCTCGCGGCGAAGCACTACTCATGTCAGCCCCCACTGACCCCGACCAGTTCGATATCCACCAACACGATCAGACGTTGATTGCGATCGCGCTCGCCTAACCACCGACGTGCACGATTGGCCTTTGGTCCGGATCTTTTTCCGCCTGGCGTAACACCTCGTGCGTAACCGGCGCCGTATCACCTTCACCAAATGCGATGTACTTCAACAGGTAAGAAACCGGATTGCCTTCGCTCCAACCGAAATAAACGTGCGGGAGCTTTCCTGTTTCGTTTCTAAGAAAAAGCAGGAACGCCGCGATCGCATTCGGAACTGCCGGCGACTCAGTGCGCAAAATCTTGAACCCATCCACGTTCTCGCCGCGGATCTCCAACACACCGGAAAACTCCGACGCGTCGCCCGGTGTGACTTCGAAAAACAGAATGGGTTCACCTGCTGGAATGTGGTTGTCTATCCGTTTCTCTTTCTCTTTGGCTTCGTATTCCTGGGCGTCGCCGCGATCGCGACGGTTCGTGATGATGCGCACCGTTCCTTTTGCGGCCTTACGAATGAACTCGCGCGCCTGATCGTCAAGTTCGATTCGTTCCACTCTTAACTCGGTGGACCGCCATACGCGCGAAAAGAGCGAACTTGCGACAATCGCAACAATGAAGATCATCGCGATCTTGATGCCCTCCGGCTGCTCGATAATATTCACGATCGTCGTGTACATGAATACGACCGAGATCAGCATGAAGAGCCACTGCACGGATTCATTTCGGCGCCGCGCTGAGAGTGTCACTGCAATGGCCGCTGAAGTCATCAGCGCCAGAACACCCGTCGCGTAAGCGCCGCCCTGTGCATCGACGTCGGCCCTGAACAGAACGGTGACAATGAAACAGATCACGGTAAACACAACTACGAGGGGACGTGTCGCGCGTGCCCACTCGGGCGCCATTCCGTATCGCGGCAGATAACGCGGAACGATGTTGAGTAGACCAGCAAGTGCCGACGAACCTGCAAACCACAGTATTGAGATCGTGCTTAAATCGTAGACGCTGCCAAAGACATCGCCAAGGTAATGATGAGCGAGGTAGGCGAGGGCGCGACCGTTAGCGCTACCAGCTTCCTGTGTGGGTGTCTCTGGCCGGAACTCCTCTGCCGGAATCAGCATGGTCGTAATAATGCTGCTGGCGAACAGCAGAAAGCTCATTATGATTGCCGCGGTGGTGAGCAGTTTACGCGTGTTGTATATGCGACCACTCAACTCGACCGCTGATTCTCCCGGACGAGTGAGGTGCTGTGATTCGATATGCGGATAGGCGCCCTTTGTATCGCCCTTGACCAACGGCATCACGACCACGCCAGTCTCGAAACCTGAGAGACCGAGTGCCAGCTTTGGAAAGACCAGGAACGCGGTTCCGATCATTAGAAATGGACTGCTGTAGGTCCCGAAAAGTAGTTGTTTCCAATTCCAGAAAAACGTCGGCTGCGTGGCGATTTGATAGAAGCCGACTGCAATGACCGTTAGGTTGAGGGCGATATAAATCAGCACCAAAAACACGGCGATTCCGATCGCTTCCTTGAACCCGCGCAAGAAGATGGCTCCGAGGGCCATTATCAAGAAGAGCGTGACGGCGATTCGGTGGTGCAGGAAATCCAGATGGGCCATCACAAACGGGTTCTCCACGATGTGTGCGGTCGCGTCCGCAGCAGAGAGGGTGATGGTGATGATGAAGCTGGTAGCGGCGAAGCCCAGCAACGCGAGAACAAACAATTTTCCCTTCCAACGGGAAAGCAAATTCTCGAGCATTGAGATCGAGCCGTCGCCGTGTGGGCTCTCCGCTGCCACGCGCCGGTACATCGGAAGTGCGCCGAAGAGGGTAAGAAAAATTAAGACGAGAGTAGCGATTGGCGAGAGTGCGCCGGCGGCGAGAAATGCGATGCCGGGTTGGTAGCCAAGCGTTGAGAAGTAATCAACGCCGGTGAGGCACATCACCTGCCACCACGAGTGTTGTTTGTGTACAGTTGAGGTATCGCGGGCCGAGCCGCTTCGCTTAAGTCCCTCTAAAAGCCAGAGCTGAAACTTACGTCGTGATCTCTGAAGCAGCCCCATCGTGTCGTCAGTCAATCACAAGTATTGCGCATTTGTCCTGACAAAAAAAGCGGGCGGGGGCCTCCCACAGCCCCCACCCTAAGGCCACGTGTCCTCACCCCACGCGACCACTTCGTCCACCGGGGAGGTGAACGCAAGCGGATTATGCAATAGTCCGTCTAAACTTTCAACCTGCTTATTGTTTTTACGAAAATCGCAATATTCGTCGTGGAGACGCGGTATCGAAAGAAAATTTATAGGCCACATAAGTAAGTTCAATCGAGAGCGGTGAGGAGGTTTTGTTCTTCTCTCAACTGACAGTGGTGACGCCTTATCTTTCGCTTTTTACGGCACGAGGTGTATCAGGCGCCTGGGCCAGGTCCGGCGCTTTCTGGTCATGGGCCAAGTCCGCGAATGCCACCAGCAGGAGCAAGCCGGCGACGCCGAGGGTGCAGAGAATGTAAAGGATGTCCGCACGTTCGAGATAGATAAGTGTGATTACGACGGCTGCGACACCCAGGGCCCACAGGATGGTGTTTAGTTTTCGACGCCGGCGATCACCGGCCAGTGTTTTTCGGTTCATGGTGCTGGTTTTAGTTGTCGCCCGCTCCAGCGGACTCTCTTAACTAATAGTGACCTAGCCTGGGGCCTGGGCCCCAGGCTAGAGCTCACGCCTGCTTCTCAGGCTTAATAAATTATGCGTGTCGGTAAATATGTTCCGGTTGTCGAGATGGCGCCCGTGAGCCCGCCGGTCAACGCGCCTACCAATGTCGATCCGATGCGGCTTGATGAAAATATACCAGCTTCACCAACCTCTATAATGTCGTACGGTTGCAAAAGGAAATCAGGCTGCTGGTTCTTCTTGATGGCCGCGACATCGACGTGAAGTATTTCCTGCTTCGCCGATCCTGGGATGTAGCGATAGACCTTCACGTCATTCAGCTTCGCCTCTTTGGTCGCGCCACCCACCATAGCAAGTGCACGGCTGAGCATGAGCTGGTCGCGCAGATAAAGACCGCCAGGCGACATCACCGCGCCCGTAATGTAGACAGGCTCAGCTTCTGTTACCAACACGTAATCTCCCGGCCGAATGACTGGATTTGCGTCCTTTTTGCCGGCGCGCAGATCTGCGATCTTCACGATTTGCAACGGAATCGTCGTGCCGTCGATCGGCACTGCGTCAGCTTCTTCGCCGGGCTCAGGACACATCAACGGCTCGGTGTGAAGAATCTGAATGGTGCCCGCTGCCTTTTCCGTGAAGCCGCCGGAAACAGCCATCAGCTCATTCAACCGCACTTTTCGCTTCATCTCAATACGTGTTGCCTGGCGAACTGCGCCAAACACAGTTGCCGGCTGCCGACTGTTTCGTTCCGAGATGCGAACGCTAACCTGAGGATTATTGATGAACTTCGCGTAGGCGAGAGTAACGTCCTTTTGCACCTCCTTGTCTGTGCGACACTTTGCCCGGATTGGAGTCTCGAGAAACGGCAACGCGCTGAGATTGCCATCACCGTCGACTTGCGCGCTGCTGCTCAGATCAGGCTGTCCGAACACTCGCACATCAACCACGTCGCCTGGGCCAAGCAGATACGTCTTGATGCCCTGAATGTCTAGACCGGGCTGCGGCGGCGGTGCGGAAGTCTGTTCGGATTGTGGCTGTTGCGCGAACGCAGAGGCCGCTAGCGCGCACACAAAGGCGATCACTAAAAGCAAAGATTTATTGTTCTTCATTTCTCACCACCTCAACATTGAGCTTATGTTGTTCCGTTTTGTTAAGGCGCCGGTGCTTTTTCCGGCGGCGCAAGGTTCCGGGCAAAACAAAACCCGTGAAAAGCAAGTTGCAATGATCGCACAAAAGGTGATGGATGCCAACCACACGCAGGACCAGAGGCGACCTTTTATACCCTCGCCGAATCTGTGAACTACCACATTTCGGGCACTTCAGACCTATCATTGATCTTGATTTGGACCGGAAACCTCCGGCTTTCGCTGATGTGCGCCATTCCCCGGCCGCAGTCGCGTCCTTAGCTTCTCGATTTCGCGCTCGATTTTTTCCGTTCCGGCAATCCGAACGTCCTCTTTCACGATGTCCTGATTAAGATAGAACAGCGCGTCGCGGTAACGATCGATCGCGCGCCGGTAATGTCCCTTGAAGGCCGAACGCTCGGCCAGCTCTACCCAGTGGGCCACCTTCACCGACGCAATAAACTCCTCGATTGCGATTCTCGAACTACTGAGATCCGTTTCGTCAGGATAGATTCGTAATGCGGAATCGAGGCAGTCGATCGCTCGCGTCGCGGTCTCGATCTTATCAAACGTGCGTGCGCGTTGTTGCGCTTCGTGTGTTAGCAACTGCGACTGTCCCCGCGCCCACGTCAACAGGTGATGCCGGTGCAGAGCACGCACACGTTCCTGCCCGGCACGAAGCGCAATTCCCTTTTCACTTCCATGACTACCCGATCTGATCGCTTCGTCAGTGCTCGAGAGATAGTCATGACACAAATGCGCCACGTCGAGATGCATCGCCGGAGTTGACCCCGGCCGGTCGGCAGTGGACGATTGTTTCTGAATTGCACGCAGTGCAGCGGAGTGCAACGACGCGGAAAAACCTTTCTTCTGACTGCGACTGCCTGGGCGAGAACGAGGCGGTGGGTTTTCACTAATGCCGTTTTCCAAAAGATAACGCGTCCATGCGCGTCGCATCACGACTTCACGAGCCGACAAGGCAACGAGTAGGACCACGCTCGCGGCCAGACCTGCGGGCAGCCACGGCGCTTCATCACCGCCGCTCACAAGGATCCACCACAGCCCGAAGAACAATACAACGGAAACAACTATCGCTGTGACCAGATATCCAGTGCTCGACGGCATACGACCACGCTGCGCGCGCCCGTGCAAATCGGCAGGAGCACGCGAATGCGATCGCGGGCCTCTAGGGAAGAACTGATCCGCCGAGTTGTTTCCCAACTATTAACCTCAATAACGTGCCGCCGTACTATCCGGGGGGATGACCTCACAACGCTCTCAGGGTAATAATAGTCAGCTTTTTGGGATCGCCCTGTCAATATGGCTGCGAAGCAGCTTAAAGGATAAACAAAGATGAACCAGAAACTATTTGCCGGGAAAGTGGCTTTCGTCACTGGCGCCACCTCAGGGATTGGGCAGGCGTGCGCAATCGCTTTTGCAGAGGCCGGAGCAAAAGTTGTGTGCGTCGGCCGCAAGGAAGACGCACTCAGCAAAGTTGAGACGATGATTCGCGAGTCTGGCTCGGAATCGTTGACTGTCCACGCGGATCTCGCTCGTGACGGCGAAGCCGAACGCGCAGTGCAGCGTGCAACCGCGGGCTTTGGCGGCATCGATGTACTAGTCAACGCGGCCGGGCACATCAGCAACGGCACGATCGAGAACACTTCACTCGAGGCCTGGGACGACATGATGAACGTCAACGTGCGTGCCGCGTTTATGTTGATGCAAAAAGCACTGCCGAGCCTGATCGAACGGCGGGGCAACATCGTAAATGTCTCCAGCGTCACCGGGCTGCGCGCGTTTCCGGGCGTGCTCGCTTACTGCGTCTCGAAGGCGGCATTGGACCAGTTAACAAGATGTGCTGCGCTGGAACTCGCGCCGAAAGGCGTACGAGTAAACGCTGTCAATCCCGGCGTCGTCGTAACGCAAATTCACAAACGCGGCGGCATGAGCGAAGAAGCTTATGCCCAGTTTCTCGAGCACTCCAAGACAACGCACCCGCTGGGTCGCACAGGACGGCCCGAAGAGATCGCGTCGCTCGTTCTGTATCTCGCATCCGACAACGCGTCATGGATTACTGGCGCAACGTACTCCATCGATGGCGGCCGCGCCCAGACGTGCGCCCGTTAACATTAATTTTTGTCATATACTGCCCCGCGAATGAGTACTCCGCCACCAACAATCGTAATCCGCACCTCGCCGCGAATCAGTGCGATCAGACTAGTACTCGCAATCTTCGCCGGACTGATTGCACTCTTCCTGGGTCTACTTGTTCTGTTGCTGATCGGCATCGAGACCGGACCCGTGGCGCTCTTGCTCGGTTTACTAACCGCAACCATCCCGGTCCCGATCTACGTGGCGCTCGTTTTGTGGATCGATCGCTATGAAGCGGAGCCACTGTGGATGCTCGCGACGGCTTTCTTTTGGGGAGCACTATTTGCCACGTTCTTCGCGTTCCTCATCAACACCGGCAGCGCGGGCCTTGTCACCGTCCTGACGGACGCCAACGCGGGCGACGCGTTCGCCGCGGTCATCTCTGCGCCGATCGTTGAAGAGATCGGCAAGGCCCTGATCCTGTTCATCTTTTTCTTTTGGAAGAAAGACGAATTCGACGGCGTGATAGATGGAATCGTGTACGCCTCGATGGCCGCGCTGGGATTCGCGATGACTGAAAACATTCTTTATTACGGCCGCGCCGCACAGGGAGGCGGCGGCTCGTTGACACTGACCATCGTCATTCGTGGCTTCTTCGCGCCGTTCGCTCATCCATTGTTCACCAGTCTGACGGGAATCGGATTGGGACTCGCAAGACAGTCGACAAATGTCGGTGTAAAGATCCTCACACCGGTCGTCGGTCTTTTGATGGCGATCTTTATGCACAGCATTTGGAACGGTTCGGCCGAGTTTGGCGGCATCGCGGTTTTCGGATTCATTTATGTCGTGATGATGGTACCGGCTTTCATCATCATCCTCGTGGTGATCGCCGCTGCCCTGCGACGTGAAGGACAAGTGATTCGCGAGCATCTGGTGATCGATCTCCATCGCGGGTTTCTCACTGACGAAGAGTACAAACAACTCGGTTCGATTCTCGGAAGGATGGGTTCGTCGTATAACGCGTTCTCTCGCAGCGGCGTAAGAGG
>DAIOGT010000069.1:12793-23067 GCA_036745095.1 Pyrinomonadaceae bacterium
TTGACATGTTTTGTAATCGACGACTGTGTGGCGATTGACGCCGGCAGTATCGCCATTGCTCTGAACAGCGAGCAACGCTCGAAAGTCAGGGACATAATCGTGACGCACCCTCACATGGACCACGTCGCGAGCTTACCGATCTTTATCGACGATCTTTATCCGGCTTTGAAAGAGCCGATGCGCATCCACGCTACGGAGGAAGTTATCGGGCTTTTGGAGCGAGACGTTTTCAACTGGAACCTGTACCCGCGCTTTTCCGACCTGAAAAACGATTATGGTCCAGTGATGGAATACGTTCCCATTCCGCTTGGTGAACCATTCCGAGTAGCGCACCTCAATGTCGTTGCGGTTCCGGTGAACCACATCGTGCCGACTATCGGTCTAGTTATTTCGGACGGTCAAAAGAGTGTGGCTTTTAGTTCTGACACTGCGGAGACCGACGAGTTCTGGAAGTTACTAAACGAAATGAAACACCTCGACGTCCTGTTGGTTGAGGCGTCGTTTCCGGATCGTTTATCCAAACTGGCGCACGTGTCGCGCCACTTCACGCCCGCCTCCTTGCACCAGGAGCTGAAGAAGCTGACGCACAACGGCATGGACATCATGGCCGTACATCTCAAGGCCAGCTACCGCGAAGAGATCGTCGGACAACTCAACGCGTTGAATATTCCGAAATTGAAAGTGATGGAACCGGGTCGGGTTTACGAATGGTGAGGACTAACTCACTGGTCGATCAAACTGAATGTGCTCAAATTCCTTCTCCGCGTGCTCGCCGTCTATGCCATGAAGCGAGACGCGCCCGCTAGGGAGCAACTCCTTAACCCGAAACGTGCGTTCTTCCTGGTCGCGTCCCGGCATCAGCTCAGCCCTGAACGTCACGGCCATGCCGGGTCTGGCCCAAACATTGCCAACTTTCCTTTCCGTCTGCACGTTGTTCTTCTTCCAGTAACCACGAAGAGCACTGATGGCTCCCGCGCCTAGCGCCACTCCACCAAGAAGCCACCTGGTGCTTTTTTTCATAACATGCCTATTCGCAAAGCGGATCGAGTCTGGCAGTGATCGTGGGCAATCCGCTCAAAGCACGTTCCGCGTTAAGTGGCGTGAAGCTGGTCCACTCGGCCGGTACGTTGGCTTCTAAGAAAATCGCCTCCACCGGACACTCGGGAACACAGGCGTCACAATCGATACACGTCTCGGGGTTGATCACCAGCATGTCGTCATCGAGATGAAAAGCCTCAACCGGACAAACAAGTGCGCAATCAGTGTACCGACAATTAACGCACGGCTCGGCCACGACGTAGGTCATATAAACTATGGCTCCTTGAATGAAAAGGTTTAGGACTCCGCGCGAATCTTAACCAGAAACATCGCGCAGCCGCAAACAAAAGTTCAGTGTTTAGAGTTCAGCCTTCAGGCTGCAGTGTCGAAGCACCAAGTTAAAGCTTGAACTCGGAGACGGGATCGCGCACGCCATTGATTTCTTCAATCGCCATATCAATCTGTTCTGCCTCACCAAGCAATACAAGTACGTCTTCCGCTTTAATCTGTGTTTCGGGTCCGGGATTAATCTCGGTCTGACCGGCGCGCGTGATCGCGATAATACTCACGCCCGTTTTCTTTCTTAACCCCAACTCGCCGATGGTCTTCCCCACCGCAAATGAATCGGCTTCGACGAGCAACGTTTCGGTCGACGCGGTCTTAAACGCTTCGGCAATCTCATCCATATCGATGAGGGGCAGCGCCGGCGTGCGCAGCATCTGGTAGCCTTCGCTCCTGATTCCAGCTACCTGACGTTGAATAACGTGTTGGGCGAGGCCGTACTCCCGGAGCACTCGTGAGAAGATCTCGATACTCGTCTCAAACTCTTCCGGTATCACCTCATCAGCGCCGAGTTCGCGCAAGTCTGACATCTCGGACATGTAACGTGTGCGGACGATAATGTGAATGGTCGGATTCATCTGGCGTGCGAGCCAAACCGTATGGCGTGACGCGGTAGGATCAGAAATCGCAAGCACGAGAATACGCGCCTGCTCCAGACCGATATGATGCAACACCTCCTTGCGGGTCGCATCGCCATAAATAATCCGTTCGTCCTGGGCACGCGCCTCGCGCACGACTTCTGCGTTCAATTCCATCACGAGATAAGGCACGCGTGTTCTGCGAAGCACTTTCGCCAGATTTCGACCGTTAACACCATAGCCGATTATGATCACGTGGCGTCGCATGTCAGGCTCGGATTGATCAAACCCGATCACCGACGGCTCCAGTAAGGAACCCGGCGAGACAAGTGATTGCACGGCATATCCGATCCGTGGTGCTGCCTTTATGAGAAATGGAGCGGCAATCATCGAGAGAATCGAAGCGGCGAGGAAACGCTGATAATCCAACTCGGTTAGTAAGCCTTGTGACAATCCCGCTTTAGCGAGGATAAATGAAAACTCACCAATCTGCGCCAGTCCCAAGGCCGTCATGGTTGAAACACGTAGTGAATATCCCAGTAACCGCACCACGGCCAGCACGAGCAGCGCCTTACCCACCGTCAGCGCCACGACCCACGTCAGCACAATCAAGGCATTGGAGTTCAAAGTGCTCAACGACAGGAGCATGCCGATCGACATGTAAAACAGGCTATTGAAGACGTCGCGAAAAGGCAGAATGTCAGCAACAATCTGATGGCTGTATTCGGATTCCGACAACACTAAGCCGGCGATAAAGGCGCCGAGTGCGAGTGACAACCCTACCTGTAACGTCAACCACGAAGTACCGAGGCTCAACAGAACGACGGAGATGATAAAAACTTCGGGACTCCGCAAACGCACAATATGATGGAGCAGGTAAGGCACAAGCGTTTTTGCAGTGAAGAAAATAAAGACAATGGTCCCGACAGCAATGCCCAGCGTGACAGTGATTCTTCCCGCGGAAACTCCTTCACGAGCGCTCAGGATAGGAATCAAAAGCATCATCGGCACGATGCTGAGATCCTGAAATAGGAGTATGCCGACACCTGCCCGCCCGTGGGGCGCATCAATCTCCGCGCGATCTATGTAACTCTTGAGCACGATCGCCGTGCTGGACAGCGCGAAGATAAAGCCGAAGAAGATCGCCTCGTTAACCGGACGACCAAATAAGCGCGCCACTCCGGTGACGACCAAAGTTGTGGTCACGACCTGCAAGCCTCCGCCCAACAAAACCAACCGTTTCATTTCGAGCAGCCGGCGTAGTGAGAATTCCAGGCCGATGGTGAAGAGCAACAGTGCCACACCGATTTCGGCTAGCACTTCGATCGCCTCTACGTCTTTGATGAGTCCTAATCCATGAGGACCGATCAAGACTCCTGTAATCATGAACCCGACAATGGTCGGCAAGCGCAGCCGGTGAAAGATGAATGCGATAGGAACAGACGCCAACAGCAGAAGCAGCAAGTCCTGTAGCAGTGGAAGGGAATGTGGCATCTTGATCTTTGATACTTTTTACGCGAGAACTTCGTTGCGCGTAGTCAGGTGTGCAATCTGTTCCTCGCGCACTCGCGCTAACCCATCCTGCAAACCGAGTTCGATAATCCGGGCCACCTGCGCGGAAGAGTGTATGCGCGGAATGAAAACGAAATCAGCACCGCACCGGTAGAGTTCGAGCGCCTTTTGCGGGCTTTCCGCTGTCACTATCGCCTCAGACTCAGGACACAACTGCCGAATCTTTTTCAGCAGGCGCATATTGTTTGTCCCTTTGAGAATGTGATCGGGAATCGTGGAAACGACCAGCTTTGCGTCATGAATCTTCGCGTGATGTAGTGTTTCCATGTGGGCCACGTCTCCGTAGAGACTTGCGATTCCACGTCGCCGCAGTTCGGAATAAACCTCCGGGTTGAAATCGATCACGAGCACTTCGTCGAGCAGAGATCGCCGCCCGTCATCGGAGCTCGCTAACTCAAACTCATGAAGAATCGCGCTCGCTTCACGGAAGAAGCCGAGAAACACTATTGACTTGTGCGACGCTCCGCCCAGGTCTTGCTGGTCTGTCACTCCCGCAGTGTCTCGCATCGAAAAGAACGACATCACGCGGCTCAATACTTTCGCGAGCTGGTAGTTGTAGTTGATCATGTATGTTGACGTGATCGATGTGATCACAAACACGAATATGATCAATGACACGACCTGACTATTGATGTGCCCGAGCGCGAGTCCAATCGACGCTACCACTAGAGAGAACTCGCTAATCTGTGACAAATTGATCGCCGGAATAAGACTTACTCGGTGGCCTAACCTCATCAGATACAACGTCGGTGAGATCGACAGGAAGCGACTGAGTACGAGAAACACGGACGTGATGCCGGCAAGAGCCAGAATGGAGCCGCTCGGCATGGGAATTTTCATTCCGAGGGCAACGAAGAAAAGTGTGACAAAGAAATCTCGGATGCTGATGACTTTGGCGATAACGTCGAGACTATACGGAAAAGCCGATAGCGCGGCGCCGGCGATCAACGCTCCCATTTCTCGCGATAGACCAGCATAGCTTGCCGCGGCGCAGACCAGAAAGCACCACGCCAACGCCATCACTAAGACGAGCTCAGGAACTTTGGCGACAGACCGAAAGAGTCGGGGCAGTACATAGCGACTGACCAGCAGACTGACAACCACCAGCAGTATTCCTTTTCCGAACGAACCGGCGAGTGGCGCGAACCTTGGATCACGGAGGTTTGGCTGGAGGGCGAGGACCAAAATCGCCCAGATATCCTGAAAGACAAGAATGCCGAGCGTGATGCGACCGGGTAGCGTGTCGAGCTCGGCTTTGTCGTAGAGCAGTTTGACAGCGATCATCGTGCTGCTGATCGCGGTTGCTGCGGCCATGTAGAAGAGGCCGAATTCGCCGCCGAATGCGTTGACGTCGCCGATGCGAAAGCCGAGCGACCAGAAGAACAGCATCCCGAGCGCCACGCAGATGAGGAACTGTGTGATGCCCGTAACTATCAGGGGTTTTCCCGAGGCACGCAGCTTCTTTAGGTCCATCTCCAGCCCGATGATGAACAGCAGGAGAATCAATCCGATTTCTGAAATGACCTCGATGATCTCGGGGTCTGTGATCAGTTTGAATCCGATCTCCGGACCGATGACCACTCCGGCCAGCAAGTACGCGACGATTGCAGGCTGTTTGAGTTTATTCGCGACGAGGGCCAGGACAGCAGCGACTATAACGCACAGAGCTATGTGGTTCAGCAGGTCTGCTGGTCCATGGTTAACGGCACTTAAGAGAACCGCGTTCGTGTAGGAAAAGTAAAAAGACATCATTTAAATTTATTCTTTTAGGGGGCTACAATCATTTTACGGAATGATTTGACGAGCCGCTGGAAGCACTCTCGTTGCAATTAAACGAGAAGCCGCAAACCTTTAGACATTTTTTAGGCTCGGAAGTAGAGATCAGTCAGTTGTCAGTTAACCCAAAACGGGCGGAGCGCGGTCAGCAAGACTAAGACTGAAATGCGCTGAACTGACTCGGTCGTCCTGATCACCACCACGAAAAGAAACGCGAGTAACGGCCAACGCGTGGTTGACCTGAAAAGGCGGGTAAAAATAATCGACAGCCTGTCGCTTATTACCTTTCTGAAGACGCGTCGGCACGTAAACCGGGCCATATTTTGGCACTGAGGATTCAGCAGACGTCCTTATCCTGGAGTGACCGGCCGCAATCTCATTGCTGGCCATCGATGGCATTGGAAAGGGCGTCAGTCGCAACCCTTCACCAACAGACACACATAGACACGCGACAACTCCGATCAGGATTATTGCCCGTCCGAGGTTAATTGTGCTGGGGCGGCGGGTACGCGTCATTAAATGCCGTATCTTATACGCCACGAACTACTTTGCCAATTGCCGCAAATACCTACGGCTTTAATACAAGAAGTGCGTTTGCCTTCTCGGCCCTGCAAAAAATATCTGAATATCTTTCCAACCAGCGGGATACCTATAGTAAGAGGCGACGATGGATGATGCCGAGGCCATTAAAGGATGTCAGCAGGGTGACCGGGAAGCTTTTCGTCACCTGGTTGAGCGTTATCAAAAACGCGCAGTTGGTCACGCGGTCGCGATCCTTTTCAATCGTGATGACGCTGAGGACGCTGTTCAGGACGCTTTTATCGATGCTTTTAAGGCAATCAGCACGTTCGACACGTCGCGGACGTTTTACCAGTGGTTTTACGTTCTGCTTCGGAACCGTTGTTACAAGACGACCGGCAAACGTCGCCCTACCGAGAACATTGACGACGTTCAGCTCCTGGCATCGCAACCAGGAACAATCGACGACACGAGACTTGCGCTTGAAAAGGCAATGCACGCGCTGACACGCGAGGAACGTGAAATTGTTTCTTTGAAATATTTCAGCGGACTTTCATATGACGAACTAGCCGCGCATCTGCAAATTCCTCGTGGGACCGTGATGAGCCGGCTCTTTTATGCGCGGCAACGGTTACAGGGCAAACTTTCGGGAATGCTCGTACGAGATTAAGGGGTGAAGACCTTGAAGGAACTAACTTGTGAAAATGTACTGATGGCACAAATGGCGGCCGCGGATGGTGAAGAAACGGAATTTTCGAAAGAAGAGTTGATTGCGCACATCGCGGGCTGTCGTAACTGTCAACACGAATTGAAACAGATGCAAAGCCTTGACCATGTGCTCGCTGGTCACGCTATTTCTGAGCCGCGCGTTGATCTTTGGCCAGTGATCGAAAACAGGATTGCGAGACGCACTTTCGGTTGGCAACCCTTCGCCCTCGTGGGTCTGCTTCTGGTCATTTATAAACTGCTGGAAATGCTTCCAGTACGCGACCCCGGCATCGCTTTCAAACTAGTGCCGCTGGTTACCGTTATTTTGCTGTTCGTTCTTATTAGAGAGAACCCGTTTCGAATAGATACCGAACTGGTTCTGGAGAGATAAATCATGATGGACAATCAAACCAGAGAATCGCTCATACTCGGTCAAAAATATGCGTTCGCGACGGCCTCGCTGGTTCTCGGCATCTGCTCTTTTGTGAATTTACTGGGTCTCGAGAAACCTATTCTGGCACTTGTGTTCGGCTGGCTGGCTCTTCGCGCGAAACCAGCACCGCAGCTCACGAAACATCGGGTATGGGCCAAAACCGGCGTCACGCTTGGCACGATCGTGCTGATCATCGTACCCGTGCTCATCATCATTAACTTTCATCAACTGCGTGAGTTGATCGAGCTGCTTTCGAAGTTGGATGGCGGACGATAGAACAAATAAGGAGAACCCGATGAGAATCTTGCTTACTTCGCTTATAAATTTTCTTTTAATCGTCTCGATGGTCCCTTCCGTTGCGGCTCAGGATACGCCACCCAACGTTGAGGGAAACTGGCTCACGACCTTGGAAGTAAGTGGGCTCAAGCTGCGGCTTGTGTTGAAGATTGAAAAATCGGAAAACAAATACACCGCAAAGATGGATAGTGTGGACCAGGGCACTAATGACCTGCCCATAGATACGGTGGTTCTCGACGGCAACAAGCTGAGTTTCTCTGCGGCCAAGCTCGGCGTCAGCTACGAGGGAACGTTACAGGAAGGCGGTAATGAGATTTCTGGTACCTTCAAACAGGGCCCGCTCACGGCGCCAATGGTTTTCAAACGAATCGCCGCGGCGCCTAAGCTCGAACGCCCTCAGGATCCAAAGAAGCCTTACCCTTATGACGAAGAGGAAGTCAGTTACCGGAATGAAAAGGACAATGTCAAAATTG
The DNA here is from genome assembly GCA_036745095.1 of Pyrinomonadaceae bacterium. Classification (GTDB taxonomy): domain Bacteria; phylum Acidobacteriota; class Blastocatellia; order Pyrinomonadales; family Pyrinomonadaceae; genus PSRF01. The sequence continues at coordinate 20,530 of DAIOGT010000069.1, forward strand.
CGGGCACTCTCACGCTACCGCGCGGCGGTAACAAATATCCGGCGGTGCTTTTGATCACGGGCAGCGGATCACAGGATCGCAACGAGACGGTCGCAGGCCACCGCCCGTTCCTCGTTCTTGCTGATCATCTGACGAGAAACGGCATCGCCGTACTGCGAGTGGATGATCGCGGCGTGGGAGGCACGGAGCTCGGTTCACCTTCGATAACGGGCGAGAACTTTGCTGAAGATGTTCTGGCTGGAGTCAGTTTTCTCAAACAGCGAAAAGAGATCGATCCGAAGATAATTGGTCTCATTGGGCATAGCGAAGGCGGAATGATTGCGCCGATGGTCGCCGCGCGCAGCAAAGACGTGTCGTTCATCGTGCTGCTTGCCGGTCTTGGTCAAAGCGGCGAAGACGTTATTTACAGCCAGACAGAGTTGATCCATAAGACCCAGGGAACGCATCCCGACACCATCGCGCATACGATTTCGCTGTCGAAAAAAATCAACGCAATCGTGAAGGCGGAAACGGATCCAAAGCGGATCGAACAAAGGATCAATGACGACATCGCCGCATATGCCGCAACCCTAAGCGAACCACAGAAAAAGTTTTTTGAACCGGCTGTGGCGTCCGTCAAAGCATACATGCCGATGTACAAAATGCCGTGGTATCGCTACTTCATCACGTTTGATCCTCTGCCCGTCTTGAAGAACGTTAAGGTTCCGGTTCTGGCATTGAACGGCGAGCTCGACGTACAGGTCCCCTTCAAGCAAAACCTCGATTTGATTGGTGCGGGCCTAAAGGCCGGAGGAAACGAGGATGTAACGATAAAAGCCTTTCCCAAGCTTAATCACTTGTTCCAGACGAGCAAGACCGGGCTGATTTCAGAGTACGGGGTAATTGAGGAAACGATGTCGCCGGAGGTCTTGAAGGTGATTTCGGATTGGATCCTGAGCAAGATGACTCAGAAAGATCGCTGAGTGCTTAAGTGGACGGCTCGGAGCGTCACTGCTCAACCGGCGCTCCATCTTCAAATTCGTAGAAGCGCAGGTCAGCTCCGGTGTGCATCGAACGGGAGGCGGGCTCGCCACCGCTTTCCGATCTTCGTTTACGAGATGCACGAAGTTTCGGCTTGATAAAAAGCAGTGCGCATTAAGCCAAACAGCATGCGTCCCTCTTTCACCTTCACCGGATTCGTAAATCCAATACGACTCATCAGCCCGAGTATCCGGTCGTCTGAATTGTCTTCCATTTGGGCGTGAGATCGAAACAGCCGGTCGATAAATCCATGTGAGGCGTGATCCACGATGAAATCAACCAAGTGAAACGAACCGCCAGGCTTTAAGACTCGCAATACTTCCCGCAACATGCTTTCCCGTTCCTGCTTGTTGAGATGATGAAACATAAGGGAGGAGAAAACCCGGTCGAACGACTCTCCGTTGTAAGGAAGCTCATCTGCGAAGCCTTGATTAAGTTGCACTGAAACGCCGGCTCGCGCCACTTTAATGCGCGCCCGCCGCAATGCTTTTGGATCAGGATCGAGCCCAACCACTTGTGCAGTTTCATGCTGGCGCTTCAACTGCACCAGGAGCGTGCCGGTACCGCAGCCAATGTCGAGAAGATGTTGATTAGGTTCGATATTCGCACTCGAGATGAGCTCCGACCGTGCGGAATCGAATCCCATCAAACTGACGATCGGATCGTAAAGCGGCAGAAACACATCACGACCCGCCGCTGGAAGAAACTTTCTTTGACTCATTTGTTATTCATTTTGTTCGCGTTTGTAGTTTGTCGACCTCTCTCCATACTGAATGAAACACTACGGACAAACTTTTCACAAACGAATCCGCGAGAATGACATTTTCCGCTATTGAGAATGGGCCCGGCAACATTCCCTTAATCACAAGGTCATGAAAGGAGAATGCACGAATGGCAACACCAAAAGCAGGAACTTCAGCAGTAGCAGCTAAAGACGATCAGACGGCACCACGCACACAAAAGGTCACGACGTTTCTTTGGTTCGATAACAATGCTGAAGAAGCAGTGAATTTCTACGTCTCTGTCTTCAAGAACGCCAGAATTCTAAACACTGTTCGCTACGGCGAAGTTGGACCAAAGCCGAAGGGCTCAGTAATGATCATTGACTTCGAACTCGACGGGCAAAAGCTCACCGCACTAAACGCTGGACCAGAGTTCAAGTTCAACGAAGCCATCTCACTCGTGGTTCACTGTAAGGACCAGCAGGAAGTTGATTACTATTGGGACAAACTCTCGGCCGGCGGTCAGACCATTGATTGCGGCTGGCTCAAGGACAAGTATGGGTTAGCGTGGCAAATCGTTCCCGAAATGTTCCTTGATCTACTCCGGAACAGCGACGACGAAACTCGAGATCGCGTGATGGGCGAGATGATGAAAATGAAGAAGCTCGATATTGAAACTCTCAAACAGGCCGTTGGTTAAAATTCAGGGCCTAATCCGCAATGAGAGCGGATAGGTTCTCGGCGCGACTTTGCTCAAAGTCGCGCCGAGAGGACGCCCTACCGTAATGGAATACTC
>DAIOGT010000070.1:0-22904 GCA_036745095.1 Pyrinomonadaceae bacterium
GAGAAGTTTTTTGTAGGAACCAGCGTGAGACTCCACGGGGCAAGCCCGTGGCATCCGGAGGGGGAAGAAGTTTTTGTAGGAACGAGCGTGAGACTCCACGGGGCAAGCCCGTGGCATCGTTAGAGGAACCAGCGTGAGGCTCCACGGGGCCAGGCCCGTGGCATCTTCAAGGCATCTCCCTACATTCACCGCAAGTCTCTCAAAACTACAACTCTCTCAAAACTACAAGTCTCTCAAAACTAAATGCTTGAATCTGCCCGCCTCAATGTGCACAATGTGCCTGCTGTACGTCTGACAGCGGCACACACCTAAATAAAAACTAAAGACAATTGCTTTCTTGAGCCCCCGGAGAAACACGATATCGATGGCTGAAAACGACCAGATCGCACAATATCGCCTAAAACTCGAAGAGACTGCCGCACTCGTCGCTCGCATTCGTCATGAAATCAACAACCCGCTGACAGGTGTCCTGGGCCAGGCCCAATTACTGTTGCGAGAAGATCTGAGCGAGCGCTCGCGAAAACGTGTGCAGACGATCGAGGACCTGGCTTTAAGGTTGCGCGATATTGTGGCCCAGTTGCGTGAGGTGCAGCGCCCGGGTACTGACGGGGAGACTAACGAGTGAGTCGCTTGACCGACTCCTTCAGCATCAACCGCCTGCTACTAATCGTGGCCATGTGAAAGGGAACTACACACCCGCAGCGATCGCAATCGGCGTTATCGCCCATCATGCACTTGCCTTTTTGCTCCCCGGTTGGACCAAACGCAAACGCTTTCAAACGAAACTCACAATTGTCCGTCACCTTCTTCGCCTTGTCAGAACGCATCAGCTCGAGTGTCGAGTCGAGCATGTTGATGTAGCCGGGATACTTTTTCTTCAGCGAGAAAATCTGATCGATCAGACGATCACGTGTGGGCCAGTCGAGCCAGAGTGACTCATCGAGTCCGGTTACTGGTGTAAAGAAGTCGAAGATGATACCGCCGCGCGCGATCGGTCCCCACTCCTTTACTAAATCCTCAACGCAGTCTTTCGTTATGCTCGTGAGCACGCACGAGATCTGAATGTTCAGCTCCGGGTGATTGACGACGTTCTTTTTGATCTTTTGATAGATACCGGGCGCGCGCATACGCGCGAACGCTTCTTCGGTGCCGTCGATCGAGATGACCCAGGTGCAGTTGGGCCAGTCAGGCAAGTCCATCGTACCGTTGGTGACGATGGTGTTGTGTTTGAAATACTGCCTGCCCGCGTCGACCAGTTGCTTTCGCACCATCGGTTCGCCGCCCACCCACGTACAAAGCATCATCGGGTGACCCGCAGCCTTCATCGCTTCCAGCTTCTCCAGCCACTTCTCAACGGACAGCTCTTTTTCGTTGTCGTGATCTTCGGCGAAGAAGTAACAGTGTTCGCAACGCAGGTTGCAGCGGTTGGTGACGTCGATCGATCCCACCGCAAACTTCGGCAGACCGAACACAAACAGTTTCGTTAGGTCGCGGATTTTAGTGAGCTTGCGTCGGACGTTCATCCGTATCCGATCTTTGGCTAATGCTAGACCGTCACGGTCTCTTCGTCTTCGACGAGATAAGGACTTACCTGGGGCGGTTTGTCTTCAGCGTCTTCTGCCAACACGGCCTGAATAATCGGCAGGCTCAACGAATGCTTCGTCGTGTTCAGTGGAACTGCTTTACCGGCCGCGTAGACTTTATGACGGCCGTTCTCCTGGTACCACTCGGCAAGGTTCGCGGTCTTGTGCATGTTCTCAATGATCTGCCGCCAGCCCACGCCCGTGTTGTAAGCGCAGAACGAGATTTCGCCTTCCTGTGTACCGTACGGAATCACGCACATCTCAGTGCGCCGAAAGTCGTAATTGAACAGATCCTGGAACCACATTCCCTCAACGCAGAGCACGCGCCAGGTGTCGTTTGCATCCGCGTTCTTCTGCGCCATTCGATCGTTACGATCGGAGTTGGAATTGGTTGACGAAGGCTTGAACAGGTTGATGATTTGCGAGATCGGAAATCCTTCGGGCGCGCGTCCGGCGTCGAAGTTTCGCATGATCGCCATGCCGAGCTGCGCGTATGAAAGCTTGCGCCCGCGCGCAGTGTCAGTGATCACCGCAACGTCCTTCATAAACTGTTCGTAGTTGAAGAACTCAAACAGCGACCTGAATTCGCCCGTGTTTCTGTTAACTACGAGCAACGTAAAGATGCCGCAGTTCGGATGGCAATTACACGACGACCAGCCCCAAGGCGCATCAGCGCCCTGAAGCATGTCCATTACGCTCGTGAATGCTGAGTAAGATGAGAGTGGGAACCAGTCGCGCAGCGGTTGAATGTGTCCGCCAAGCTGGTTCTTCAAGTCGTGAGTCATGCCCGCGAGTGTGTAGCGCCACTTCTTCCGCAGTTCGTCCGAAATGTCTTCATCGCGTCCGGTGAAGGAAACCGGTTGAAACGCGATCGTCTGCACTTTGTCGATATTCTTCGCAGCAAACTCGACGATCTGGCCGATGCCGTCGTTGTTGAGATTGTTGACGATCGTTACCACAAGTGTGACTTTGATACCGGCTTCAGCGAGGTTCTCGATCGCTCGCAGCTTAACGTCGAATAAGTTGCCGACACCGCGATGCTTGTTCTTCTCTTCACTCACGCCGTCGAACTGAAGATACACACCATGCTGTCCGGCGGCTTTAGCGGCTTTACAAAACTCGAGATCTTCAGCGAAGCGAATTCCGTTCGTCGCGGCAAGAATGCGATAGAAACCGATTTTCTTCGCGTAAGCGACTGCGTCGAGATAGTAAGGCGAGAGCGTTGGCTCGCCACCTGAGAAGAGAATGATCACCTGCCGCCGTGGTTTGAAGGAGACTGCGCGATCGAGAATCGCTTTCGTGTCTTCAAACGTCGGCTCGTGAACATAACCAACCTGGTTCGCATCCATGAAGCACGGATTGCACATCATGTTGCAGCGATTGGTCAGGTCAACCGTCAAAACCGCGCCGCGGCCAAACTTGATATTCGAAGTTCCATGACGATGAACGTCTTTGTCTTCAGCGGCACGAAAGTCACGACCGAAGAAGAGCGACTCGATGCGCGCCAGAAACGCCGGATCGGTCGACATCACATCTTCAAACAGCCCGTGCTTCGGACAGGTCTTTCGCATCAGTACCTGACCGTCGTCTTCAACGATCTGGGCCTTGATCTCACCGGGATGCTCGAACATCAACATTTCGAGCGGCACCTCACCAGTGATCACCGCATTGCGAACTTCTTTGACACAGGATGGACAGAGACTGTCGGTCTCGCGTGGGAAACCGAGTGGTGGAGCAGTTCGTTCGTAGGATTTGAGAAGAGGACCGGGCGCCCAGTTTGGCCGAATCGCCTCACCTTCGGGCAGCCTTTGGTTGACCGACTGAAACGCCTTCCAGGCGACATCCGAGAGGCCGGAGATAAGCCGGGAACTCTTCACTCCCGACAACTTGCTTTTTTCGGACTCCCCGCGACGAAACTGGTCACTAAACAAAGGGTTCGGTCTCCTGTGTAATCAAACGCAAGAACAGCCCAGCATCATAAACAGGATTTGCAGGATCCACAAGACACCATTATCCTGAAAACCCAGAAAATCTAGTAAATCCTGTCAAAACATGGCGATTCACCCCACAGCGGTCATTGAAGACAACGTCGAAATCGGCCCGGATTGCGAGGTTGCGGCCTATGCAGTCGTCAAAGCATACACCCGCATCGGAGCGCGGAATCGGATCTTTGAACACGCCGTAATCGGCGGCGAGCCGCAGGATGTGAAGTTCAAAGGCGAGACGAGCTACCTCGAGATCGGCGACGACAATATCATTCGTGAGTACTGCACTTTTCACCGCGCCAACGGTGAGGGAGAGACCACCCGAATCGGCTCGCGCAACTTTTTCATGGTGGGCGTGCACGTCGCGCACAACTGCGAAATTGGCGACGACAACATCTTCGCCAACGACGTAGCGCTCGCCGGACACATCCATATAGAGGACCACGTTTTTCTTTCCAACAATGTCGGCGCGCACCAGTTTGTGCGGATGGGCCGTTACGCGATGATTGGCGGAAAGTCGAAGATCGTGCAGGATGTGTTACCGTTTTTCATCACGGACGGCAATCCATCGCGACTGCGTGGTGTGAACAGTGTTGGTCTCCGGCGTGGCGGTTTTTCTGAAGAAGAGAGACGCGCGTTAAAAGACGCTTACAAACTTCTATTCAGATCGACGACGCCGCTTCAGGATGCGTTGAGCGAGCTCGAGCAAGTTGACGATGAGAACGTTTCGCATCTCGTGAATTTCATTCGCAGTTCGAAGCGCGGATTCACAAGAACATGAAGCTGACAGTGCAGGAACTCGCGGAGATCGTGAGCGGCCGCGTCACCGGCGATGCCGGAACACAGATCGAACGGATTGCCGATCTCGATCAGGCGCGTGAAGGCGAGATTGCGTATGTTGAAAACGAGAAGTTGTTTGCGGCGGCGGCGGAGAGCCGAGCGTCGTGTTTGATTGTGAAGGATGGGCTAGCTGGGAAGTTTCGTGATCGAACGCTGATCGAAGTTTCTAATCCGAAGCTCGCTTTCTCACAGATTGGCGCCGCGCTTCATCCGCCGGTGCGTCGCGAGCCGACAATTCATCCGACGGCAGTGGTTGCTGAAAACGCGGACATCGCCTTGACGGCGTATGTTGGTCCAAATGTGTTTATCGGCGAAGACACACGAGTCGGTGCTTACACGCGGCTCGAGGCCGGTGTGGTACTGGGCGCGAACGTGAACGTTGGTGACAACTGTGTGCTGCATCCGAACGTTGTGCTTTACGACGGTGTTTCGATCGGCAGTCGTGTGATATTGCATGCAGGTGTGTGTCTCGGTGCGGATGGATTTGGTTATGTGCGACACGATCTCGGTTACCAGAAGTTTCCGCAGATTGGCACGGTCGTGATTGAAGACGATGTTGAGATTGGCGCGCACACGTGTGTGGATCGTGCGGCGCTTGGACGCACGCGCATTGGTCGTGGCACAAAGCTCGACAACATGGTCCACGTCGGTCACAACTGCGACATCGGCGAGCGCGTCGTGATCGCGGCGCAGACAGGGATCAGTGGAAGCGTAGTGATCGAAGACGATGCCGTGATCGGTGGTCAGGTCGGATTCGGCGATCACACGCGCGTGCTGAAGGGAGCTGTGATCGGATCGAAAGCGGGGATCTTGCCGGGCAAGATCGTGCGTGCTGGCGTTTGGTGGGGAATACCCGTGCAGCCGCTCGATGACTACAAACGAATGAACGCGCACATGAATCGCCTGCCGCAGATGCGTGAGGAGATCAAAAAATTGCAGGAAGCGATCGCGGAGTTAAGGACGCTGATTAACGCGGATAAAATTCACGATTAATTCCGAGGCGCGTTGGGAGGCGCCGGGCGCGCCGAGTTTGACCGAGACATCACGCAATTGCTCGCGCGTCTTTCTGTTAGTTTCCGGTTCGAGTAATCGCAGCAGCTCAGTTACGACTTTATCGCCCGTGAAGTCATCCTGCATCAGCTCTGTAGCGATCTCTTTTCCCGCAACCAGATTCACGAGACCAAAGTGTGAAACCGTGATCAAGCGGCCGAGCGTGTGCCAGTTGAGCGGCGACTCTTTGTAAACAACAACCATCGGTGTTTCGAGCAACGCGGCTTCGAGTGTCGCAGTGCCACTCGCGATCACCGCCGCGTCCGAAGCAGCGAGCGCTTCCCGCGTTTGTCGTTCGATTAGTTTGACGTCGTTCGAGGTAATTTCCCGGATCTCTTCCACGCTTCGGCTCGGGGCGACAACGACGACCGTTTGAATCTCCGGCCGCATATTTCGGAGCTGCACGATCGCATCCAGCATCGGCGGAAGTATTCGTTGCAGCTCTTTGATCCGGCTGCCAGGCAGAAACGACACGATCGGTTGCTCCGGATCAAGATCGTTGCGACGGCAAAACTCTTCGCGTCCAAAACTTGCCTTAACTTCGCCCGCCAACGGATGACCGACGAACTCAACATGCTCCACGTCACGCGTCTTGTACCACTCAACTTCAAACGGCAGGATCGACAACAACAGATCAACGTCACGCTTGATGTTGTTCACGCGACGCGGTCGCCACGCCCACATTTGCGGACTGATGTAGTAGATCACTTTCAAGCCGCGGCGGTGCAGAGTGGAAGCAAGTCGGAGATTGAACTCAGGCCAATCAACGAGGATCACAGCATCGGGCGATCGTTCAATCGCGGCCGCTTTAAGTTGACGGAAAGCGCGGAGGAACTTTCGAAACACGCGCCCGACTTCCACGATGCCCATGATCGCGAGCTCATCCGAGTTGACGATCGTCTCGACGCCGGCGTCGCGCATCAATGGTCCGGTCGCTCCGAAGAAATCAATCTCGGCACGTTCCTGCAAAGCTCTGACAAGCGCTGCAGCGTGAGCATCACCTGACGGCTCACCGGCAACGATCATCAGTTTGTGGCGCATCGGCACGCGGAGAATATAACAGACAGGATTTTTCAGGATTTACAAGAATTCTGTGCTAGCATCCACGCGTTCCCTATGATTCGCCTCGCGCTTGTTACCCTAATTCTGCTAGTCGCCTGCCACTTCGCATTCGCGCAGCAAACGAATCCGGTCGATCGGAAAGTCGCGAACCCGATGACCGATACGCCCAACGTCAATCCACTTAATAATGATCAACCAGTGCAGCGTCGCCAGCCGGCGCAGAATGGTGAAACGGCCACCGCCATCGATGAGCTCACCGTTTACTCGACGCGGCAGAGCGCGTCGGGACCGGAAAACGCGCGCGTCTTTCTTTACGAAGGAAACGTTGACGCTCGTATCGGCACGTATCGCCTCCAGGCTGACAAGATCACGGTTTATGACGCCGAGAATAGAATCGTCGCGGAAGGCAGCGTCGTTTTCGATCAGGCGGATCAGCAACGCATCACAGGCTCGCGCGGTGAGTGGAACTATCGGACCAAGACCGGTTACTTCGTCGATTCAACCGGCTTCACAAACCAGACACAGGACGGCACGCGCATCTATTTCACAGCGGATCGCGTCGAGCGCGTCAGTCTCGACACGATCGTGGCTACCAACGTGCAGGTGACCGCGTGTGACGAAGACGTTCCGAAGTGGAGTTTTCACGCGAGCAAGACGCGAATCAAAACCGGTGACCGTGTTTACGTCTATTCGCCGACACTGAAGGTCAAAAACGTTCCCGTGTTCTACCTGCCGTACGCGTCAGTTTCGCTCAAGCGACGCGATCGCGCCTCCGGATTTTTGACGCCGACGGTTGGCGGCTCGGGCGCAAAAGGTTTTCGTTTATCGACCGCTTACTACCAGACGCTCGGTCGCTCAGCGGACTTCACGTTTCGCAACGACATCTACACCCAGCGAGGACTCGGCTTCGGCGCCGATCTACGCACGCGCGCCAACTCGCGCTCGTATCTCAACGTCGGCTTCTACGCCTTCAAGGATCGCATCTTTGGACCATCCGCTGACGACTCACACCCGGATCAGGGTGGCTCGAGTCTTTACGTTGACGGCGTTCACTATTTTAAGAACGGCTTCATCGCCGTGGCTGATGTAAACATCACGTCAAACCTCGCGTTCCGCCAGGTGTTCTCAGACAACATTCAACAGGCCATCTCGCCCGAAGAGACGTCGCAGGTTTTCATAAACAAGGATCACGACGATTACAGCTTCAACTTTCTTGCGCGCACGCAGGTGACGTCGCTAACGAACGCGCGTATTCGCATTCGCCAGTTGCCGAGTATCAGCATCGATAAGCGTCCGGCAATTTTGAGTTTCTTCAAGAAACTTCCGCTTTATTTTTCGTTCAGTGGTGCTGCTGACGGCGTTAGCCGCAAAGAGACTGTTGAAGATCAGGTGCAGTTTGTAAACGAGGTCGGCGGCAATCCGATCATCTCGCCGTCGATCGTGCAGCGACTGGATCTGCACCCGCGGTTTGAGTTGCCGTTGAACTTTGCCGGTTGGAGTGTCACTGCGTCGGGCGCCGGCCGAGTGACGTTCTACTCGAATTCGCTCGATCCGACGACGCGCGATGTTCTCAGCCGCAACTTGACGAGATCGTACGGCGAGTTTGAGCTCGACGTGCGGCCGCCGGCATTTGCGAAAGACTTTCGTCGCGGTGGCCAGTTCTTCTTTCGTCACGTGATCGAGCCGTATGTCGTCTATCGAAAAGTCACCGGTATAAACAACTTCGATCGCATCATTCGCTTCGATTACATCGACGCCATCGCCGACACGAACGAGATTGAATTCGGAATCGCCAACCGGTTCTTTACGCGGCGCTCGACTGAAAACGTCAGCGACGTGAGAGTGACTGACCTCGAGCGCGAGAACACACCGCAACTCGCGACTCAGCCGTACGAGGCGCTCACGATCACACTTCGCGGCAAGTATTTCTTCGATCCGTTCTTTGGCGGCGCCCTCATTACAAACCGCCGAAACCAGTTTGCTCCTATCAACACGCTTTCCGGGTTTGTCTATGGCGGTATTCCGCGCCGCTTTTCTCCCGTGAACGTCGATGCACGGTACCGGCCGCGGCGAAACCTGTTCGTGGATGTGCGCACGGATCTCGACACGAACGGCGGCAGGATCCGCGCACTGTCCACGACGTTTGGGCTTAACAAGGAGATCATCGAGATATTTCAGAGTTTCTACTACACGCGAGCCATCGAGCTCACACCGGATCTTCTGAGGTTTGCGGATTCGCGTGGGCTCGAGGCGGGAACGGTGCGCGGGTCGCAGTGGAGCCCGGCCGTGTTTCTGGGAAATCGCGAGCGGGGATTTTTTGGCGGCGCGTCGTTTTTCTTTGACTTCCAGAAGCGGCCGGGAAGGGGAAACAGCTCACTGATCAGCTCGACGATGACGCTGGGACACGCGTGGGACTGTTGTGCGGCGACCGTGCAGTTTTCGACGTTCAACGTGGGCTTGAGAAAAGAGAACCGGATGGTGTTCAGTTTCCGGCTGAACGGGATCGGGAGTTTCGGGACTGAGCAGTTTGGCCAGCGCTGGCGTTAGTCCGAGACGGAATTCCAGGAAGAATCCTGTGAATCCTGTCCCTGCTTTTGGTATCATGCGCAGGGCTTTCGCCCATGGTCGGTTAAATTTGTTGGGCATCCTCACGGCCTGTTTGTGCACCTGACGTGCTTGTGCTTTAGGTAGGTACCTCCCCGATTTAACGCGCTTCCAAAGGAAATGGAATTTGAAGTTTAGCCCTCTCGCTTTAAAAGGCCGACACTTGCGTTACCAGAATTACTGTCGCCGACTGCTGGCCCTCGGGCTGGTCCTCATCATTTTTTTACCCACGCTGGTATTTAGTGCCTCGGCCTACACGCCGAGCGACAGTTCCTCTGACAACGATCACTTCCTGTTGTACGAGGGCGAAAACGGCGACACCGTTTGCCGTGAAGCGACTTCGCTGGAAGCCCGCGAGCTGGACAAGATCAGCCCTACTGATTTGCGCCCAATCAATCATCTGGACGTAATCTCTTCAAAAGCAGCAGGCGTAAAAGCGGAAGATCACCTGCCGGGGAATCTGACAATCGTCCTGCGCGCCACCGCGAATCTAGATGCCAACGCGCCGGCTAAGGCCGCTTTTGTCCGCGCTGCACGGACGTGGGAAAGCCTAATTACGTCGCCAGTTACCATCTATATCGACGCGGATTTCGGCCCGAACAATTTCGGTACGAACTGGCCTTCAGGAACCCTCGGAGCCACTAGTTCGCCAAGCCTGCCTAGTGTTAATTACGGAACAGTCCGGCAGACGTTGGTTACGAGTGCTAACACTGCCGCGAAACAAGTTGTTTACAATGCCCTACCCGCATCATCTCTTCCTGTCGACGTGGGCAGCGGTAGTGCAACCGGTGTATCGGTTTCACATTCGATTGCCCGCGCACTCGGTTTGCTGAATCCTACCGCTCAACCGAATGACAGTGCTGCGCGAATTGCATTCAACTCAGCCGTCACCTTCGATTTCGACTCGAGTAATGGCGTTAATGGAAGGGATTTCGAATCCGTCGCAATTCATGAAATCGGACACGCACTCGGATTTGTTTCCAACTCCGGAAGCGGTAGTTCCACGCCTGCGATGTGGGACCTTTATCGTTTTCGTTCGGGCACGACGTCGGGGACATTTACGACGGCCCAGCGCATTATGACGATCGGCGGACCAACTATTAATTCGCAATACTATTTCGTTCCCGGGATTAATGAAATCGGTCTTTCGGATGGGGGAGATGATCCACCACCACAGCCACCTTTTCCAAACAATTCCGACGGCAATCAGTCGAGCCATTGGCGCCAAGAAATTCTAAATGGCATTTACATTGGCATCATGGATCCACGACTTCCGCTACACACCGCGAGACCTATCACGCAGAACGATACAGACGCATTGAGCATCTTTGGTTATAACTCTAACCTGGTCCTTCCGTCTCCGCCGGCAAATGACAACTTTGCAAATGCATTAGTAATCGCGGGTTGTTCGGGAACTGTAACCGGAACGAACGTGGGCGCTACCAGAGAAAACGGTGAACTCAATCATCTAAGTACCACTAGTGATCCGAACGGCGGAGGCAGTAGATCTATTTGGTATCAATGGCAGGCCCCCTCTACTGGGAGCGTTACATTCAATACGTCTGGCAGCGGATTCGATACCGTGATGGGTGTCTATACCGGGAATGCCGTTAATTCACTTTCGGTAATCGCTCAGCATGACGATGTTGTGCCCGGCACCGTCAGGACCAGTTCGATCACCTTCAACGCGAACGCCGGGACGACTTACAGGATTGCCGTTGATGGTTACAACAACGGCGGCGCTGGCGGAGATATCGGTAGCGTGACGCTCAACTGGAATGCCTCAAATTGTGTCGCACAAATTGTTCAGTTCGGCCAGGCGTCTTTCGCGGTGAACGAGGGTGCGGGTTCTTTGACAATAGCGATCACTCGAAGCGGCAACACGGCCGGACCAGCGACGGTAAATTACGCAACCTCCGATACTTCCGGACTTGTGAATTGCGTTGTTAATACCGGTGTTGCGTCTGAGCGGTGCGACTATGGGACCACAGTGGGTACGGCGCGATTCGCGGCAGGTGAAATAACCGCGACCTTTACTATTCCGATCGTCAACGACGCGCTCGTCGAAGGAAACGAGAATTTTACCGTCTCATTAAACTCAGCGATTGGTCTAACATTGGGCTCGCCGTCGACCGCGACCGTCACCATCACCGAAGACGACGTTGCACCGGCAGCGCAGAATCCGATCGACGGCATTCCGTTCTTCGTCACGCAGCAATATATCGACTTCCTCGGTCGTCTCCCTGATCCGACCGGCTTCGCAAACTGGACGGCGACGCTGAATGGCTGTCCAAACGGCGGTTTCGGCGAATTTGACAATCCGACTTGTGACCGCGTGCACGTCTCGGCTGGATTTTTCCTCTCGGCTGAGTTCCAGGGACGCGGTTATTTCGCCTATCGCTTCTATGAAGTGGCGCTTGATCGCCGTCCGACTTATTCTGAGTTCGTGCCGGACATGGCCGTCGTGGGTGGACCACAGTCGCCGGAGTCTGAAGCGCTCAGTAAAGCCGCCTACACCGACGCGTGGATTCAGCGACCGGAATTCAAGAGTCGCTATGATGGCCTCAGCAATTCACAGTACGTAAACGCGCTCGAGGCGAATGCGGAAGTCACAGTTTCAAACAAGCAAAGCCTGATCGACCAGCTCAATGCCAACCAGATAAACCGCGGTCAGGCGTTGCGTAACGTAGTGGAGAGCCCGGCAGTCGCAAGCCGCTTCTTCAATCGTGCTTTCGTGTCGATGCAGTATTTTGGTTACTTGCGGCGCGACCCGGATACGATTGGGTTCCAAAACTGGAACGACACGTTGAATGCCGATCCCAGTAATTTCCGGCACATGATCTTTGGTTTCCTGTTCTCAACTGAGTATCGCCAACGATTCGGCCCATAAGACCGTTTTGCCACGGACTAAAACTGATTCTTTTTCCTCGGGGGAATTGCCACCCATGTCTACCTATACTCGAATCATATTGACGTTTGCAGTGTGCCTCGGACTTCTGGCCCTCGCTGCGGTGAATTTCCCCGTGAGCTCTGACGCGCAACGTCAGACTACGCAGACGACAACCTCCCGAAAGCGACAGCGCCAACAGTCGTTTGTGCCCGGTGAGGTTCTTGTGCGTTACCGGAGTGAGCCGGCCGCGAGGAACAAGGGCACGTCGATGCGTCTGGCCGCACACGACGGCACGTTAGTGTCTGCCGATGTGCAACGCACTCGCGGCGCAAATCTGCTTCCGGGATTGCGTCTCGCACGAGTCGCACCCGAAGATACACTCAAGGCAGTAGCGGCTTTTCGCCAGCAGCCGGACGTACTATCTGCCGAGCCAAACTACATCCTCCGCGCAGACGTCAGTCCGAACGACCCGCGATTTGTCTCGAACGAGCAGTATGCCCTTAATTTGATGGGCGCGCCGCAAGCGTGGGAAACTACAACCGGCAACACCGGGGCAGACAGAATCGTTATCGGCATCATCGATCAGGGCATTAATTTCACGCATACGGATCTCGCGGCAAACATCTGGATCAATCCTGCCGAAGTAGCCGGTAACCTCGTGGATGACGACGGAAACGGATTTGTCGACGACGTTCGCGGTTTCAACTTCGTGAACAACAATGGGACCGTGTTTAGTGGCCTCGCCCAGGAGGACCATGCGACTCACGTTGCGGGAATTGCCGGAGCAGTAGGTAACAACAACGTCGGCATCGCCGGGGTTAACTGGTCCGTTGGTCTGATGTCTTTGAAGTTTCTCGATGCCAACGGCTTCGGAGACACCAACGATGCGATTAATGCGTGCGAGTACGCGAGGATGATGCGAAAACTTTGGGAGGACTCGGGCCACACCAAAGGTGCAAATATACGCGTATTGAATGCGAGCTTTGGCGCCGGCACTTTTAGTCAACAATTCCTCGACGCCCTCAACGAGCTGAACACTGCCGGAATTTTAGTTGTCGCTGCCGCGGGAAATGTTGATGACGGAACGCGCGAACCAAACAACGATCTGATTCCTCATTATCCATCGAGTTTTGATGTTCCCAACATTATCTCCGTCGCTGCAACGAATCAGGCTGATGCACTCACGGGCTTTTCTCACTTTGGCTCCACAAGCGTGGACATTGGTGCGCCCGGTGATGACATTCTGAGTACGACACCAAACAACACTTTTTCGTTTTTCGACGGTACGTCGATGGCCGTGCCACAGGTTTCCGGAGCCGCGGCATTACTCTGGGCCCAAAACCCGAACCTGAGTGTGCAGCAGGTGAAGAACCTTCTGTTGATGAATGGAAACGTCAACTCCGGCCTGCTCGATAAGACTCTGACCGGACGCCGGCTGCACATCGGCAATAGTTTTCAGTCTCTACTCTCCGGGGACGTGACGCCTCCGGGAACAGTCGGAAGTTTTCACATCAACTCGCAGAATGGACGCACGGTGAACGTCGGTTGGACCGCGTCCGGTGACGACGGCGCTGCGGGCAATGCATCGCTCTATCGCCTCGACTTCACTGATGGTATTAGCGGCCAGGTGAAAACGTTAAGAGGGGTGATCCCAAAAAATTCGGGGTCGTTGCAGTCAGTTGACGTCAAGATACCTTTCACACACACGGCAGGGACTCTGACCCTGCGCGAGTTTGATAACTCAGGAAACGAAGGCACACCGGTAAGTTTGCCGGTGGGAGTTCCATTGTCGGCGGGCGATCCTTACGCGATTACCGTCGGCAGTAGCGCTGCCCTGACCGCAGGTGGCTCGCGTCTCAATCCCGACGGAGACGATCGTTACATTGAGTTTGCGCTACCGTTTAGTTTCCCGTTCTTCGGCGCGACCTTTACCGAACTAATTATCTCCACTAACGGCGCGCTCTACTTTTCTGAACCGCCCGTGCGGCAGAATTTAGAGGACGGAAACCTTGACAACGCTGACGATCCGCCGGGTTCACCACGCGCACTCGGCGGTCACCAGATGATTGCCGGTCTTTGGGAAGATATCAATTTGGAGACCTCAGAACGCGCCGATGCGGGTGTGTATGTGACCCAGTCTGCCGGCCAGATCATTTTTCGCTGGCAGGGTGTTCCGTGCAACTTCAATGGCGCCGTATGCACAGGTGGTGATCCGATTAATTTCGAGGTTGAGCTTAATTCCAACGGCGTCATTCGCAGCCGTTACGGCAGCGTTGATGACTCACTCCGGCCTACGGTTGGAATCGGTGGCGGCGAACAGGATGGTTACGTCGTGGCTTCGCATACTTCTCTCGACGAAGAAACGCCGAAGAATTTAACGAACGCCGGACAGGTGACTTACACACCGCGGGCTCAATCAACGAGCTCAATTCAAATTGAGTCGGCAACCCTTAACGTCAGTGAAGCTGCCGGCTTCGCTACCATCAATGTAAACAGAACAGGCGATCTGGCGGGTTTCGCAACTGTGAACTACAGGACAAGCGATATTGCCGGGTTGACGAACTGCACGATCGCTAACGGCAGGGCCTCAGAGCGATGTGACTACGAAACCGCGGCAGGAACATTGCGATTCTCAACTGGAGAAGCGACGAAGAGTTTTATTGTTCCGATCGTCAACGATGTTCTCGTGGAAGGGGATGAAACTTTCACCGTCACGATCAGCGGTGTGAGCGGAGCGAGCTTGGGAACTTCGACGAGCATCGTCACCGTCGTCGAGAACGACACGACACCGGCCAGCCAAAATCCGATCGACGATATTCCATTCTTCGTGACACAGCAGTACATCGACTTCCTCGGGCGCTTGCCTGATCCCATCGGTTTCGCAAATTGGGTGGCGACGCTGAGTGGCTGTCCGAATGGCGGCTTTGGAGAGTTTGATAATCCGACGTGCGATCGTGTTCACGTGTCGTCCGGGTTCTTCTTATCCGTCGAATTTCAGGGTCGCGGTTATTTCGCGTATCGCTTCTACGAAGTCGCAGTAAATCGCAGACCCACGTATGCCGAGTTTGTACCGGACATGGCGCTGGTGGGTGGACCACAGTCGCCGGAATCTGAAGTACTGAGCAAGGCGACCTACACGGAAGCGTGGACGCAGCGACCGGAGTTCAAGGCTCTTTACGATGGTTTATCCAATGCGGCCTACGTGAATGCGTTGGAGACGAACGCGGAAGTGACGGTGGCGAACAAAGCGGCGCTGGTTGCGGCGCTCGATGGCGGACAGATGACGCGCGGCGAAGTTTTGCGCAACATCGTCGAGAGCCAGGCGGTCGGAGATCGGTTCTTCAATCGCGCGTTTGTCTCGATGCAGTACTTCGGTTACCTGCGGCGCGACCCGGACACGATCGGATTTCAGAACTGGCTCGACACGCTGAACGCAGATCCGAGTAATTTCCGCCACATGATCTTTGGCTTCATTTTCTCAACTGAGTATCGCCAGAGATTTGGACCATAAACACCGAGCCGCGGATCTCCGCGGATGATTTAAGACAATGCCCCACTCATCCTCATTTAGAACGCTGCTGTTGCTAGTCGCCGTTTTGGGCCTGTTTGCTGCGGCGAGTCTTTGGCCTGCAACGGCTCCGGCTGTGAGTGCTTCAGCCGAGCCGCCGGTCGTTTCCACGTTCACTCCCCAGACCTCTGACGCGCTCTGGCGCGATGCGAACACGGAGAAAGTCTCAGCGCAACAGCAACGACAGACCGGCGGCCGTCCGCACAAATACCGCTCGTTGAGCCTCGACACGATCCATCTGCAATCGCTACTGCGGAGAGCGCCGCGTGAATTTACCGCGGCCGCCAGAAACCCGGATGCGCCGATCATCAGTTTGCCGATGCCGGATGGGTCGATGATGCGGTTCAAGATCCACGACTCACCCATCATGGAGGAAGGGCTCGCAACGCGGTTTCCGCAAATACGCACGTTCAGCGGCGAGGCTCTCGACGGTACCGCCGCTACGACTCGCTTCGACTGGACGCCATCCGGTTTTCACGCCATTGTCCTGACCACGCGTGGCACCGTGCTGATCGAGCCGGATGGACCAAATCAAACGACTTCCTACATTGCGTACTTCCAGGGCGATACTACGGCTGGCTCCATGGAATGCAGCGTCGATCACAATGACGACGACGAGCCAGTCCTCGCGATGAAGCAGACGGGGGAGAATGCAAACCTCGTGTCTTCGGGTGCGGCACTGCGAACGTACCGCCTCGCTGTTGCTGCTACCGCCGAGTACACGCAAGCTTATGGTGGCGGCACCGTTGCCGGTGGCTTGGCCGCAGTCGCTACCACAGTCAATCTCGTCAATGCTGTCTTCGAGCGCGACGTCGCCATACGTTTGGTCCTGATCGCGAATGAGGACCAGATCATTTTCACGGACGCGGCGAGCGACGGCTACACCAGTGATAATGTTAATTCGCTCCTTTCAGAAAACCAGACGAGACTCGATACGGTTATTGGCCCAGCCGGCTATGACATCGGACATGTTTTTGATGGAAAACAGCTGTTTGGCGGTTTTCAGTTTCAGGGTATAGCGAATTTGGCCTCCGTCTGTCGTGAGGGCTTCAAGGCACGCGGCGTAAACCTCGTGAAGGGATTACCACCGACAAGCGTAATCGCTTACTACAGCGCGGCTCATGAGATGGGCCATCAGTTTGGCGCTACACACACCTTTAACGCGACTTCCGGCACATGCGGCGCGCAGCGCGCCTCGTCTACAGCCTACGAGCCCGGCACAGGCTCAACCATAATGGGTTATCGCTTCGCGTGTGCGCCGGAAGACATGATGTCGGGCGACACTTACTTTCACACCGCGAGCATCGAGCAGATCGTAACTTTCTCGACCCTCGGCGGTGGTAGTACCTGCCCGTTGACGACGGCCACCGGCAACAACATTCCAACCGTGGACGCGGGACTGACTTACACGATCCCGCAAAGCACACCTTTTATGCTGACCGCCAGTGGCAACGACCCGGATGGCGACACTTTGACCTACAATTGGGAACAATTTGACCTCGGCAATCCTGGACCACCAAATACAGACGACGGGACACGCCCGATATTTCGTTCGTTGGCTCCGTCTCCCGACCCTGCGCGTCTGTTTCCGAGTTTACAGAATATTCTTTGCCCGCAGTGCGTGACGTTGGGCCAGTCGCTGCCATTAACGACGCGCACCATGAACTTTCGCGTGACCGTGCGTGACAATCGGAGCGGCGGCGGAGCGGCGAGTTCTGACGGAACTCAGGTGAACGTGCGCGCGGAGGCTGGTCCGTTCACGGTGAATCAACCCGGGCCGTGGAATGTTAAGACTGTGCAGACCGTCACCTGGAACGTTGCCAATACGAATATCGCACCGGTGAGTTGTGACGCGGTAAGAATCACTCTTTCACGAGACGACGGAAATTCGTTTCCGATTATTCTCGCGAACAGCACTCCCAATGACGGTTCCGAGACGGTGACCATACCCGGCACGCCCGGTTTCTTCTCGCGAATCAAAGTTGAGGCGGTGGGAAACATCTTTTTCAATATCTCGCCTCAGTTTCAAATCAACGGTGCTGAGGATTTGGTACCGACGATTTCGAGTTTCTCGCCGGGCACGGGCGCCACGGGTACCGCAGTAACGATCAACGGCACGAATTTTATTAGCCCAAGCGCCGTGCGCTTTAACGGCGTGGCCGCCAATTTCACCGTCAATTCGACTACGCAGATCGTCGCGAATGTTCCGAATGGAGCTACGAGTGGTGTAATCACGGTCACGACAGCCAACGGCGCCGCTACCAGCGCGAATTCGTTTACAGTGCCCGCGGCTTCGCCGGGCACGCAATTTACTCTCGCCGGCTACACCGTAAATGAGGCCGCGAATCTCGTGAGCGTTGATGTGACGCGCGGCGACACGTCAGGAGCAGCTTCGGTGAACTACGCGACGAGCGATGTGGCAGGCCTCACGAACTGCACGATTGCAAACGGAGTCGCGTCGGAGCGTTGCGACTACGCTACCTCGGTCGGCACGTTACGATTTGCGGCTGGTGAGGCGAGTAAATCGATTACTATCCCCATCGTCAATGATGCGCTCGTGGAAGGAAATGAAAATTTCACGGTGACGTTGAGTGGGCCAACAGGCACGGTTTTAGGCTCACCCCAGGTAGCGACAGTCACGATCATCGATAACGACTCGATGCCTGCAACGTTGAATCCGATGGACAGTATTCCGTTCTTCGTGACGCAGCAGTACATCGATTTCCTTGGGCGCTTGCCTGATCCCATCGGTTTTGCGAATTGGGTGGCGACGCTGAGTGGTTGTCCGAATGGCGGCTTCGGAGAATTTGATAATCCGACGTGCGATCGTGTTCACGTGTCGTCCGGGTTCTTCCTGTCGGTCGAGTTTCAGGGTCGTGGTTATTTCGCATATCGCTTCTATGAAGTGGCAGTGGATCGCAGGCCGACGTATGCTGAGTTTGTACCGGACATGGCGCTCGTGGGTGGGCCACAATCGCCGGAGTCGGAAGTGCTGAGCAAGGCGACGTACACGGCAGCGTGGACGCAGCGACCGGAGTTTAAGACGCGGTACGATGCTTTATCCAATGCGGCTTATGTAAATGAGTTGGAGACGAACGCGGAAGTGACGGTGGCGAACAAAGCGGCGCTGGTTGCGGCGCTCGATGGCGGACAGATGACGCGCGGCGAAGTTTTGCGCAACATCGTCGAGAGCCAGGCGGTCGGAGATCGGTTCTTCAATCGCGCGTTTGTCTCGATGCAGTACTTCGGTTACCTGCGGCGCGACCCGGACACGATCGGATTTCAGAACTGGCTCGACACGCTGAACGCAGATCCAGGCAATTTCAGGCACATGATCTTCGGCTTCCTCTTCTCAACCGAGTACCTCCAGAGATTCGGCCCGTAGCGTGAACGTTTGGGGTGGGATTTGGATTTTAGGAGAGCGAGATGATCGATCGGCTTGCCATCACAGAGACTGCGATGGACATAAAGTCTGACGGCCGGGCTGGCTCGGCCGAGCCGCGGATCGCCGTCCTGATTCCCTGCTACAACGAAGAGCTCACGATCGCCGACGTGATTTCACAGTTTCGCGCGGAATTGCCGGCTGCTGATATCTATGTGTTCGACAATAATTCTACGGACCGCACGGTTGAGGAAGCGAGAGCGGCTGGCGCACTGATCTTTCACGAAAAACGACAAGGCAAGGGCTATGTCGTGCAGTCGATGTTTCGCAAGATCAATGCTGACGTCTACGTGATGGTGGACGGTGATGGCACTTATCCCGCGCCGGAAGTGCATCGATTGATCGAGCCGATTTTGACTGACGAAGCGGATATCGTCGTCGGGTCAAGGCTCCACCGCGATGCCACCAGTCAAATCACAATTCCTAATCGTCTCGGCAACCGGTTCTTTTTGTACGTGTTGAATTACACGCTCGGCACGCGTATCACGGACATGCTTTCCGGTTACCGCGCCTTCAATCGCGGGTTCGTAAAAGGCGTACCACTGTTTGGCGGCGGCTTTGAAACCGAGACCGAATTGACCATCAAGGCGTTGAATCGCGGGTTTCGCATAGTTGAGGTTCCGGTTAACTTAACGACGCGCCCCGAAGGAAGCTTTTCGAAAATCCGGATCTTTCGCGACGGCTTCCTGATACTGAACACGCTTTTGTCGCTTTTTCGCGACTACAAGCCTTTAACATTTTTTGGCGCCGTCGGTTTGTTGATCATCGCGCTCGGTTTGATACCCGGCGTTATCGTCGTCTATGAATTTATCCAGACCGGGCTTGTGCCGCGGTTGCCGTCGGCGGTGCTCGCTGTGGGATTGATTCTCTGCGGCCTGCTTTTAATCACTGTAGGTTTGATCCTTCACACGATCGTGAGGCGGTCCCAGGAGTTGGACCACCAGATTCGCACTTTGACGGACGACCTGCGCCAGCAACTTGAAGCCGCGATAAATCGCGACCTCGGATCCAGACACCGGTAGATGGTCCGATCTTTCCTAAGCAAAGTGGTTGTGGCACGTTCAGTCTGATGAGGATCGCACTTGACGGCATGCCGCTGGCGTCGCCCCTGACGGGCGTCGGGCATTACACGGCAGAGTTAGCGCGCAACCTACGGGCCGTCGCGCCGTCCGATTCCTTCACGTTTATTTCACCAGGCGGATTCTTGAAGAGACGCTGGTGGAGCCTCGGCCTGCCGCTTCACCTTCTACGAAACTCGTTCGACCTCTTTCACGGCACGAATTACGAAATCCCATTCTGGTCGCGACGTCCCACTGTTGTAACGATTCACGACTTATCGATGCTGCTTCTTTCTGGAGTTCACCGGCAGGATCTCATCTGGCGCTCACGCTGGCGTCTGCCCTGGATGGTTAAGCGAGCTTCCAGGATCATCACGCCCAGCAACAGCATAAAAACGGAGCTTTGCGCCGCATTTGGCATCCATCCTGACAAAGTTGCGGTCACGCCCGAAGCGCCCAGGCCAGTGTTCAAAAGAAGAGAAGACCACGAGCTCCTTCGTCGTCATGGGATAGCAGGAGATTTCATTCTCTTTGTCGGAACGATTGAACCGCGAAAAAACCTGCGTCGGCTTGTCGAGGCGTTCGACCAAATGCTGCGCAACACCTCGTTGTCGCCAACGCTCGTGATCGCTGGCGGGAAAGGTTGGATGATGGACGACTTCGTCTCGTTCATCAAAGAGAAAGGATTGAAGGACCGCGTTTGCCTGACAGGATATCTGGAGGATCAAGACCTGTGCGGGCTTTATTCCACTTGCAGGGCGTTTGTTTATCCATCGCTGTACGAAGGTTTCGGGTTGCCGCCGCTCGAGGCGATGGCATGCGGCGCGCCTGTGATCACGAGCCGGACGCCGGCGTTAATGGAGACGGTTGACACTGCAGCGCGACTCATCGACCCGGAGGACGTCGACGACATAGCGCGCGCGATGACAGAGATGCTAAGTGACGCGCAAGTCCGGGAGCATTACGCGGAGCTCGGCAAGGTTCACGTAAAAAAGTTTTCGTGGGAACAGACGGCGCTCAAAACCCTCGAGGTTTATCGAGAGCTACTTTAAAACTGAATGGGGCGGCCTTCGCGAGCCGCCCCGTGTGCTTTGTGCCGTTTTGTGGCTAGAACCGGTTCAGGTACTCAGTCGAGTAAATGAAACCGAAGATCATGTGACGAAAGTTGCTGGGATCGGCATCCAGCGTGTTGACCCAGTTTGTGAACCCGATCGGATCCGGATTGCGTCGCAGGTAACCGAAGTATTGCATCGTCACAAAGCCGCGGTTGAAGAACTTGTCGAACACCGGCTTGCTCTCGACGAACGTCCGCAGCACCTGGGCGCGCGTCTGAGTGCCCGCATTGAGCGCGTTCACGAGGTCGGCTTTATTCGAAAGCGTGACACCGGCCGTCTGCTCGAGTTTGTCGACATACCCCTGATTGCTGAGACCGTCGTAAATCGCCTTGAACTCGGGTTTCTGGACGAACTCGTTCATGTATTGGTTCTTGCTGACAGCTTCCTGCTCGGGAGATTGGGCGCCGCCGACCTTCTGCATATCCGGAATGAACTCGGTGTAGAGCGGACGTCGACCCAGCGCAGCGTCGTAGAAGCGGTAAGCGAAGTAGCCGCGCCCCTGAAACTCAACGGAAAGGTAAAAGCCGGCCGAGACGTGCACGCGATCGCAATGTGGATTGTCAAACTCACCAAGACCGCGGTTCGGGCAGTTGCTGAGTGTGTTGTTCCAGTTGGCGAAACCGATCGAATCTGGCATGCGGCCCAGAAAGTCGATATATTGCTGCTGCACGAAGAAATCGGTGTCCTCGATGGTGATGACTTGATTCGTTCCCGGTCTCAGGCGCACGGGTTTGACCTTGATGTTGCCGTAGAAGAGCTCCGAAGGCAGGCCCGGTGTTTCGGTGACTATCCTGAGCGTGGGAGGTGATTGAGCCAGAACAGGCACGGCGGCAGCACTCAAGAGCGCAATAATCAGAAAGCTAAATCCGATTTTCATTGTTTCTCCTAGATTCCCAATTATGTGTTCGGGTGGGCCGGATTGGGGTCTCGTCCGTGAGCGCTTCGCGCGCTACTAAGAGCCGAGTATAGCGATCTGTGCCGGAGGCGTCAATCAATGGATTTTTGCCTATAACGCCGGGGGGCTGGCTAATTTGGAGCCGAGGGTTCGGGCAAAGCCGGTTCCAGCGAAGCGAGAACCTGATGAAGTCTGTGAAAGGGTTCGGCGGTTGGCGAACGCTTTCAGCGTTTTGATTTCTTTTTTACTTGCTATCCCAGGGTTGTCGCGGCGCTCCAACCCCGGGCTGAGATTAGCGAACGTAGCTAAAAAAGGGCCATGTTTACGGAAGTCCAAACTACCCCAGCCGAGATCAAGGTCGACGGAAACCGGACCGAGTTGTCGATTCTGATGCCGTGTCTCAACGAGGCTGACACCCTCGCGACGTGTATCAAAAAAGCGCAAAAGGCGCTCGAGGATCTCAACGTCAATGGCGAGGTCGTCGTCGCTGACAACGGCAGCACCGACGGCTCACCGGAAATCGCCGCTTCCTTAGGCGCGCGGGTGATTCACGTGGCCGAAAAAGGTTATGGCAACGCCCTTCTTGCCGGCATTAAAGCCGCACGCGGCAAGTACATCATCATGGGCGACGCCGACGACAGCTATGACTTCACAAATCTCGGCCCGTTTCTCGAAAAGCTGCGCGCAGGTTACGACCTCGTGATGGGAAATCGTTTCAAAGGCGGTATTGCGCCCGACGCGATGCCTGCACTTCATCGATATCTCGGCAATCCCGTGCTGACTGGAATCGGCCGACTCTTCTTCCGCACTCC
>DAIOGT010000071.1:0-11192 GCA_036745095.1 Pyrinomonadaceae bacterium
TTTGTGCAGTACGCGCCTTACAACCTGAAGGAAGGAAACTGGGACGAGAAGCGCGAAGAGTTTGGTGATGCGGTGGTCAACACGATTGCCGAACACGCACCAAACATCAAGGATCTAATTCGCGATCGACAGGTGCTGACGCCACTGGACCTCGAGCGCGACTTTGGTTTGTCGGAAGGAAATATTTTTCAGGGTGAGCTGACGCTCGAACAGCTTTTCTTCCTGCGGCCGGCGCCGGGCTGGGCGCAATATCGCACGCCGATCAAGAACTTATACATGTGTGGGTCCGCCACGCATCCGGGTGGCGGAATCATGGGCGCGCCGGGGCGAAACGCGGCGCTGCAAATGCTGAAGGATTTTTAGCCACGGATCAGACGGATGATTTACGACGTGATCATCATTGGTGCGGGTCACAACGGGCTTGTGGCGGCGTGCTACCTCGCGAAGAGCGGGTTGAAGACGCTCGTGCTCGAGGCTCGTGAGATCGTCGGCGGCGGTGCGGTTACGGAGGAATTACATCCGGGATTTCGATGCTCTACATTGGACCATGCGACGGGTCCGTTTTCGTCCCAGGTCGTTGCCGATTTAAGCCTCGCGCGTCATGGATTGGAGATTATCACGCCGGAGACGCGCGTCCTCGCTCTTGCGCCGGATGGCCGGCACTTATGTATCTACAACGACACCGGTCGCACGATCGCTGAAATAGAAAAATTTTCTGCGAACGACGCAACAAGTTATCCCGAGTTCGTCAACAGCTTTTCGCGCATTGGCCGCGTGCTCGCGCCGTTACTCTCGATGACGCCGCCGTCGATCGATCAACCGACAAAGACAGACCTTTGGCATCTCGGCAAGGTCGGCCTCGCGTTTCGCGGTCTTGGTAAAAGAGACGAATACCGGTTACTGCGCTGGGCGCCGATGGCGGTGGCGGATCTCGTCAGCGAGTGGTTCGAGACGGAGTTGTTGCGTGCCACCGTCGCGGCGCGAGGAATTCACGGCGCATTCGCCGGCCCATGGTCCGCCGGCACGAGTCTCGGATTGTTGTGGCAAGCGGCGACGGACGGAAGCGCGATCGGATCCGCTTCGTTTCCGAAAGGCGGCGCGGGCGGTTTGGCCCAGGCGCTAACGAACGCCGCGAAAGCTGCGGGCGTGGAGATTCGCACGTCAGCGCGCGTTGCCCAAATCAACGGTGCTTACGGCGATAAGCCAAAAGTTGTGCTCGAGGGCGGCGAGGAGATCGAATCGCGAGTCGTTGTTTCGAATGCGGATCCGCGATCGACGTTTCTGAACCTCGTCGATCCGATTGATCTCGAGCCAAATTTCCTTCTGAAGATGCGCAATTACCGGGCGCCCGGAATTGTCGCAAAGATCAATCTCGCGCTCGACGGGTTGCCGGAGTTCCGTGGCGTTAACGACACTGCAAAACTTTCAGGTCGCATTCACATCGGTCCTGAGATCGACTATCTCGAGCGTGCTTTTGACGCCTCGAAGTACGGCGAGTTTTCGACCGAGCCTTATCTCGATATCAACATCCCATCGCTTGGCGATCCGTCGCTCGCGCCCGCGGGCAAACACGTGATGTCGATCCACGTGCAGTTTGCGCCGTACAAGTTGAGACACGGCGACTGGACCACACGACGCGAGGAGTTTGCGAGTAACGTGATCGACAAGCTAGAAGTCTATGCGCCGGGCCTGCGCGAAATGATCGTGGCCAGCCAGGTGATCACGCCGCTCGATCTCGAACAGAGCTACGGTCTTAGCGGCGGGCACATTCATCACGGCGAACAAACTCTCGATCAAATTTTCACTTTTCGTCCGTTGATCGGCTGGGCCCAGTATCGCACTCCACTCAAACGACTTTACCTGTGTGGCGCGGGCACGCATCCCGGCGGCGGCTTGACTGGAATGCCTGGGGCGAACGCAGCGCGCGAGATCGCGCGCGACATCAAGGAGCGAAAAGTTTGAGCAAACGCAGCTTCGCGAGCGACAACAACGCCGGTGTGCATCCCGAGATCATCGAAGCGCTCCGGAATGTTAACGACGGACACGTGATCGCCTACGGCGGCGATCCGATAACCGCTCGCGCGATCGAGCTGTTCAAAACGCACTTCGGCAGCGACGTCGCAGTCTATTTTGTCTTTGGCGGCACGGGCGCGAACGTTCTCGGCTTACAAGCGATTACCAAATCCTTCCACGCAATTTTGTGTGCAGAAACTGCGCACGTGCACGTTGACGAGTGTGGCGCGCCTGAGAAATTCACTGGCTGCAAGTTGATTACGATTCCCACGACGGATGGCAAGCTACGCGTCGAGCAGATCGAGCCGTTGCTGCACGGCATCGGGGTCGAGCATCACGTGCAGCCGCGCGTGATCTCCATCTCGCAAGTCACCGAGATGGGAACGCTCTACACGAAGGACGAATTGAAGACGCTCGCTGATTTCGCGCATGACAACGGTATGCTGCTGCACGTTGACGGCGCTCGACTGGCGAATGCCGCCGTCGCGCTCAATGCAACGCTCAAAGAGATCACAGGCGATGTTGGCGTCGATGTGCTTTCGTTTGGAGGCACAAAGAACGGGATGATGTACGGCGAGGCGGTCGTGTTTTTCGATCAAAGTCTCGCGGGCGATTTCAAGTACATACGCAAGCAGGGCATGCACCTGCCGTCGAAGATGCGGTTTATTTCGGCGCAGTTTGAAGCGTTGCTCTCGGGTGATTTATGGCGTCGCGGCGCCGCGCACGCGAACCGCATGGCGCAATTACTCGCCACCGAGCTTGCAAAGGTGCCGAAGATAAAACTCACGCAGCCGGTTGAGTCGAATGGCGTGTTCGCGACGATTCCGAAGGAGTACATTCCGGCGTTGCAGGAGAAGTATTTCTTTTACGTTTGGGACGAAGCAATCTCCGAGGTGAGACTCATGGCGTCGTTCGATACCTGCGACGCGGATATTAAGGATTTTGTTGCATTCGTGAAAGAGATCGTGCAGTAAATCCTTCTAATCCGCGGCTCCCTAAGATGATTAGTAGGATCCAGAACACGTAACGTAATCGATAGAGCGCACCGGCATTTACGACGACCAGGCCGAGCGCGAGGATTCCCATCGTCGCCACCAGAAACAGCAGCCACATTTTCCCGTTGCATCTCTCACGCCAAACACATAACCCAACTGCGACGTAGAGAAAATACATCACCAGCGTTTCAATTCCACTGACGATGCGCGTCGCAAGTCCATTGTTTCCTGACTGCGCCCACATCTTCGGGAAGGGTGCGAAGAACCCGATTACAAGTGCGCGCGGGATGAATCTCGCGACGTCGCCGGCGCCTGAAAACTGCACATCAGCATCGATATCCGAAGCGCGCGAGTTGTAGAAACGGAAACCCGCTCTGCGTGTGCTGATCTGTTTGATCGCAGTGGACCAAACACCTTCGCGTGCAGCAGGCTGAGAAGCAGTCGGAATCGCTAATGGTGTGAGCGGTGGTCTTACGCCCGGCAACGTCGTGCTTTCGAGACGCGTTGGAACGAGCAGAGCTGCGGCAATCACGATGAGCATCGCGAGCACATTTCCCGTGATGAATTGTTTGGCGCGGATCATTCGACCAATGATGATTACGAGCGTGACGGCGATCGCGATGAGGACAACGTTCCACATGTTTCCACGCGCCATCCAGAACAACGTCGCCAGCAGCGCGCCCGCGATTCCGATCGCAACGCCGACCCGCGCGGAAAACTCGCGGCTGACTAATAGGACCAGTAAAAGCATTAGCACCAGCAGACACGCGATTGATAGTGGATCGCGCAGCAGTTGCGTCGAGTAAAACAGGAACGAGGGCCACACCGCGACAATCGTCGCGGCGACAAATCCTGTTTGTGCGTTGAAGACCTCGCGCCCGAGAAAGTAAATGCAAATGAGGATGGCGAGATAATAAAAGAGATTTAATGGCTCGGCAGCAAGAATGTTATGGCCTAAGAGTCTTCCGAAAGTAGCAAAGGCGAGCGAGTGAAGACGGCTATGCAACGGAACTTTCGCGTTTAGCCACGCGGTGAAGCCGTTGCTTTGCCATTCGTGGGCCAGATCAGAGGCGACGCGTTGATAGCTTGTGCCGTCGATTGCGAAAGTTAGACCCGTGCCGTTTCGATCGAACGTGCCTGGCATGAGTTGAAAATGACCGGTGAGAAAAATTGCAACTGTTAACGCGATGTGGCAGGCAGCAGCGAGCAAAAGGTAGCGCACTTGCGGCATTCTAACAAAAGTTTCGGCCACGGATTGCACGGATTAGACGAATAGATCAGAATCACCGCTCGAATGAGCAGTGTGTTATTGAGCATCGACGTCGGTACGTCAGGAGTGCGCGCGGCACTGTTTGACGAGCGCGGCAATGAAGTGCCTCGTGCGCAGGTTAGCACGCCTCGCAGCGCCGCAGTTTCAGACTTCGCCGAATTGGATCCGGATCACGTCGTTGACGAAGTTATCAACACTATCGATCGATTACTGACGACTGCGACGGGCCACATCGATCTGATCGCTATCTCGGCGTTCTGGCACAGCCTCCTCGGTGTTGACTCAACCGGACGACCAACCACTTCACTACTGACCTGGGCCGACACTCGCGCAGCGCAATTCGCAAACGATTTGCGTACGCAGCACAACGAGCAGGAAATTCACGCGCGCACCGGTTGTCGCTTCCACCCGAGCTACTGGCCCGCAAAGCTGCTCTGGCTGAAGCATGAGCAAAAGGAAAAGTTTGACAACGCGCGCAGCTGGCTCGGCTTTGCAGAATACCTTTGCCTGCGCCTGTTTGGCGAAAGCACAACGTCTGTTTCCACCGCATCCGCGACCGGCTTGTTCAACCAGCGAAACTGCGAGTGGGACTGGTACTTTATTGACGAGCTCGGCCTCGTTCGCGATACGTTCCCGGAGATCGAAACTAAAACTAATGCGCGACTCACCGCCGCGTTCGCATCGCGCTGGCCCGCGCTCGCTGAAGCACGACTCGTCACAATCGTTGGCGACGGCGCGGCGAACAATATCGGCGCCGGTTGTAGTACGAAAGACAAGATCGCATTGATGGTCGGTACCTCCGGCGCGATGCGGGTCGTGTTTGCAGGTGGGCCGCCTGAAAAATTACCGCCGGGGTTGTGGTGTTATCGGGCGAGTCGCGAGCGCGTGGTTGTCGGTGGCGCGTTGTCGAATGGTGGCGGGCTTGTGCAATGGATAACTGAATCGCTGAACGTAGACGACGATCGCGACGCATTGCAAAAAGAGATTGCGGCACTCGAGCCTGATGCGCATGGATTGACAGTGCTGCCGTTCTGGTCGGGCGAGCGCAGCACCGGATGGTTGGCTGAAGCGCGCGGCGGAATCTTCGGACTGCAACAACAGACCAAACCGGTCGAGATTGTGCGTGCAGTGCTCGAGTCGATCGCATATCGATTCGCAGCGATTGCGCGCGAGCTTGACGAGATCGCACCGAACGCGATGATTGCCGCCTCGGGTAATGCGTTGAGATCGTCGCCGGTGTGGTTGCAGATCATGGCCGATGTTTTAGGGCGGCGGTTGCTCCTGGGCGGCGCCGCTGAAGCGTCGAGTCGCGGGGCTGCCTTGCTTGCGCTGGAGGCGGTGGGCAAAATAGCAACCATTGAGAAAGATCAATTTGCAGTTGACCAGGTGTTCGAGCCTGACATGGCGCGCCACGCGCGCTACCAACACGGTCTCGCACGCCAGGAGGAACTCTACGAACGATTTTACGATCACAAAAGGCACAAATAGAGCCACAAAAACACAAAACGAAACTTTGTGATTTTGTGCCTTTTGCGGCTAACTATCTGCGGCTAACTAAACGACAGGAAACCAACTCATGAGCGCGCCGGTGCAGCAAGAAAACTCCAACACAACTCCCGAACTCGATCAACTTTGCATCAACACAATCCGTGCCCTGACACTCGACGCCGTCCAAAAAGCCGAGTCGGGCCATCCCGGTTTGCCGCTCGGCGCGGCGCCGATGGCCTATGTTCTTTGGACTCGCTTCCTGCGTCACAACCCGCGCAATCCAAAGTGGGAAAACCGCGATCGCTTCCTGCTTTCGGCGGGCCACGGCTCAATGTTGATCTACTCGCTGCTTCACCTGACTGGTTACGATCTTCCTCTCGACGAGCTCAAGAATTTCCGACAGTGGGGTTCAAAAACTCCGGGCCATCCGGAGTATGGACTCACGCCGGGCGTTGAGATCACTACAGGCCCGCTCGGTCAGGGCTTCGCGAATGGCGTCGGCATGGCGATGGGCGCCGCGCATCTCGCCGCAAAGTTCAACAAAGAAAATTTCCCAGTCATCGATCACAACGTGTACGCGATCGTTTCCGACGGCGATCTGATGGAAGGCGTTGCCGCCGAAGCTGCCTCGCTCGCGGGCCATCTGAAACTCGGCAAGTTGATCTATCTCTACGACGATAACCAGGTAACGATCGAAGGTTTCACGAGTCTCGCGTTCAGCGAAGATGTGCCAAAGCGTTTCGAAGCATACGGCTGGCACACGCAGACGGTCGCCGACGGCAACAATCTCGAGGAGATCGAAAAAGCGATTCGCAAAGCGCAGTCGGTGACTGACAAGCCCAGCCTGATCTCAGTCAAAACCGTGATCGGCTTCGGCATGCCCACGCAGGGAACCCGCAAAGCTCACAGCGATGCGCCCGGCGAGGAAGCGGTGCGCGAAACGAAACGACATCTCGGCTGGCCCGAAGACAAGCAGTTTTACATTCCCGATGAAGCGCTTGCGCACTTCCGCGGCGCAATCGAGCGTGGCGAGCAACTCGAAGCTGATTGGCGCGGGCTCCTGGAGAAATACACACAAACACATAGTGACGAAGGCGAGAGCTTGCGCACCACGCTCAGCGGCGAATTGCCTGCCGGCTGGGAAGATCATCTGCCGAAATTTGAAGATGTGAAACCGGTGGCGACGCGAGTTGCGAGTGGCGAAGTCATAAACGCGCTCGCGCCGGTGTTGCCGATGCTGATCGGTGGCTCTGCGGACCTCGGCGTTTCAAACAATACTGACATCAAGTCGAGTGGTAGTTTTGCGGCCGATTCATACGACGGCCGGATCTTTCACTTCGGCGTGCGCGAACACGCGATGGGCTCGACGCTGACGGGCATTGCGTTGAACGGCGGCCTGATTCCGTATGGCGGAACGTTCATGACGTTCTCGGATTACATGCGACCCGCGATTCGTCTGGCCGCGCTTTCGGAAGTGCAGGTAATTTACGTTTTCACGCACGATTCGGTAGGGCTTGGTGAAGATGGACCAACACATCAACCCATCGAACACCTTGCGGCCTTGCGTGCGATTCCGCACTTGTTTGTGATCCGGCCTGCTGATCCGGCGGAAGTGAGCGAAGCATGGCGCATCGCGATTCTTCGGCGCAACGCACCGACAGCCCTCGCATTGACACGACAGAAAGTCCCGGTGATCGATCGAAATAAATTTGCGAAGGCCGATGGACTACGGCGTGGCGCTTATGTGCTCGCGGACGCCCCAGACCCGCTCCTGATTTTGCTTTCGACCGGATCCGAGGTCGCGCTCGCGCTTGAAGCGTGGCAGAAGTTGCAGGAGGAAGGCGTGG
Source organism: Pyrinomonadaceae bacterium (assembly GCA_036745095.1). Taxonomy (GTDB): domain Bacteria; phylum Acidobacteriota; class Blastocatellia; order Pyrinomonadales; family Pyrinomonadaceae; genus PSRF01. The sequence goes on from DAIOGT010000071.1 coordinate 7,614, forward strand.
CCGCGCGCGTCGTTTCGATGCCATGTTTGGAATTGTTTGAAGAGCAGTCGAAGCAATACCGCGATGAGGTGTTATTGCCGTCGGTGAGAGCGCGACTCGCGATTGAAGCAGGTGTGCGACAGGGTTGGGATCGATATGTTGGACCAAAGGGAGATGTTGTTTGCCTCGATCGGTTTGGGGCGTCGTCGCCGGGTGACGTTGCGCTGAAGAACCTCGGGTTCAACGTCGATAATGTGTTGAAACACGCACGCGCACTGACCCGAAGTTAGCCACAAAGATGCGCAAGATGCGTAAAGAATCGAACGCACTATTTTGTGTTTTTAGTGCTTCTTGTGGCTAAAGACTCTTGAGGCTAGCGATGAGAATTGCGCTCGGAGCAGATCACGCCGGTTACCCGCTCAACGAGCGTGTTATTGACGAGCTGCGCCACGCTGGCCACGAGCTCATCGACTTCGGCACTCACGACGGTTCTATTCCTGACGACTATCCTGACTACGCAAAACAAGTGGGCGAAGCGGTGCAGACCGGCGTCGCCGAAATCGGAATCCTGGTCTGCGGCAGTGGGGTCGGCGCAGCCGTCGCCGCAAACAAGCTCAACGGCATCCGGGCAGCCCTCTGCGGCGACACGTATTCAGCGCGCCAATCACGCGAACACGATGATTGCAATGTGCTGTCTCTGGGCGCGCGTGTGGTTGGAGTTGAGCTCGCGCTCGAGATCGTTCGCGCCTTTGTGGCCGCGAGGTTTACGGGCGAAGAACGACACCGACGTCGCCTCGCGAAAATTCAAGCGCTCGAAACTAATCGCAACGCGCCCGGTAACACCTGAAACTGCACCGGCGTCACTCCACGTACATTTCCATCCGCTTCCAAACGCATCGCGTCCTGCTGCAAAAATGTTTCGATACGCGCGATCGTGCCTTGCGTGATCGTAACCTTCGGATTGTGCACATGCCCGCCGGTGTGCACGCGCGAAAGCTCCGTTACGACATTCACGCGTGTTAGACCGGACGCCGTGATCACGTCCAGCTTTCCATCATCGATGCGCGCCTCCGGCGACAGCATCATGCCGCCGCCGCAGTAAAGACCATTCGCAACTGCGACCAGATTCATCGGACCTTCGGCGGTGGTGCGGCCGTCAACCGTGACTCTCACGCGCCGCTCGCGCCATGCCGCGAGCGCGCCCACGGCCGCAAACACGAAACGAAACTCACCGGAGAAGTTGCGCATGAACTTTCCCTGCGCTGCAACGCGCCCAGCCGTCTCACCGCCAATTCCCATCGTTGATGCGTTGAAACAGATGAACGGTTTTTCGTAATCATTACAGCGACCGTAAAGCACGTCCATCGTTCGCACGGCGGCAGGGTTTTCGCCACGAGAGTGGGCCACGATCGGTTCGATCCAGGATTCCAGCGGTGTGCGCTTGCCGAGCAGGCCACGTGCGAAGTCGTCGCCGGTTCCAGCGGGCAGGATCGCTAATGTCGCATTGGGATTTATCGGTGCGGGAGGAATATCGAGATCGTCGTTGAACTCGAAAAACCCTTCAGCCGTTTCGCTGATCGTGCCATCGCCGCCGACAACGACGACAGATTCGACACCGGATCTCAACGCTGCGCGCGTTTTGATCGTAGCATCGCCGGGAGCTTTTGTTGCGTAGACTTGATACTCGACCCGCGCGGCGTCGAGTTGTTTTTGAATGGTGGGCCACAAGCGCCGCGCACGGGCGGCGCTGTGGTTGATGATAATGAGATCAGCCGCGGGCACGAGCTCGGTTTGCTGCCTGGGCCAGCTCACGAGCACGAGGCATCGCGTCAACGGCGCGCGAGATTTGCGGGTCGTCGTCGTTGAAAACCTGCGTTGCCGTTCGATAACCGTAAGCCGCTGACAGCACGTTGTAGCGCAACTGTCTTTCCGCAAACGTACGCGCTTTATCAAGCTGCTCGGGTGTCGCCTTGAAGTTTGGCTTGGCCGCTGCGAATTTCTTCAGCTCTCTAAAGACGGCATCCGTGACTGGATAATCTTCGTTGACGAGCTCGTGATCGAATTCGATCGCACGTTGAACTTTGTACTCCTCGAAACCGGCAACGCGTCCGGTCGTCAGCTCGAGTGCGAATGCAAAAACCACGTCGCGTAGATTTCGTTCAGCCGCAGTGATGAGACCGGGCTTGACCACTTCGTCAGGTGCGATTCCACCGCCGCCGTAAACAGCACGTCCCGTGTCGGTTTTCGTTTGCGGACCGGTTTGCGAATTGGGTTGATTGTTCTTGTCGGCAGCGAGACCGCCGGGGAAGTAGTAGTTGTAAAAGCTGCCGTTTGAATAGTCACGCTGAATCAGGCGGCCCGATGGCGTGAAGTACTTCGCAATCGTCAGGAGAAGTGCTGAATCGTAATCGAGCTGGAACGGATACTGTACGAGGCCCTTGCCGAACGTCGTTTCACCGATGATCAGCGCGCGATCGTGATCCTGAAGCGCGCCGGCGACGATCTCTGCCGCGGAAGCAGTCTCGCCGTTGACCAGAACGACGACGGCAACGTTGTCAGGAGTTTCGTTAACTGCCGCATACGACTGTGAACTGTCGCGGAAACGGCCGCGCTGCGACACGATCATCTGACCGCGTTGCAGAAACGTGTTGGCCACGCGAACAGCCTGAATGAGCAGCCCGCCGCGATTGCCGCGAAGATCCAGCACCAGCATGTTCATGCCCTTGCTGTGCAGGTACTTCAGTGCCTGCTCAAACTCGTCAGCTGTGGTCGTGTTGAAACCGCCGGTCATCGCCACATAACCAACCCCGGGCTTCAACATGTAAGCCTGCGCGATCGAGGGAAGTGAAACGGCGTCGCGAATAATGCTCACTGTTTCCGGAACTTTCGTCGCCAGACGCTCGACCGTCACTTTGACGGTTGTGCCGCGCGGCCCGAGCAGAAACTTTCGCACTTCCGGAAAGGGCTTGCCCTTCATCGAATTGCCGTCGATTGCGGTAATGCGATCGCCAAATCGCAGGCCGGCACGAGCGGCGGGCGAATCCGGGAAAGTTGCGCGAATGTAGGTGTTGACCTCAGAGCCGTCGCGAAGGTCTTCGATCGTGGCTCCGATCCCGAAATATTCCGAGCGCTGCTCGGTGCGGAAAGAGGCGTATTCAACAGGATCGAAATAGGTCGAGTGCGGATCGAGAACGCTCAGCATCCCGCTGATCGATGACTTAAAGACTCCGTTGTAATCCAGTTTTTTGCCGTCGATGTGGTTCGACTGGATAACGGCCAGCGCTTCGGCAAGGTCACTCTTTATCGCTGGTGCGTTAAGACTCCCCCTACCGGCGGAGCCGCCGGCAGGCGCTGTCCCCGGAGTTGTTCGCCGGGCGGACCTGTTTTGCTGGGCAATGATTAACGCGGGAACTGCCAGGGCAATAACGACGAAGAATATTCCCGGGGCAAAAGACCTTTTTCTCACGCAACCCTCCTAACCGCAAACCTGTAAATCGTTTGTTCTGACCGTCTGGGCCGGGTCTGGTCGGAACAGGGGACGTCAGAATAACACGAAGCACCGAACCTTTTGAATGTACGCAGGGCTCTGGACGAAGTTTT
>DAIOGT010000071.1:11292-22789 GCA_036745095.1 Pyrinomonadaceae bacterium
AATAACACGAAGCACCGAACCTTTTGAATGTACGCAGGGCTCTGGACGAAGTTTTCTGCAAAATCACCGTAGGCATGTAGATGCCGCAATTCGGGGATTTGTCGCCCATCGAACCGGGACTTTATGGACATATAGCTCCGATGCTTTATTATGGCGACAAGCTCTCGCACGACAGTTCGACGGAGGATCTGAATGTCTACGACATTAAACCGGGATAGCCTTGTCTCTTTTGCAAACTCACACCGTGACGAGTATGAAACGCTTTTACGCCGTTTTGTTGAAACTCCTACGGTCTCCGTCGATCCCAATCACTTAGACGACATCAGAAAAGGCGTCGAGCTCACTGCCGAGACAATCGAGGGCTATGGGGGCAAGGTCGAGGTTTACCGCGCCGAGAAGGGAAATCCGGTGATTCACGGCGTTTTCGGTAACGAAAAGAACCGGCCGACGGTCACAGTTTACAACCACATCGACGTTCAGCCCGCGTCGAAAGAAACCGAGCCATGGGACACCGAGCCGTTTGTGTTTACGAAAAAGGGCGACACGTACTACGGCCGCGGCACTACTGACGATAAAGGTCCCGCGCTCGCGGCGCTCTTCGGCGCTCGCGCGGCTATGGAAGCCAATGTTCCGGTCAACATCCGCCTGCTTTGGGAGTTTGAAGAAGAGATCGGCTCGCCAAACTTCGAAAAGATCATCACCAAAGCGAAGTCGAACCTGCGCACTGATTCAGTTGTCGTCTCGGACACCGTTTGGGTTTCACGAGACCGCCCCGCGAGCTCAGCCGGACTCCGCGGGCTGCTCGGCTTCATCATGACACTTGAAACTGCGACCGTCGATACACACTCGGGAGAAACGGGCGGCGCTTCGCGAAATCCGATTGCCGAGTTGATGCAGCTAGTCACCGACCTTTACGACGTGCGCACCGGCAAGATCAAAATCAAAGGTTTTTACGACGACGTGATTCCGCCAAGCAAAAAGGAGCTGCAAGACTGGGCAAACTGCGGCTTCACGACGAAGGCGTTCAAGAAGGCGCATCATTTGAAAAAGATGCGTACCGAAGATCCGCTCGAAGTGATGAAACGAATCTGGGGCATGCCGACGCTCGAGGTCCATGGCATCGTTGGCGGTTACCAGGGGCCGGGTTTGAAGTCGATTGTGCCACCGCGTGCGGAGTTGAAGGCTTCGTGCCGCCTCGTGCCGGTGCAGGATCCTCAGAAAATCAAGAAGCTGATCACTGCGGCCGTGAAGGAACGAAACCCGGACGTCAACATTCACTTTGAATCTCAGGCGCCGGCGTTTCGCACGGTGCTCGAGGGCGAGTTGCCGCAGGCGTTGAAACGTGCGTTCAAGTTTGCGTTTGGGAAAGAGGCGGTATTCGTTCGCGACGGCGGCACGATCGGCGCGATGACGAGTATCGAACGCGTGTTGAATTGTCCGGTACTGTTTCTCGGATTATCACTACCAGAGCACGGCTATCACGCTCCGAACGAGAATTTCGACTGGCAGCAAGCTTCAGGTGGAATGGTAGCCTTCGCGAAATACTTCGAAGAGATCGCGAACCTAAAATAGGTCTAATTCGCGGCTCAAATTAAGCAGCAGAGTCGCTCTTCGTTGAGCGCCACGAAGCCGGCTTTTTCATAGAACCGTCGCGCCTCGGGATTTTCCAGGTGCACGGCAACGTCGATACGCGTCACCATTTCCTTGCGCAGTTGCTCTTTCAACCGGCTCAGCATCTCCGATCCCGTGCCCTTCCCACGCCGGTCAGGCTTCACGGAAACATCGTCGAGCTTGGCCACCACCGAACCCATCGAAGTCGAAATCGCATAACAGACCACGCAGATCCCGGCGCAGCCGTCATCGTCATAGGCCATCCAAACAAAACCCAGCTCGGGGTGCTCGAGGAACAAGTCGAGCGCGTTGTTCAGACCCTGCAAACCGAGGTCGCCATACGCCTGGCTGCTGGCGAGGTAATGCTCGTCCTCACGCAAAAAATTGCTGAGCATGTGAAATGCGTCGCGCACATCGGCCGCGCCCATTTTTCGACATCTCAAACTCACGTGCCACATGATGCCATAATGAATTCGAAATTCGAACCACCGGTGCTATAATTCCGCCACCGCATTCCCGGTTAGTTTCCATCCCAATTAGACGCAGGTTAGGAGCCATGAAAAAGACAACCATTCTCTTCGCCGCAGCACTGTTTCTTCTCACTACGATGTCAGCATTCGGTCGCGAAGCGCGGCTGGTGCGCTATCCGCATTATCACAACGGTCGGATTGTCTTCAGCTATCTCGGAGACATCTGGACCGCCGACGAGAATGGCCAGAATATTCAACGCCTGACCGTGAACCGGGCGCGCGATGTTTACGGGCGCTTCTCGCCCGATGGAAAGTGGATCGCTTTCTCGAGTGAACGCAACGGAAACCTCGATGTTTATTTGATTCCGGCCGGCGGCGGGAACGCGAAGCAGCTTACGACCCACTCAGCCGACGACACCGTGCTCGGCTGGTCGTCTGACTCGAAATCGATAATCTTCAGCAGCAATCGTGGCGAAGATTTCATGCCGCAGCTTTACCTCGTCAGCACTGAGGGCGGCATGGCCTGGAAAGCCGGGACCGACATGGGCGTGCAGGCTTCTTACTCGCCGGATGGTCAGAAGCTCGCGTACAACCAGAAATCGCAGGTTTACTGGCGCAAATTCTACCGTGGCTCCTTCCAAAGCGACATCATGATCATGGACGTCGCCGCGAAAAAGTTTACGCAGATAACGGATTTCGACGGTCTCGATTCATGGCCCATGTGGGGACGCGACGGTTTTATCTACTTCGTCAGCGACCGCGACGGCAACGGGCTCACGAACATCTGGCGCGTTTCCGATAGCGGTGGCAAAGCGGACAAGGTGACGACGTTCAAGAGTGGCGACGTGCGCTGGCCCGCGATCAGCGCCGACGGCCGCGTGATCATGTTTGAGCACGACTTCGGCATCTGGAAGCTCGACGTCAACTCCAAACGCGCGACACCGATTTCGCTCAACATCGATGCCGAAACACAGGAAAACATGTCGGAATTGCAGTCGTTCAATTCGCAGGCTGACGATTACGACCTCGCGCCAAATTCACGACGTGTCGCATTGTCCATTCATGGCGAGATTTTTACCGCTCCGGTCGAAGAAGGCGATATCAAACAGATTACTGACGGCCCCGCGCGCGATCGCAACGTCGCTTATTCACCCGACGGCAAGTGGCTGTCGTATGTTTCCGATCAGAGTGGACGCGAAGAGCTGTTTGTCGTGGCGCTCGATGGTTCAACGCCCGCGCAGCAAATCACAGACATCGATGCACTGAAGTCCGGCTATAGCTGGTCACCGGATTCCAAAGAGATCGTTTTCGTGACTTCTGACGACAAGCTACGGAAGCTCGTGGTCGCGACGAAACAGGTGACGGTCCTCGATACGTCGCGTTATGGCGCTTTCGGCACGCCGGTATGGTCGCCTGACGGCAAGTGGATCGCCTATTCAAAAAACGACGCATCACGCACGGCCGACATTTACATGGTTTCCGCGGCGGGCACTGACAAAGAACCGCACAAAGTGACGTTCGACTCGAACAACGAAGGCGGGCCGAGATTCTCACCGGATGGACGAAAGCTCTACTTCCAACGCGCCGAAGCTTCCGGTGGAAACACGCCAACTTCAATACAGATCTACTCAGTATGGCTCGAGCGCCAGGAACGCGATCCCGACGATCCGGAAGAACGTGATGCGCGCGAACCGCAACCTCCCGCCGCGCCCGCTGGGGAAGAGGGCGAAGCAGCACCCGCTCCACGCCCAAGACCTGCGGCCAATCGTCCACCGCGAGAAATCAAAGTCGATTGGGACGGACTGAAGCGTCGTTCGCGACAAGTGACGCGCATGCCGTTCCCTGTGGTCCAATACGATCTCACGCCTGACAGTCGCACGATCGTTTTTGTGACGACTGAACCGTCCGGTATGGCAACTGTTCCAGTTATTTATTCGATTCAGGATGACGGACGCCGCTTGACGCGCATCACGTCGGGCCAGCCGCCGACTGAAGGGGCCGGCGGTGGTCCAGGCGGCGGTGGCGGTTTCGGTGGTGGCATTAACAATCTCGCCATCTCCCGCGATGGCCGCACGCTCTTCTTCCGTGAGCGCGATGGCATCTATTCAGTGCCACTCTCCGCCGCGGGAGCTGGAGCTGGAGCAGGCGCGGGCGCAGCAGCGGCAGCAGGCGCTGGTCGCGAAGCGTCTCGTCGTCGCATCAACTTTAACGTGCGCGTTCGCATCGATCGTCCGGCCGAGTGGGCCGAGATGTTCGACGATGGCTGGCGCACGATGAAGTATCGTTTCTACGATCCGAAGATGCATGGAATGGATTGGGATGCGATGCGCGCGAAGTATCGTCCGCTCGTCGAGTTCGTCGGCGACCGGCAGGAGTTGCTCAACATCATCAACGAGATGATTGGTGAGTTGAACGCTTCACACACTGGCGCCGCACCACCGCCTCGTGGTCCAGGCGGAGGCGGTGTTTCCACGTCACACCTCGGCATCGAGCTCGAGCCTGACACGGCAGCCGGCCGGTATCGCGTGACTCACGTTTACGAAGAAGGCCCAGCCGATAAAGACTGGGTCAAGGTTAAAGTCGGCGATTACCTGCTCGCAATCGATGGTAAGCCGGTCAAGGCGGGTGACGAATACTGGCAGCTCTTGAACTCCCGTCTTAATCGCAAGGTGAACGTGACTTTTAACTCGACGCCGGCCGAGGCCGGTTCGTGGAGCTCGCGCATCGAAGCGATTCCGACGAATGCTTATGGCCAGTTGCGCTACGAGCGCTGGGTTAAGGAGCGCCGCAAGAAAGTGGATGAGTTGTCGGGCGGGCGCATCGGCTACCTGCACATCCAGGCGATGAACCAACCGTCACTGCGTCGCTTTGAGAAGGAGTTGCGCGAGTATCGCAACAAGGAAGCGATGGTCATCGATCAGCGTTGGAATGGCGGCGGCAACATCGAACAGGAGCTGCTCGCGATTCTGGTCCAACGCCAGTATCAGGTGTGGCAGCCGCGTGGCACTGAAGCGACGGGCCGTCCATTTGCGGGATTTTTCGGACCGAAGGTCGTGCTACAAAACTGGCGTTCTGCTTCAAACGCGGAAATGTTTCCCGCAGGTTTCCGTGCACTCGGACTCGGCAAAGTGATTGGAACGCCGACAATGGGCGCCGTTATCGGCACGGGCAGCTACAGCCTAATCGATGGATCGACTGTACGAACGCCGGGCGTTGGCGTGTTCCTCGCCGACGCGAAGCGCACGAACATGGAAAACTATGGCGTTCAGCCGGACATGCTGGTCGATAACAAACCGGAGGACACGCTGGCCGGACGCGATCGTCAGCTCGAAGCCGCGGTTGACGAGTTGATGAAGCAGTTGAATGGTACGCGGAGAAACACCGCCACCGAACAGCAGCAGCGCTGATTACGGTCCAAAGATTGAGGAGTTCGCGAGACGGAACGCGTATTCAACCGTGACCCATTGCGGCACGGGCTGGCCGCCTTTGCGTGCGGGTTTGAATTTGATCTCACACGCGGCACGAATCGCGTTCTCCGTCAGGCCGTAAGGAACGCGCCTCACTACTCTCACGCGATCGAGTTTGCCATCGCCGAGTAGTAGCACCTTCAGAACAACATTCCCTTGCACGCCGATGCGTCGCGCTTCGCGTGTGTAATCCGGCTCGGGTTTCGCGGTGATCTCTGCCTTTACGTCCACTTCCTTCGGTGCGTAAGCCACAACCTGATCTGAATCGAGAAGGTGCGCGAGAGTGCCATCGTCAGTACAGCGATAATCCTGATCCTTTTCGGCGGTAACCTGGGATCGTGGCGGCAGCGACTGAGGAGACGGCTTTGCTTCGGGAGTTGGCGACGGCGTTGGCGTTACGATGGGAACAGCGCGCCTGCCTGATTGAGCAAACGCAGCACTGCCAAAGATGACAATGAGGACTAATGCAGGAATTAAAAGCATTACTTCTTTGGGTAAGAAGTTGTCACGCAAAGGCGCGAACACGTGGGCGCCTTTGCGTGAAAAGTGTCGGCGTTGCGCCCTTCACTCTTCCGGGCCAGTACAAGTTGGTCCGTGCAGGGCGGGAATCTTCTGACTGATGATCGGATACTTTGGAGCTTCGTCTATATTGATTTGGGTCCAATGAGCGTAGTTCTCAGGCACATTAGTATCGGCGAAGATTGCTTCAACGGGACATTCCGGCACGCACGCATCGCAGTCGATGCAAGTGTCGGCGTTAATGTAAAGACGATCAGTTAATTCGTGAAAAGCTTCAACAGGACAAACAGCTGCGCAGTCGGTGTACTTGCAATCGACGCATAATTCAACAACTACGTAGGTCATTAGGGAACTAGGCTCCTTTCGATGATGGCAAAAGTTATTCAGTAGTTAGTGTAATGTCAAACAGAAACAGTGGCAAAGATCCGCGACAACGCCGAAGGCGCTCGCCAACTGTCGAACCCTTGCAGGGTTGTCAACCGCCTTCGGCGTTAGTTGAGTTGTGGTTTCTTGCGCCAGCGAACGCCTTCGGCGTTCATCAGAGTTGGGCGTTACTAAAATCGACGGCGTCTATGCGCCTTCGCTGCCGCGGCGCTCGACTTTGCCGGGGCCGTTCACGGTCTTGTTTACAACCGGGTCGCCTTTGTATGTAACCGTCGACGGACCGGAGACCGTTGCATCGAGATGATCCGCGACGTCGAGATCGATCTTCGTAACGCCCTGACTGTCAACAACGCCCCGCGACGCGCGAAGATTCTGCGCGTCGATTTGGCCGGCGCCGTTCGCGCCAACATCGATCACCTTCGTGTTCCCGGAAACGACAATAGTCGCTGCGCCATTGCTATCGATCTCAAATTTGTCGTTGTTTATTCCCTTGATCTCGATGTGTCCAGCGCCGTTGACCGATAGCCCTTCCAGATTCGGAACAGAAATCTTGAACTTCACCGGCTCGTTTGTCGAATAGCTCTTCGTGTTTTTAAGCCGCAGAATATTGTTGCCGACTTCAGCGGTCACAAACTCCAGCACGTTATCGTCGCCCTCGACCTCGAGACTCGGCTCTTTCTGGCAGGTGACCTCGATCGTGAACGCGCCTTCGGTCGCGATGGAAGTAAAAGCCGGCACTTCGCGCTTTTGCCGCTCGCGATTTCCCGACCCTTTCATCTGAGCGGGAAATCCGCCATGACAGCCCGTCGCTAAAGCCGTTAACAAAAGCAAACACGCTAAACGTTTCATCACTTTTCCTCCCTTTTTATCTTCCGGGAACATAAGTGAACCAAAAATAGATCGCCTGCGCGACACCAATGAACAAACCGATCACAGCACCAAACAGCTCGATCGTTTTCAAATGCTGTTGCGCCACGGAAAGCACGAGTTCTTCCAGTTTCTCAAGAGGATAGTCTGACACCTTCTTGCGCACCAAACCGCCAACATCAAACTCCGCAATCGCAACCGGCAGGCGCTCGCGCGCCGCAGTAGTGATCCGCTCCACGAGCGCGGCACTCGCGCGCTCCATCGCGTTGCGCGAAACGTGATCGCCAAGACGCCCAATCGGCGCAATCATCAGCCGCTCGATCTGCGTGCTTAGAATCGCATTGATCGTGCGCGCCGTGTCTTCGCGTGCAAGCAAGCTGAGCAGACTCTTCGTCAAAAACTCCTTCGCGTGCGTGGTTGAGTTCGAATCAACCCGCTGCATGAGCGAGCCGAGTGTTTGTGGACGAAGCCTGTCCAGCGCTTCACCGACCTGCATCGAGACCGAAGTCGTCAATGCTTCACTGCGAAGAATCTCGACGAGGCGATTGCTGATCTGCGATTTCAGATCCTCGTACCTGATCGGATCGAACTGTCCGATCAGCTCGTCGAGTGGACGGCCCATCACCTTGTCGACCGTCGCATTCAAAAACGCCTCGGCTTCCTGTTCGAACGCCGGGCCACGCAAATACTCTTCAACGCGCCGCGGCAGCGTTTTGTTCACTAACTCATCCACCTCGCGGTGGATACGTTCGCGCGAAATGAAGATTTTTTTGAGCAGCGACAATTGCTCGTAGTACTGATCGACTTCGAGCTTGATTAAGCCGCCGATCTGTTTTCTGGTCGTCTGACTGGTGGCGATCTCCGCGAGGTGATGAACGATCGGAGGCACCTGCTGGTCGATTCGGTCCTTGATGAACGCGATAGTTTCCGGCGTGAACGTTTCCGCGAGTGTCGCGTCGCTGCGTGCGAGCTCATCCAAACGGCCCGAGACAAACTCGTGTACTTTAGTTTCAAAACCATCGGTGGCGAGCAATTTTTGAACCTGGTCCTCAGCGAAACGAAGCACCTGGTCGAGTGAGCTGTCACTGACCATGTCGCCGACCCGACGCTCGAGCAGTTCGTCAATCTGCTTGTCGACGAAATGCGCAATGGCGTTGGTTGTCTCTTCACTCTTCAACATCTCGCTGATGTACTCCGCGAGGCGGTATTGAAGTGCGGAGATCGTGTCGAGAATCGGCGCGCGCGCTTGCGACGGGAGCGCATCGATGAACGACGGATACACGCGTCCGAGTAGATCGTCCGTGTAGGCGCCGACAAAATCCTCCACTTTGCGCTGGAAGAAATCTGTTTCAAACAACGCGTCGAAGACTGTTTGTTGCGAAACGAGCTCGTTGCCGACCGCATTGCCGATCGACTGGGCCAGCTTTTCGCGATGGCGGGGAATCATTCCCTGCGGCCAGATCGTAATGCCGAACAGTTTTTTTGATTGATACGGGTGAAACAGCATCCAGATTGCGAGCCACGCCGCGCCATAGCCGTGGATCGTGGCAACCACAATGATGCCGAGAGCAACCAGGACTTTAAAAGTAAGCGGATCGATAACTGTTTAGCCTGTTGAGTTGTTCAGTCTGTCGAGGGGGCTTCCACAGCGTAGCCTGCATTTATCCACGCGCCAGTGCCGCCGGAAACATTCAGCAGATTCGAAAAGCCTTTCTGCTGTAACAAACTGGCAGCGGCACTCGATCGATATCCGCCGGCGCAAATCACCGCGGTTAGTTTGTCTTTCTTCAAAGGCAATGGATCAAGACTCTTTTCGAGACTCGCGAGGGGCGCATTGATCGCACGCGGCACATGACCACCCAGGTATTCTGCCGGACGACGCACATCCAGAATTTGCAGATCGCCGGTTGCCATCTGCTCCTGCAACTGGGCGACAGTTACCTGCTCGATCCTCTCAACCGGATACCCGGCTTCGTGCCAGCTCTGAACACCGCCTTCGAGATAACCCTTCACGTTCTCGATTCCGACACGCGCGAGCCGCACGACCGTCTCATCAACTTGTGCGCCGGTGTCGGCGATGACGACGATGGACGCGTTCATCGGCACGAGGCTGCCGGCCCACATAGCAAACTGGCCACCGAGTCCGATGTTTATCGAGCCAGGGACGTGAGTGGCGCCGAAGTCTGCCGCAGCTCGAACGTCGAGCAGCACGTGACCTGCGTCGCGCAATTGGAGAACTTCCTGTGGCGTTAACGGCTGTGGCGGTTGCAACTCGGAGAGTCCACGCGCCCCCGAGCGGTTGATTTCAGCGTCTTTGGGAAAGTAGACCGGCGCTTCGGGCAGGTCCGCAGTCATCATCGCGACGAACTCTTCTTTACTCATCGGCTTCAACGCGTAGTTGAATTTGCGTTGCTCGCCGATGGTTGACGAAGTTTCCTTCGACATGTTGCGTCCACACATCGAGCCGGCGCCGTGGGCCGGGTAGACCTCGACTTCATCAGGCAGTTTGAGCAGTTTGCCGTGAAGGCTGTCGTACATCATCTCAGCCATCATTTGCGGCGTGTAGCCTTTGCCACCCGCGAGGTCCGGTCGTCCGACGTCGCCGATAAAGAGCGTGTCGCCAGTTAAAAGCTTTGGTGGTTGATCGGGATTCTCGGTGTCGGTTACGAGGACGCAAATTCCTTCGGGCGTGTGGCCTGGAGTTTCGAGAAAACGCAGAACAACGTTGCCCATTCTCAGCTCTTCACCATCGCGCACCGCTCGATGGGCAAACTCGACCCCAGCTTTTTCGCCGAAGATGATCTGTGCGCCGGTCCGGTCCGCGATCTCCTGGTGACCACTGACGAAATCGGCGTGCAGGTGCGTTTCAATCACATACTTTATCTGCAAACCATTCGCCGACGCCTCCGCCAGGTACTCGTCGACGTCACGCTGCGGATCAACAACCGCTGCTTCGCCATCGGATCCGATTAAATAGGACGCATGGGCCAAACAAGCTAGATAGAATTGTTTAAAGTACATTTTGTTTTATGCCGCAGATTTTAGAACATGAACGCAGATCCTTGTTTTATCCGTTAGATCCGCGGCCCAATTTATAAAACTCCCGCGCGGGTTTCAATGGACGCAGCATCCAGTACGGCCGGCGCGTCCCATCCGGCGAATAGTTGTCAGCCGGCCGCGTCATCGCCAGCCACTTCTTGTAAACCTCACGCGACTTGGTCGTATCAACAAACACATCACCCGGCTGATCGTTCGCTTCAGCCGCGCGCACACGCACTGCCTGGTGCCAGCAGTGCATCCCCGAAATCGGATCCGGATGCACCGGAAAAGTCATGTTCTGGTGCACGCCCGCATCCTTCCACCAGATACGCATCGTATCGGGATCGTCAGACTTATAGGGCTCGATTCCTTTTTCGCGCTTCAAACCCCACTGGGTGCCGTTGTGGTCCAACCTTACCGTGGCCATCAACTGTCGTTGGCCTTCGTCCGTCAACTTCCAACGGCCCATGTGATGACTACACGCAACGATACCCGGTCGAATTCCTTCCGTGACCCATGCAGGCACGACGTAGTAACCAATCTCAGTTTCGACACGGACCAGATCGCCGGTGCGAACGCCGACCTTCGCCGCGTGCGTGGGATGGATCCAGAGCGGGTTCGTGTGCGCGATCTCGTCGAGCCACTTCGCATTCGCACTACGCGTGTGAATCTGTACTGCTAGACGGAACGTCGAGATCAGGATCGTCTGATCTTCTTCCAGATTGTCTTTGTGAACGTGACTCTTGAAGTAAACAGGGATCGCAAGTTCAGGCCAGCCCCAGCTATTCAGCGTCGACGAAAAGAACTCGAGCCGCCCACTCGGCGTCGTGAAACCACGTTTGATCGTCCCGTCAATATTGATGCCAACGAGGCGACGTCCATCTTCGTCGCCATCAGGCAACGGAAGCGGAACGATGTTTGGACCAGCGGGCTTAGCGGCGCGCGTAAACACTCTGCCGAAACTGTCTTCACGAATGTCATCCAGTTCGTCCGCGGGCACAGCCTCTTCGTAAATACTGCCAACCTTGTCTTTGACCTCGAACGCGCCGTAGCGACGCATGAATTCGAGCGGGGTTAGATTCTCTGCGGCGGCACGTTCCGGCAAACCGGGAACCGAGTTGTCGAAGATCCATTCGTAGT
>DAIOGT010000072.1:0-2089 GCA_036745095.1 Pyrinomonadaceae bacterium
GTAGGAACGAGCGTGAGACTCCACGGGGCAAGCCCGTGGCATCCGAAAACCTAGATCGAATCGAACGTCTGGATAGACGGGTGGCGGTTCGTCGGAGGTTGGGTGGGGTTGCCGGGGCGGACGGAGAGAAGGGTTCGCATTCCCGCTTCATTTGCTGCGTCGAGCTCTGTGACCACGTCGGAAACGAACAGTATCTCGTGAGCATTCAAACCTAACGCTTCAGCAATGAGTCGATAACTCGCCGCTTCCCCTTTCTTGCCGATCTGCGTGTCAAAGTATTTGCCGATAAAAGGCGTGAGATCGCCGGCGTCCGTGTGTGCGAAGAGGAGTTGCTGGGCCAACACGCTGCCGGATGAAAAAATACTGATACTCAAACCACGGCTGCGCCAACGTGCAAACGCAGGCGCGACATCCGCAAAAACCTGAGACTTCAACGAGCCTTGGACATAACCCTGTCTCCAAATCTTGCCTTGCAACGACTTCAAGCCTGTCGACTTGCGATCGAGCGCGATCAACCACTCGACGTACGCAGCAAGCGACTCACCTTCATCCGTGATCGGCGGCGGATCGTGGTCATCGTTTAAATCCGCGGCATGCTCTTCACGCAGAAGCGCGATATCCGCCCGTACTTCCGCCGCCGAAAAATTCGCTCGCAGAAAGTCCCTAACATGATCACGCGCGTACTTGAACAACACGTCGTGAACAAACGCGATCGGCGTGGTAGTGCCTTCGATGTCGAGCAGGATGCTGCGAACGTCCTCCAAAAGACTCATGTCGTCATCGCGAGGTGCGCGGCACTGAAACACACCGGCAGAAAGTTTTCGTCAACGCGGCTTTCAGTGTAATGAGGCGTCCAACCCGCCGTGTCCTGAAACAAACGGATCGCCCTGATGCGACGATCGGCACAAAGATTGAACCAGTGGAGCGTACCGCGCGGAACGCGAATCAGATCGCCGGCTTCGACTTCGATGGCGAGCACCGCTCCCGACGTAGTGTGAACGTGAAACAGACCGTGGCCCGCGATAATAAATCTGACCTCGTCTTCATCGTGCCAGTGCTCGCGATTGAACTTCGCCAACATTTGATCGAGACCCGGCGTGCCAGGATTAACGTCGATCACATCCGCAGTTACGTAATTCCCGCGCGTCTTCAACTCCTCAATTTCACGCGAGTATGCCTGGAGAATCGCCTCCGGCGCCGCATCGTCGGAGACGGGATGTGAAGGCGTCCAGCGTTCGTAATCGATGCCGTGGCTCGCGAGGCTCGCCGTGATCTCCTCAGCGTTTGTGATCCTCTTATCTTCATTGACGATCGTTACTACAGCCATCGTTGTTCTCCTAAATCGCGTGGTCGCGAATGTTTAATCTTCGTCCAATGGTCTCCAGCAAAAATTCGAGAATCTCGATATGCCGCTTGGCCTCCGCGAGGTTTTCTCCCCACGCATAAAGCCCGTGACGTCTCACCAAAAAACCGTGTGCCGTATTGTGTTTGCTTAAAGTACCAGCAACCGTATCAGCAAGCGCGCTCATGTCTTGAGAATTTTCGACGATGGGTAACCATTCAGCGTGTTCGTGTGTGTGCACGCCCTGCAATCCCTTCAACATCTCGTAGCCTTCGATCTTCACACCGCCTTGCGGCGAGAAAACATCAGAAAGGATCGTATTCCAAATCGAATGCGTGTGCAGCACTGCACCAGCCTCACGTTCTTTTACAATCCGAATGTGCAACAGCGACTCGTCTGACGGCTTGCCACGCTGTTGGCCCACGATGCGAGCATTGTCATCAATTGAAAGCAGTTGTTCTGCGCGAAGCTCGCCCTTATCGACACCGCTTGGACTCATCGCCAGCTGAAGCGGCTCACGCTGGACCACCGCACTGAGGTTTCCACTGGTCCCCAACAACCAACCACGCGCATGAAAGCTGTGCGCCACGCGGGCAAGATCCGCCGCTATCTCCTCGAGCCTTTGTGACATGAAAAAAATGCTAACACGAATGAACGCGGACTTCACAAGGGATGATGGATGTTGCCGGGGAGTTTTTCGGGCAGCTCAAGGTTGTCGTTCACGATGACTTCAAGATGGACTCCGGC
>DAIOGT010000072.1:2189-22238 GCA_036745095.1 Pyrinomonadaceae bacterium
GTTTTTCGGGCAGCTCAAGGTTGTCGTTCACGATGACTTCAAGATGGACTCCGGCAAGGTCGGCGTAAGCGAGCAGGACCGACAGAGACCCGCCCTAAATACTTTTGCTTCGGCCGCCGGTGCCCCATCAGGAGTCACCTCCTGAGGCGGGCGCGGTAAAGCTAAATCCTGAATTACTCCCACTTGCGCGAAATTTTCGCTTGCGTTCTCTCTCTAATGAGAGTAGGATGCGTTCGCTTTCGATTGCCGCCGCGAGTTTAAACCTTTCAGGCTCGCCGGCGATGCTCATCACTCGTCAGGGTGGGAGATTGAGCTACGCATTGGCCGTGGCTTGATGTCAAAGACGAGTGCATCGTAAAGCGTTCGGCCTAAATCGTAAATAGAAAACGAGCTTGATTGCGGGCAGCGCTCGGCGCCTCGCGCAACATGCTGCTGAGCGCGGGTTCTGAGACTTCGAGAATCGGGATCTCGAGTCTCAGAGAGTGGCCTTGGTGAGGGGGCCACGAGAGTTCGCGGAAGCGACAACGCCCAGAACGCTTCCGCGGACTCGCACCTCAATGATCAATCCGTGTAATCTGTCGTCAAAAAACGATTACACAGATCATGCAACTCCCAGTTAACCCGCCCATTCTGCCGATGCTGGCCAAACGCGTTAGCGAGCTGCCGAAAACCGGCGCGTGGATCTTCGAACCCAAGTGGGACGGCTTTCGCGCGCTGATTTTTCGCGACGGCAAAGAAGTGATGATTCAAAGCCGCGATGAGAAGCCGCTCAATCGTTACTTTCCCGAACTCGTCGATCCCGTTTTGAAGCAACTTCCGACTCGTTGTGTGCTCGACGGCGAGATCGTGATCGCGCAAAAAGGCGCACTCGATTTTGACTCGCTACAGTTGCGTATCCATCCAGCCGCGTCGCGCGTCAAATTACTCTCCGAACAGATTCCCGCCTCGATCGTGTTTTTCGATCTGTTGTGTGAAGGCAAGAAGGACCTCCGCACTCAGCCGTTCGAGGAACGCCGCCGGCATCTGGAATCAGTACTCGCAGGGGTCAAGCCGCCGTTACATTTGACACCGGCAACCAGCGATTTCGGTGTGGCCTCCGACTGGTTTCGGCGTTTTGAAGGTGCTGGTCTCGATGGTGTCGTTGCGAAACCGGTGCGGGGAACTTACGAGTCAAACAAACGCGTGATGCTCAAAGTCAAACACGAGCGCGAATGCGACTGCGTCGTGGCTGGTTTTCGTTGGCACAAAAAAGGCGACCGCGATCGGATCGGATCGTTACTGCTGGGCCTGTTTGACGACGCAGGCAACTTACAGCACGTTGGTGTGTGCGCGAGTTTTACCGATCAGAAGCGGCTTGAGCTCGTTGAGTTTCTCACGCCTTATCGTAAAAACGCGCTCGCGAATCATCCGTGGAAAGAGTGGGCGGGTGACGATCTTGGCCATCGTATTCCGGGTGCGCAGAGTCGCTGGAGCGCGGGGAAGGACTTGTCGTGGCAACCGTTGCGACCGGAGCTCGTGGTTGAAGTTGCTTACGATCACATGCAGGGCGATCGTTTTCGTCACACCGCGCAGTTTCGTCGCTGGCGAACTGATAAGAAACCATCGGATTGCACCTTTGCGCAGCTCGAGGTCGTACCGCCGCATGAGATTGAGTTGATATTCAAGAAGGCAACCTAATCCTGTGCATTTTTGCGGTGCATGTCACGCCATTCCCGTGTCGGGTCGTCGTCTGGATCGGGCGTCTCCTGAGGTGGCCGTTTCTTTTCCGGTACGTTGCGGAGGTTGACTCTGATGCGCGTCCAGGTTGATGACCGGCCCCGCATC
This sequence comes from Pyrinomonadaceae bacterium, assembly GCA_036745095.1. Classification (GTDB taxonomy): domain Bacteria; phylum Acidobacteriota; class Blastocatellia; order Pyrinomonadales; family Pyrinomonadaceae; genus PSRF01. Next base: position 4,014 of record DAIOGT010000072.1, read on the forward strand.
GCGTCAACCAGCACGTCATCGACCGCGAGCAGCTTCGCGACTTTCGGATACTTCTTTTTCCAGCGTTCAAGGCCCTCGAGTGCGGCTTTCTTGTCTGGAGAGTTTGCGACAACGATCAGCGGCATTCGCACACGCTTCTTCGCCGCGGGTTTCTTTGCTGCCGAGCGCGCGCGTGACGGCGCGACGCGCGGTGCCTCGCCCTCCATCTTCTGAAAATGCGGTGGCCACGGTGCGTCGCTCAACCCCGACGCTTCGTCGCGGTCCGCGAGTTCGAGAAGTTTTTCTAACGATCCGGCGGCCGCATCCATCTCGGCGTGTGGATTTCCAGTCTCCGCGAAACGCTTCGGAACTGTCAGCACAGTAAAATCAGCCGGATCGCAGTCCGCTACTTCGTCCCAGTTGAGCGGCGTCGAGACGCGCGCGTCCGGAAGTGGTCGCACCGAAAAAGCCGAACAAGTCGTGCGATCTTTCGCGTTCTGGTTGTAGTCGAGAAACACGCCGTGCCGCTCTTCTTTCCACCACTTTGAGCTCGCGAGTTTTGGTACGCGCCGCTCGATTTCGCGCGACAACGCCACGGCCGCACGTCGCACCTCGCTGAACGTCCAGCGCGGTTCGATCCGCACATTGACGTGCATGCCGCGCGAGCCGCTCGTCTTGGGCCACCCACGCAGCCCAATTTCTTCGAGCAGCGCTTTCACTTCCAGTGCGACGAGACGAACACTCTCCCATTCCACGCCTGGCCCAGGATCGAGATCGACGCGCAACTCGTCCGGATGATCGAGATCGTTTGAACGCACCGGATGCGGATGAAGCTCTATGCAGCCGAGATTGACCACCCAAACCAGCCCGGCAGCGTCATCGACGACGACTTCATCGGCCTTGCGACCTGAAGGGAACGACAATGTCACTGTGCGCAGCCACTCGGGACGATTCTCCGGCGCGCGCTTCTGGTAAAACGCCTGACCCTCAGCGCCGTCAACGAAACGTTTCAGCACGATCGGACGATCGCGAATGCCCGAGAGCGCGCCGGGAGCGATCGATAAGTAGTATTGGACCAGCTCCATTTTCGTAAGCTTTGTTTCCAGCGAGAAGTACAGCTTGTCAGGATTACTGACGCGAACTTCGCGCCCGTCGATCGTCAGAATTTCAGCTTTATCCTTAGTGGCCACGGCTTAAAGAGGCTTCGACATGTTAATAAAGTAGCAGGGGATTTTTGTTGGTACATCGGCGGGGAACGGGCTGGTCCCGCTGTCAACATACCCGCGCTTTTGATAAAACGGTGGCAGCTCGTGGCGCAGATTTACGATGAGGATGTCCATGCTCTGTGATCCTCGCTCGCGACAGTATTTTTCGGCTTCATTCATGAGCAGCGATCCGAGCCCGCTTTGCTGGGAAGCCGGATCGACAGACAACAGGCCCAGGTAAGATCGTTCACCGCGGAGCTCGACGTACACGCACCCATCAATCTTATCGTCGGCTTGTGCAAGTAGAAAAACACCTTTCGCCAGTAACTGCTCGACTTCCGTTTGCTTGATGCGATTACCGTCAACAAAGAATTCCTCGGCGACGCGAAACGCGGCATTGATCACTGTGGTTATCTGCGGCGCATCAACAGTCGCCGCAACGCGAATTTTACGGATCATACGTTCAATCTGAGTTAATCTGTGGCCTATTATGAGCACACCAACAGTAACGCTGCAAATGCCACCTGAAGCTCGCTCCGGGCTCGATCCATGGCGGATCGACGAGTTGCCGCACGCGCCTAGACCACACGGTCTCGGATGGTTCAGCGCGATTGGACCGGGCGTGATCGCGCTCGGCGTCTCGATTGGCAGTGGTGAATTCCTGCTTGGACCAGCAGCGTTTGTGAAATACGGCCTTTCGCTGCTCTGGATTGTTGGTGTTGCGGCCCTGCTGCAAACGCTCCTCAACGTCGAGCTGATGCGTTACACGATGGCGACGGGCGAACCCATCTTCACCGGCTTCATGCGCACTCGCCCACACGCAACCTTTTGGGCGTGGTTTTACGCGGCGCTTTACTTTCTTCAGATGGGCTGGCCCGGATGGGCGGGGGCGGCCGCGGGCGCAGTTTTCTTTCTGTTTGCCAAGCGTTTGCCCGTCGCCGCAGAAGCCGGAACCGTTTATGCCATCGGTGTCGTGCTATTCGTGTTGTGCGGGCTGATCCTAACGATTGGACGTCGCATCGAACGCACGCTCGAGTATCTCAACTGGATCATGGTCTCAGTGATCATTGGTGGTCTCGGCGTGCTTGCTGTGCTTTTCGTTCCGTTAGCGACTTGGGGCGCGGCTGTCGCGGGCTTCGCAGGGTTTGATGTGAACACCGGATCGTTTCAACTCGTTCCCGCCGGTGCTGACTTTTTTCTACTCGGCGCATTTGCTGCTTATGCCGGCGGTGGTGGCGTGGCAAACCTGACGTTGAGCAACTGGGCACGCGACAAAGGCTACGGTATGAGCAGCATTGTTGGCTTCATTCCCGCGGCAGTCGGTGGAAAGAAAGTCGCGCTCGCACACTCGGGGAGCACGTTCATACCGGATGCAGAATCGCTTGCACGCTGGCGTGGTTGGTGGCGGATTGTGCGTGTGGACCAGTGGGCCGTTTACTTCACGGGCGCAATCCTCGGCATGGCGTTGCCGGCGTTGCTTTACGTCACGTTTGTACCCGCGGGCAGCGACATTCGCGGGCTCGGCATAGCAGCAGCGCTGGCGCAGGCAGTTGCGACACAGAAGGGCGCGATCTTCGGCGGCATGATCGCCATTCTCGGCGTTTGGCTACTGTTCAAGACGCAGCTCGACATTCTCGAAGCCATGACGCGTGGAATTACAGACATTCTCTGGGCGGGCAGCGCTCGCATTCGCGCGTGGCGCGGCGGCGACGTTCGTGTGATTTATTATTCGGTGCTTGCGGTGATCGTGGTGTGGGGTATTATCGCGTTGCGTCTGACGCAGCCGATCATTCTGCTATCGTTGAGCGCGAACATGGCGGGCATTGTCTTCATCATCAGCTCGCTGCACTTGTTATACGTGAACACACGTTTGTTGCCGGTCGCGCTTCGCCCGCCGATGTGGCGACGTGCAGCGCTCGTTGCACTGGCACTATTCTATGGTTCGTTCCTGACGATGTGGTTGTGGAATCTCGGATCCACGGGATTGAAATAGATGGCGATATGCACTGTAAATTCCTCGCACTCACGCTCGTTCTAATAATCGGCCACGTCTCACGGCTCTCAGCGCAAGAGAAAACTCAGACGTTTACTGCGCAGGGGATCTCGATCGAGTTTAGCGCTACGCCGGCACGTCCCGGTGCGACAGATCTTGTCGCCGGTGAGGAGATGACGGTTCGTTTCAAGATCACCGGTACGAGCGGTGGCGTACCACTTAGCAACCTGCGACCAGTCGCATGGATCGATCAGCGGCAAACGAAAACACCGCTCGAGGCGCGCGTTTGTCGCGAGAAGGTGCAGGCGTTTTTGCAGCCGAGCTTCAGCAGTCGTCCGACCGCCGATCTCAACACCTATTTCATTCTCGCGTTAAATAATGAACCGAACATTTCCGTGATCGATCCGCTCTCAGGTTTTGGCGGCAGCAAACTTTACACACTCATTCCTCTCAAGAGTCCCGGTGAAGACTGGGTGATGACTGAAGACAACAAGCGGCTTTACGTTTCCATGCCGGCAGTGAACCAGGTCGCCGTGATCGATATCGCGACGTGGAAAGTGATCGCGAATGTCGATGCGGGAACCGCGCCAATACGCGTCGCGTTACAGCACGACGAGAGATATCTTTGGGTCGGAAACGATAGCGTGAGCGCAGGTGGCGTAACCGTGATCGACACCGCGACAAACAAAATAGCAGCGCAGTTAAAAACCGGTCTCGGCCATCACGAGATCGCTTTCACTGACGACGATCGACTCGCGTTTGTCACGAACAAAGAATCCGGCACACTATCGCTCATCGACATCAGAAAACTCGCTGTCATGAAGGATTTCAAAGTCGGTTCACAACCAACAGCGATTGCTTTCTCGTCACTGAGCCAAACAGCATATGTCGCAAATGAAGGCGACGGGACGATCGCAGCGATCAGCGCGAGGAAAAACGACATGGTCGCGCGTATTCAAACTGAGCCCGGCGTGCGTGTGATTCGCATTCCCTCGACTGGTCACTATGGCTTCGCAGTCAACTCTCGAACAAACACCGTCTACGCTTTCGATCTGTCGTCAAATCGTGTGGTCCAGAGGGTGCCGGTCGGTCCGGGATCTGATCAGTTGAGTTTTACGAAGCAGTTTGCTTACGTGCGATCGGCGGGTAGCGAGTTCGTCACCATGATCAACATGGCGAACATCGGCAAGGAAGCGAACGTCACGAAGTTTCCCGCAGGACAACGAGCGCCCGGCGAATCATTATCGCGCTCGCACGCGGCCTCAATTGTTCCGGCGCCTGAAGAAGGCGCAGTCCTCGTCGCGAATCCGGCTGACAAGATGATCTACTACTACACCGAAGGCATGGCCGCGCCGATGGGAAGTTTTCAAAACTACAAACGCGATCCGAGAGCGTTGCTCGTGATGGACAACAGCCTGCGTGAAACGGCTCGCGGCGTTTACACGACGACTGCGCGACTGAGCAACCCCGGTCACTACGACGTTGCGTTCCTGCTCGATTCGCCTCGCCTGATCAACTGTTTCGCGATCAACGTGGCCGAGAACCCGAATGCTCCGAAGCAGGTGGAAAGCGTATTTAAGATCGAGCCGGTCGCGAAGGAAGCAATTGCACGCGCCGGCGAACGTTTCACACTTCGCTTCAAAGTTATCGATTACAAAACTGGAGCTGCGAAAACAGGATTGAGCGACGTGAGTGTGCTGGTGTTTCTCGCGCCAGGCATCTGGCAGCAGCGCGAGCTCGCGAAGGCTATGGCCGAAGGCGTTTACGAAACGAGTTTTGTACCGCCGAATGCGGGCGTGTACTATGTGTTCATCCAAAGTCCTTCGCTTGGATTACGGTACAACCAGTCAACGCCGCTGACGATTCAAGCGGTAAAACCCTGACAAGGTCCGGAAATAAATTCTTCGGCGAGGATCTCACATGAAATCAATCCATCATTCATACACGTGCGCAATCGCGATGCTCTTCGTCGTCTTTGGTATCAGCATGACGGGTGTGAGCGCGCAGGAACCGGCCCCGGCTCAATCACCGGCCGCGCCCAAAACGCAGGAAACAACCGAAAACGCGGCGCAGAAGTATTTCACTGACACGGTGCTCATCGATCAGGACGGACAGCGGCTACGCTTTTATAGCGACCTGGTGAAGAACAAGACGGTCATCATCGATTCCTTTTTTGCCAGTTGCACGGCGAGTTGTTTACCGTTGAATCGCAACCTCGAGCAAATTCAGAAAGCACTCGGCGATCGTCTCGGCAAAGATGTGTACATCCTTTCGATTAGTGTTGACCCGACGGTCGACAAACCTCCCGCATTGAAGGCCTACGCCAAAAAATTTAACGCCAGACCCGGCTGGCATTTTCTGACTGGCGATAAGGCGAACGTTGAACTCGTGCTGAAGAAGCTCGGACAGTTTGTCGAGGATAAAAATGATCACACGAACATCTTCCTCATCGGCAACGATCGCACGGGGCTTTGGAAAAAAGCGCTGGGACTCGCAAAGAGCGACGAGTTAATCAAAATTGTCGAGAGCGTTCTCAACGATACCGGCGAACCCAAACAGTAAACTCTCTTACAGGAAACACGGATTCGCAGGATGAAAAAACGTTCCTGGCAGTTAGGTGTGCAATGTTTAGCCCTGCTCGTGTTGTCGCTGGTTTCGACAACAGCGCAGAACGCGCTCTCAACTCAGGAGAGTCGCGGCAAGCAGATCTACATGCTCGGTACGAGTAAATCAGGAAAGGATATCCTGGCTTACATCGGCGACTCTGCGCTTGAAGTGCCGGGCAGCACGATGGCGTGCGCGAATTGTCATGGCCTGAACGGTCACGGCAAGCCGGAAGGCGGAATCGATCCTTCAAACATTACGTGGGAAGCTTTGTCGAAACCTTACGGCGTCACGCATTCGAGTGGACGTAAGCATCCGCCTTACACGGCACGCGCACTCGAGCTCGCAATCACGCGCGGTGTTGATCCGGGCGGCAACAAACTCCTCAACGCGATGCCGCGCTATCAAATGTCGAAGGAGGACCTCGACGATCTTGTTCTCTATCTGAAACGACTCGGCACGGACGCGGATCCGGGAGTCAGTGATGAAAAGATAGTGATCGGCACCGCCGTTCCTGTGAGTGGTCCACTCGCGGAGATGGGCGGCACAATAAAAGATGTCGTTAGCGCGTACTTCTCTGAAGTGAATTCACAGGGCGGTGTTTACGGTCGCCAGTTGGATCTGAAGTTTACCGAAACCGGTGCTGACGCGGCGGCGACGCGCAACAATGTCGAGCGCTTAATAAAGGACGAGAAACTGTTCGCCATGACGGGTATGTTTCTCGCCGGCGCCGAAAAAGAGGTGCTGCCGTTGTTGGCGCAGCTGGAAGTGCCTCTCGTTGGACCACTGACACTCGATCCGCAACCCGGCGCACCCGTAAACCGCCATGTGTTTTACCTCGTGTCTGGAAATGCAGCACAGGCGCGCGCCCTCGTGAGTTTTATCGCAAAGAAGACGGAATTGAAGGAGCGCGGGCTCGCCGTTGTTTATCGTCACAGCGGATTGAACTCCAGTGTGCTCGAGGCGATTAAAGAACAGGCACAAAAAGATTTCTCAAAAGCGCCGGAGGTTTACGAGCTGACTACCAAAGCGTTCGACGCGGCCGAGTTTGTGACGCGGGTAAAAAAGAATGAGCCCGGCGCAGTGTTCTTCCTGGGCGGCGGTGACGAGTTGTTCTCTTTCATGAAAGAAGCGGAAAAGGCAAACTGGTTTCCGCACATCCTTTTGCAGGCTGGTGCGACCGCAAGTGTTTTTGAGGCGCCGTCAGGATTCGAAAGGAAGATATATTCAACGGTGCCGACGTCGCCCGTCGATCAAACCGCGGAAGGCTTGCGAGAGTTTCGCGCGCTTGCTGAAAAATACAAGTTGCCGCAAAAACATTTGGCTGCCCAGGTCACGGCGTTCAGTGGGGCGAAGGTGCTCGTTGAAGCGCTGAAACGTGTCGGGAAAGACTTGAGTCGTGAAAAACTCATTCACGTGCTTGAAGGCTTTTATGATTATCAAACAGGCCTGACACCCGCGATCAGTTTTGGACCAAATCGACGCATCGGCGCGATGGGCGCGTACGTGGTGGTCGTGGATTTAAAAGAGAAGAAGTTTGTTGCGGCAGGTGGGTGGGTCGGAATTAATTAAACAGGTCAAAAGATGCTTCTAAAATCAATCATTATCAGTTTCCTGCTCGTCGTATTCGTTCCGTGGGTTTCAACTGCTCAGAAACCATCACCGCGAAAGCCCGCGGCAAAGCGCGTAGTTTACGCGTGTCCGATGCATCCGGAAGTCACGTCAACCAGGCGAGGCCGGTGTCCCAAATGCGGTATGGATCTGCGACGTGTGAAAGCAGGGCCCGAGGCAACGCCGAGTCCGACTCCCGAGAGCCCCTCGTTCAGTTCCGCAAAGATTCCAAACACGCGGATCTACGATCAAGACGGCAAGACGCTCAATTTCTACGACGATCTGATCAAAGGCAAGACGGTCGCGATTAATTTCGTCTTCACAACCTGCACAGCCAGTTGCCCGCCGCTGACCGCGACTTTCAGCAAAGTGCAGCAGTACGCGTCAGAACGTAAGCTCAATGTCCGATTGATCTCGATCAGCGTCGATCCGGTTGTCGATACACCTGAACGTTTGCGCGTGTTTGCGGAAAGGTACAAAGTCGAACCGAACTGGACGTTTGTCACCGGAGACAAAGCCGAGATTGATTCACTACTGCAAGCACTCGGAGCCGGCATCACAAACAAAAACGATCATACGCCGATGGTTATGATCGGTAACGATACTGCTGATTACTGGACGCGAGCCTACGGTCTATCCTCCCCAGCGACACTCGTCAACCTGCTCGCCACCGCCGCGAGTCGCAGGTAAGCTGATCGGTTTAACTCGGATCGCGCGACAACAATCTACAAGGAATTTTTCTTGACACGGAAGGTCAAGAGAACTACGCTTCGCCCTGACAATTCATGGGCGCTTTGAGTTACTCACTCGGCTAGGAAACCACATAGTCGATTAACAAGCTTTCAAACTTATAACCTTCCCTCGGTAGCACCGAGTTCACAATTGATCCTCAACCTCTAATGTCGCCATTGAGCAACACGTAAAGGAGAAGTAAATGCTCGGTTTGAGATCTGCCCCCCGGCAATTCGTCATTTCGTTGGCAGTGATCACGGTGATTTTGTTGACTGCATCAATCATGGCTGCGCAAACGCCGACAGCGTCAGGTGAGAAAGCGGCTGTTGACTCGAATACAGCGGCGCCTGGTGCGACTACAAAAGAAGAAACAGCACCACTTTCCACAACACCAATCAACACAGAAAGCGAAGCGGCAAAAGAGAACACTCCGGCGCCAACTGCTGCATCCTCAACTGTCGTCCCGCCCCAGCCCGTTCCGTGTCCACCAGGCACACGCATGATCAAGGCTGACGTGGTAGCGATTCCGCAGCCGATCATGTTGAACCGTCTCGGAGCAACGATCCCGAATGGATTTGTCTTCGCTTTGCGAGGCGATACGATCACGACCGGTGGCAACATTCAACTCAGGCCGGGCAAAAGACCACGTCCGATCGCGCTCCGTGCAAACGTCGGCGACTGCCTCAGAATTAGTTTTGAAAACGGCATTCCGGCAGCCAAGTTCGCCGAGAAAACTCCGCAATCTCCCGCAGTCGCAACCACCGAAGTGTCGCTGCACATTCAGGGACAAGAGTGGGCGACCGGTCCTGCCGACGACGGATCCTTCGTGGGTCGAAACTCGACAAGTCTCGCGAATGCGGCTGGGAACACGGGCAACAAACGAACTTACACACTCTTTGTGAAGAACGAAGGAACATTCCTTCTTTACACGATGGGAGACACGGAAGGTGATCCGGGCGGCGGCCAACTCAGTCGCGGACTGTTCGGCGCGCTCAACGTCCAACCGAACGGCGCGGAATGGTATCGCAGCCAGGTATCACAACGGGATCTCGCACTCGCGACGAGGAAGAATTCGGCGGGCCAGCCGCTACGCACTCCCGACGGACAACCGATCATCAACTACAACGCCGTCTATCCAAACGGCTCAACCTATGCTGATGGAACACCCATCAAGCCGAACACGCCGATCCTGAAGATGCTCGATGCCAACAACAACATCGTGCACGCTGATCTCACGGCGATCATCACTGGTCCGAGAGCAGGCCGGTTTCCGGGCAGCACCGGGCCAAGCAATCCCGAGCCGCCGTGTAACTCAGCAAACAACGGCGCCGGTGCTACAAACCCACTGTTCTGTGCTAACCCATCCTCGCCCGATCGCAAACAGCCTTACCGGGAGATCACGATCATCTATCACGAGGTCGGACAGGTCGCTACACAGGCATTTCCCGTTTTCAGCGATCCCGCGCTCGGCATGGTCAGCACCGTCAACGCCGGTTTTGACGGCTTCGCAATCAACTACGGCACGGGCGGCATTGGCGCGGAAGTTTACGCGAACCGCATCGGTGTTGGTCCGATGGGCTCATGCGTCGATTGCAAGTTCGAAGAGTTTTTCCTGAGCGCGTGGTCGGTTGGCGACCCCGCGATGCTGGTTGATCGTCCTGCAAACTCGAGTGTGCTGCCGGCTTTCACTACGTCGCCGGCGGAGCCTCCAGTGCCGAACAATCCGCCCTCGACAACAGCTCCCGTGATCTGCACCGCCGCTCAACTCGGCGACACGGGCCAACCGCCGGATCCAAATTGTGCGAACGCGCGCGTGCCGGTGCCGGGGGCTGTCAACGGATTCCCGTACAAACTCGCTCCACTCTTGAAAGCGACGAAGGCTTTTTACCCGGACGATCCGTCAAACGTCTATCACAGTTACATCAACGACCACACCAAGTTCAGAATTCATCATGGTGGCACGGTGGCGACTCACGTCCATCACCAGCATGCACACCAGTGGCTGCAGTCGCCCAACAGCGACGAGGGTTCGTATCTCGACAGCCAGATGATCAGCCCCGGTGCGAGCTACACGTTGGAGATGACGTTCAACGGTAGTGGCAACAGAAACAAGGTGGTAGGCGATTCAATCTTTCACTGTCACTTCTATCCCCACTTTGCGGCAGGCATGTGGGCCATGTGGCGGACCCACGATACGTTTGAAGTCGGCTCGCAGTTAGATGCGAATGGTATTCCCGTCTCCGGAACGCGGGCGCTACCGGACGGGGAGATCAAGGCAGGCACACCCACGCCCGCCGTCGTGCCGATGCCAACGCTGCCTATGGCCCCAATGCCGTCTTCGGTGTTCATCAGTAACGGACAAGTTGTTTACGGAACTCCCGCTGCTCCAGATCCGACGGGAGCAAACGTGACCGTGAATCCGGGTTTCCCGTTTTTCATTCCCGGCATCGCGGGCGCGCGTGCACCCCACCCGCCGCTGGACTTCGCTCCCGACGGAACCGGTGGCTTCCTCGATGGCGGACTGCCGCGACACATCGTCACCAGCGGCACCATCGCATACGAGAAGCACGATCAGTTTGACTGGAGTAAAGACCTCGCCACGATGACTGCCACGCAGCTTCCCGAAGCGGGCACGAACGTCGAAAAAGTGGCGATGAAGTTCTTTGGCGTACGCTGTCGCCCATCTTTTTTCCCGGATGGATCGCCAGGCGGATGTCCTTCAACGAATGTGACTTCGCCGGCCATGACGCAGAACACGCAGCCCACCGGTTTTCTGCTGAACGGTCTGCCGCTTGGTCCACAAATGGGCGCGCCGTTTGCCGATCCGGCAGTTGACGACAACGGCAACGCGATCAACGTTATCAACGGAAAGCAGCAGAAACGCGTCTACAAAGCCGCCGCTATTCAACTTAACGTCACGCTGAACAAGAAGGGTTGGCACTTCCCACAGCAACGCATTCTCACGTTGTGGCAGGACGTGAAACCGACACTCGCCTACACGCCCGGCGGCAGCGGCCGTGCGCCTGAGCCACTCTTCTTCCGCGGCAACTCCGGCGACGTCGTCGAATACTGGCACACGAATCTCGTCCCGAATTATTACCTTGTCGACGATTTTCAGGTGCGCACGCCGACTGACATCCTCGGCCAGCACATTCACCTCGTGAAGTTTGACGTCACTTCGTCAGACGGCGCGGGCAATGGTTTCAACTATGAAGACGGCACCTTCAGTCCGGATGAAGTGCGCGAGATCATTCATGCGATCAATGCGCCGGGCGGAAGCTGGACTCCGTGTCAGGGTTGCGCGGCAACCGCACTCGCACCCAAACCGCCACCCGCGCCGATATGCGCCGGGCCAAATCCGCCGTCGCAATGCGCGAACGATTGGATGGGTGCGCAAACAACGATTCAGCGCTGGTATCTCGATCCGGTGGTCAACAGCCAGAACCAGGATCGCACGCTTCGCACAGTTTTTACGCACGATCACTTTGGTCCATCGACGCATCAGCAGGCCGGTCTCTACGCCGGCCTGGTTGTCGAGCCGCGAGATTCGCAGTGGAAGAGCGCTGACGACGGTTCGGCGATGGGCGGTGGCACGATAACGACGCCACCCGTCAGACCAGACGGTGGTCCAACGAGCTGGAAAGCCAATATCATCACGACCAACGCGGCCGACAGTTATCGTGAGTTTGTCCTCGAGTTTCAGGACTTGCAACTCGCATACGCGCAGGGTTCGAGAGCGACTCCGGATCCCGCGAAGAACAGGGGCTGGCGCGATGCGAGTTTTGCAGTTAACCCAACCGTGTTTCCGGAGTTTGGCGAAGTCAGACCGAGGCTGGTCAGCACCGGAAACGTATCTCCGATCACGGGCACACAGTCGATCAACTATTACAACGAACCGATTGCCTGGCGTCTCGGACAGTTCAAGGATCTCTCGTACGCATTCGACAACCAGACGGCGCTCGAGGTTAATCCGAATTTCCCGAATGTCCAGAATCCGAACCCGGATCCTTTGACGCCCCTCATGCGCGCATACCAGGGCGACAACGTTCAGATCCGCACGCTCGTGGGTGCACACGTTTTTGCCCACCAGTTCAATCTCGCTGGGCCAACGTGGTTCTCGGAACCTTCGTGGGCGAACTCAGGTTATCGCAGCAACCAGCCGATGGGTTTGTCCGAACACTTTGAGTTGCTGTTCAGAGTGCCATCGTCGTCGGCGCCGATCCCGGTTGCGCCGGCAACCGCTGTGCGTAAATGTCCGGACGGCATGTCGAACGCTAACTGCGTCGATTACTTTTACAGCACGAGTTTTGACGAGACAGGAATTGCACACGGAATGTGGGGCATCTTCCGCTCATACGATCCGACAGTTACGGCGACGCGACTCGCGGCCCTGCCGAATAATCCGATCGCTCCGGGCAACAATGTGACGTATGCAACGTGTCCGGCGAACCTTTCGGCTTCGCAGCGACGCACCTTCAACATCACCGCCGTGACGGCTCAGAAGGCGCTCTCGGGCCAACCCGTCACGCCGGGTGAGCTCGTCTTCAATAGTCGCGTAACCGGCAGCGGCAACATCAGTACTCTGCTTGGGGTCATGTACGTGCGGTCCGAAGATCTCGACACTAACGGCGTGCTCAAGCCCGGAGTGAAGATTGAGCCACTCATCCTGCGCGCCAACGCGGGTGATTGTATCGACGTCAACCTGACAAACAAGATCGATCCCTCGTCGAAGGTGTTCAGTCACAAGTTCAACTGGCCCGCGCCATTCAACATCACGGTGCCGAGCACCAGTTCAACCAATGGCACGGTGCAGGTTCCTGCTTTCAACGCGAAGATGTCGTCGTACGTTGGCTTGCATCCGCAATTACTGAGTTACGATGCGGCTACGAGTTTCGGCATGAATGTCGGCTGGAACAGCAAAGGCCGTGCGGACCAGTTTGCCAACTTCAACGAGACGGTTAAGTACCGCTGGTACGCGGGTAACATCAGTCGAGCGAGCAGCGGCGCTCTGACATACTCGGCGGTTGAGTTCGGTGCGCTGAATTTATTGCCATCGGATCCGCTGTTCCAGCATCCGAATGGCGTGTTTGGGCAGATGATCATTGAGCCGGCGGGATCTAAGTGGCAGTGTGGTGATCCGGGAAGTCTCGGATCGTGCGAAGCGGGGTCAACTGTCTCTCGTGCGTCTGCAACGGTCACTCTTCCGACCGGTGCGAAGTTCCGTGAGTTCTCGATCATGCTCAGTGATGCATTGATCACTTCAGCACCACAACCGATCACGGCGATTAACTATCGCACTGAACCGGCGTTCCAGCGTTTCGCTGCAACAGGAACAGACGTGTCGTGTATGACTTCGAACACACTCGCGGCGCCGGGCTCGAATCCGGCCACGGCGATAGGTGAACCGCAAACGCCGATCTTCAGAGCAGCGCCCGGCGATCAGGTGCGTTTCCGCATGACGCATCCGCTTGGCACCGGCAACTCGCAGGTGTTTACGATCCATGGTCATAGCTGGCAGCGAAATCCCTACCAGAAGAATTCGAGCGTCATCGCGCCGAATAACCTTTCGCAGTGGATGGGTTCGCGTGACAATCACGGATCGACCGATCACTTCGATCTCGTGATTCCGAAAGCCGGAGGCACGTTCAACCGGGCCGGTGATTATCTCTACACGGCTTATCTGCCATCGGATGCGGCGGCAGGTGCGTGGGGAATTTTCCGTGTTGGTAATCCCGCGGCGCCCACTGGAGTTTGCACGCCTGGGCCAGGCACGCAGCCGTCGCTTCAATCACGACCACCGATTCAGAATTTGCTCGAGCGCTTCCGCCGTCCGCCACTCAATCCATCCGGCAGACCATGAGCGCCTGAGGTAATGAAAAATTACTGACTATCCTGAAGGAGGAACTTATGGCCGGCAAGACGAATGGCAAGGAGAAGAAAGACAAAGGCGGCGACAAGTCGTACTGGGCCGACACCGTTGCCGTTATATTGAAACGTGATTGCGCCGAAGCTCTTTACGCCGCGCTCGTCGTCGCCCTCGGCACCCTTCCGAGTCCGAAGAAGAAAAAGAAGAAGGACAAGAAAAAGAAGGACAAGGGCAAGGACGGTAAGGATGGTAAAGGCGGTAAGAAGTAACCGATTTTAGCCACAAAGAGGCACTAGAAGCGCAAAAAAAGCAGCAGAGCCTATTTGAGATTTTTGTGCTTTTTGTGGCATAGACACTTTTGAGGACCTCTTTGGTTGCGGCGCGACTAACAACCAGGATTCATCACGAGCAGATCTCAAACGATCTGCTCGATGAATTTCTGCGTCATGGCAGGTTTCAGAAGAGATTTTGCCGGAAACTCATCGACATCGCACGACAACGCGGCGTCGCATGGGAGACGCGGTGTTTGGCCGTTCTCATGGTTGAACATCAGATTCTTAAGTTGCAGCCAGATGATCTGAACGCTTTCGATTGGCTGTTCGACGAGTTGAATCTGAAGACGGCAGGCGCACTGAAGCCCTCACTGCTGAAAGATGGTTACTCAACCACGGAGCTGCGGCCGTTTATCCAGGAGTTTCAACGCAGGCTGGCGCGACTCGATCGCGTGCATCGGAAAATAGGTGGACCAAAGACGCCCGACGCCGCGCTGCGCGAATTTGTCGAACTCTCGCGCAGCGAGTGCAAACTGACGCTCGCGCGTTACCTGTTTACTCCGGAAGAGATCGTCGATCGCATCGGCAGAGAGATCAAAACGACCGACGGTGTAAAAGATCTAGATGTTACTCAGCCGCAATTTATCGACGCCGAGAGAGCGCACGCGTTGAAGCAACTTCCAGACTTTGAAGCCGCAATCCTGCGACTTCTCTGTGAAGGACAGAAAATTTACTGGGTGGATGAGCACACGAGCTCACGAATAAATTCCCTCGTCGAGTATCCGCTCACGACAGTCGTCCTCGTGATCAAACCGCCAGGAAGCGAAATCGAGTTTGAGCTGAAACGCGCTGGACGAAGAGCCAGCAACCCTTTCAATGTCGTGTTTCGGCGAAATGAGTATCGCGTGCCGCCGCCGCATCGACTCGACGGCGGCAGCATGCAGTGGCTGCTGCGCTACGAGGCACGGGCCGCGGCGAAGTTTCGATCGATCTACCGGCTCGTCCATGGCAGTGATGCGCCGCTGCCGGGTTACGTCTCGCGGACGACCGTGTTTTCGATCCCGACACGACATGGACCAGTTGCCGCGTTCCGGTATTTCACCGATCCGCAGATGTTTGGCCCGCGTGGTTTTCAGGAGATGCGCGGCGCGATGAAAGATGCGGTCATCGCGCTGAAGAAGGAAGAAGGTGAGAACCTGCCGGCCGTTGCGGGTGAGATGGGCGTCACGGCTGAGTTTTTGAGTCATGTGGCTCCGGGTCAGGCGATTCTGACGGGCACGAGCTCGTTTCGCATCGACAAACTCGGCCTGTATCTTTCGGAATGCGGCGCGCAGAAATACTTTGACGAGTGGCTCCGCGTAGTTTTTACGAAGACGGATGCGAAACAGTTTGCGGACGCGCTGCTCGAGGAAGTGCTCGGCGTTTACGAACCGCCCGATGTTGCGCTTGATGATTACGGCGGTTACATCGAAGCTGCGTTTAAGGTGTCGTCGAACCGCGCCCGTGCCGACGAGATCTTTTTAGAACTCGTGCCAGAGATCGCGACAGTTTGGGGAACACTGCTCGCCGCACGCGGGTATTCGCGCGGCGAGTCGTTCGTCGCGCGAAACGTCGGTATGCGGAGTGTCTGGGAGCAGGGACAATGGAAGGTCAAATTAATCTTCATGGACCACGATGCACTGTCGTTGCCGGATCTCGAGAACGGGCACTTCTACGCCCAGACCGCAATGCCGGCCATGTTGCTCGACGAGCGTCACGTGTGGGGACGCGCGAACCCGGCGCTGTTCCCCGTGAGCCTCGTGGGTTACCTAATCGGTATTTACCGGATCGACCGTGACCTCGAAGCGCGCGCCCAGTCGTTGGCCGAAAAAGAATTGAAAGCTGCGTATGACAAAACACACGAGGCCATGGTGAAGGATCAGCGGCTGCGTGCGTTCTTCAGCGATGTTTTTATCAGCCGTTTGTTTGACTGGGACGAGTTTGCGCGCGGCTACCTGAACGGACAGTCCGCAACGTGGAAAAAAGAGATGAAGAAGTTGTTCGCTGAAAAAGGATACGAAGCGGACGCGTTTGATTATTACACCCACGCAGCCGAAAACAGCCGAGGTTTTCTCGAGCGCAACACATTTCTTTTTTAACCTTGAAGGCACGTTACGAACAAGACGGGATCGTGTTTCCCATATCCGTTTTATCCGCGGACGAGGTTTTTCAATACCGCAGCGCCCTCGATTCAATTGCGGCCCGTAGTGGCGTGGGAAACCTAAAACGCTTTGATAACCTGCACCTGTTTTTTCCGTGGGCCTACGGGCTGGCCACACATGGCCCGGTGCTGGATGCAGTCGAGACTTTCTTAGGACCCGACCTCGTAATTGACGGCACGCTGGTTTTTTACAAGCCGCCGCACGATGGCAGCTATGCTTCGTGGCACCAGGACAGCGTTTACTCGGGTTGGCATTTGACGCCCTCGATTTCGGCGTGGATTGCGCTGACGTCGAGCAATCGTAACAACGGCTGCATGCGCGCGGTTCCCGGTTCGCACAAACTCGGGCTGCTCGAGCACGACAACGTCCACAATGATCCGAACCTGCTGAACAGGCGTGGTGAGCGGGTCCGGATGGACGTGAAGGAGTCGGACGCGATCGACGTCGTGTTACGGCCGGGCGAGATGTCGTTGCATCATACGAACATTGTGCACGGCTCGAACCCAAACACGTCGGATGGACCACGAATCGGCTTCATCGTCCGATTTGTTACGAATCTCACGACGAATCGCGACCGGCTTGTCATGCACGCGCGTGGCAACGCGGATTGCAGTCACTTGCGACTTGCGCAGCCGCCGGTCAATGAAGATTTGGACGCGGCGATTGCGGCGTGGAGCTCAGTCGCGCGGCAGTCGTAACGCATGATTGGGCGATTGGAAGACGCGATCGCGCACTCCGCCACGTCTGAAGAAGTGAACGGTATTGTTTTTTGACACGGGATTGTGACTGATATCGATACCGCGCGTGATGCTTGTGTTACGCAGCAACTCGGCTTGATCGTGATTGAGATCGATCACATCGCCGAAACCGGTGGCAGCGTCAAACTCGTCAAGCATCCGCAGGTTCGCGCGTATATCGAGTGCTTCGAGATAGATGTCGGCCTCGGCCACGATGATGAAGTTTCTGTTGATATCCGTTTGAGCGATGTCTTCATTGACGACGACGATTTCCACAAGCGGCGCGAAATACTCTTCGTAGTAGCATTTAAGAAACGTAAGGTTCTTTGAATCGTGATCCGCGCGGTGAGTGATGGCGATCGTCGTCTCGCTTAGAAGCTTGTCCATGTAAGCGCCAAACAGGACGAGCGATTTCTCGAGATACCAGTGGCGCTCGAGACGATTCTGAACGTCGGAATACTGTGCTTCAACCCACGCGAGATTAGGCATGAAGCAGTAGCAGTTGAATCGCTCCTGAAGAAGATAGCTGTTCATGTCGAGCACGTGCTCGGCGCGCTCATTCAACTCGATAAAGGCGTCGAAAACCGTGTTCTTCAAGGCGTACGCGTAAGTAGAATTTGCTTTAGTGATCCGCCCGACGTGCTCGGAGATCTTTACGGGTTCATCCTTGTGAAGCGCGCCGAGATATAGCATGTCCCAGTCGCGGGGCACTTCATTGCTGAAGCTCGCGAACTTGTTTTGAAAGTCGCGATCCAGTACGGCATCGTCTTCGAAGATGAGCACGCTGGACGCGCTAGAACGACGCGCTTCGCGAACGACTGCTACGTGACTTAGCAGGCAGCCGTAAGCACCGGCAGTGTGAGTCCACCCGGCAGGCTTAGCCGTAGTCTCGCCGTCGTACGCTGAGAATCGCTGGACCGGCCCGAGGTCGTGTCGCGCGAGTTCTTTTAGCAGCCGCTGCCAGCGCTCTGGCCGGCGATCGAGATTGATGCAAACGATTTGTGGGAACCGGATTGACAAGGGTG
>DAIOGT010000073.1:0-22151 GCA_036745095.1 Pyrinomonadaceae bacterium
GCGACTGGCGTTCATGCTGGCCGATGCCAAGGTGACCGTGCTGCTCACACAGCAGGGAGTCGTCGAGGCCGTGACACCGTTGGCCCAGACGGCAATCGTTGCGCTGGATACAGAATGGCACCAGATCGCTAAAGCACCAGCCACGAATCCCGAACTCAGTACAACTGCGGAAAATCTGGCTTACGTTATCTACACTTCCGGCTCCACTGGCCAGCCGAAGGGAGTGATGGTCAACAACGGGAACGTCGTCAATTTCTTCAACGGCATGGACAGAACCCTCGGCAGTGAGATTCCCGGAAAGTGGCTGTCTGTAACTAGCATTGCTTTTGACATCTCAGTACTGGAATTGCTTTGGACGCTTGCGCGCGGCTTTGAGGTGGTTATCCAGCAGCAGACTGAAGATGTGCTTCCTGCGATTGGAATACCTGACGAAGTGGCAAATAGACCGCTGGACTTCAGCCTGTTCTTCTTTGCCAACTACGAAGGCGCGAACAACGAGAACAAGTATCGACTACTTCTTGAGAGCGCCCGTTTTGCTGATCAGCATGGCTTTCAAGCAGTGTGGACACCGGAGCGACACTTCCATGAGTTCGGCGGACCTTATCCTAATCCGGCAGTGATCAGCGCCGCTCTCGCAACCATCACCGAACGGATAGAGATCAGGGCCGGCAGCGTAGTATTGCCGCTACACAATCCGATTCGCGTCGCCGAGGAATGGTCCATAGTAGACAACTTGTCTCATGGACGAGCTGCCATATCCTTCGCGTCCGGCTGGCACGCCAACGACTTTGTGTTCGCACCTGAG
Organism: Pyrinomonadaceae bacterium; assembly: GCA_036745095.1. Lineage (GTDB taxonomy): Bacteria > Acidobacteriota > Blastocatellia > Pyrinomonadales > Pyrinomonadaceae > PSRF01. The sequence goes on from DAIOGT010000073.1 coordinate 806, forward strand.
CACTACAAAGATCGACAGGAGGTCATGTATCGCCAGATCGAAACCGTCAGGCGGCTGTGGCGCGGAGAAGCAATCACAGTCGAGAACGGTTCCGGCAACGAAATCGAGGTGCGAACGTTGCCGCGACCGATCCGGCGTGAGCTACCCATTTGGGTGACTGCCGCAGGCAATCCGGAGACTTTCAGGCGAGCGGGTCAAATGGGGGCGCGTCTGTTGACGCACTTGTTAGGTCAAAATCTCGAAGAACTCGCCGCTAAGATCAAGATCTATCGTGAAGCCTGGCGTGAGTATGGACACGGCGGCGAGGGACACGTCACGCTCATGCTTCATACGTTCGTCGGGCGCAACCTGGATACCGTGCGCGAGAAAGTTCGGCAACCGTTCATAAACTATCTGATGAGTTCGGTGAGCCTGGTCAAGAATATGATGAAAGGCCTGGGTGTCGATCCCGACGCGGAGAACTTTACTGATACCGACCTGGAAGCACTCCTGGCCCAGTCGTTTGACCGGTACTTCGAGACCAGCGGTTTGTTGGGAACACCTCAAACGTGTCTGAAAATGGTCTATCAACTGAAGAATATCGGTGTCGATGAACTGGCTTGTCTCATTGATTTCGGCGTGGACACCGAATCGGTGTTGGCGGGCCTGCACCAACTCAAGACCGTAAAGGATCGCAGCAATGAATTCACTCACGGGTTCAGCCGCGATTACTCGCTGCCCGCACAGATCAAAACGCACCAGGTAACACACCTGCAAGCGACGCCTTCGCTCGCGAAAATGCTTTTGTCCGATTCGGCGGCGGTGGAGGCGCTCGGCACACTCGAGAAGTTAATGCTCGGGGGCGAAGAGCTTCCCGTGTGGCTAGCTAAACAAGTTAGCGAGTTGGTACCCGGACAAGTTTTCAATATGTATGGTCCAACCGAGACCACCGTTTGGTCGGCCGTACACCCGGTTACCAACGCCGGAGACGTCGTCCCCATTGGCCGGCCGATTACCAATACCTCCATTTACATTCTGGATCAGCATTTCGAACCAACGCCGATTGGCGTGCCTGGGGAACTATTTATTGGCGGGGCCGGCGTAGTGCGCGGATATCTCGAGCGACCGGCGTTAAGCGCGGAAAGATTTCTGCCCGACCCTTTCAGCAAAACGATGGGTGCGCGAATGTACCGCACCGGAGACCGAGCACGTTTTCTCCCCAATGGCACAATTGAGTTTCTTGGCCGCGCTGATTATCAGGTGAAGATTCGCGGTTACCGCATAGAGCTTGGCGAGATTGAGGTGGCGCTTGAACAGGCACCGGGCGTGCGCGAGGCCCTGGTGGTGGCCCATGACGTCGAGCATAGCGACAAACGCCTCGCTGCGTACGTCATACTGGCGCCGGCCGGTGTGGAACAGCCCCCGAAAAAGAAAGAGCAACTCACAACCGAGCTTCGCGACTTCTTAAAACAGAGATTGCCGGAGTACATGATCCCTTCGGCCTTCATCACGCTTGACTCTTTTCCGCTTACACCGAACGGTAAGATAAACCGCTCCGCGCTGCCTGCCCCCGAAGGTTTGCGTCCGGAACTCGAAGTAGCTTACGTCGCACCTGAAACTGATGCTGAGCAGATTGTTGCGGGTGTTTGGCAAGAAGTGCTGCAAATCGAGAAGACGGGAATTAACGACAATTTTTTTGATCTCGGCGGCAACTCGCTACTGCTGGTCCAAGTTCATACCAGGCTGCGTGAGGCCTTCAAGAAGGACTTTCCCCTAATCGAGATGTTCAGGTATCCGACCATCAAATCGTTGAGCCGCGTCTTCACCCACGAATCGAGCGGCACAATCACCATTCAGCAAGCTCATACTCGCGCCAGCCGCCAGGCGGGCGCCATCAATGCACGTCGACAAAACATGTTGGAGCGACAGCAGCGGAGACTGGCCGGCTGAATGCTCATCATCTGAAGATCAAGCCGCCGATTCTTACCGGTGTGATTGCGCGAGAGGGTAATGGAATGAGTGTCAACCTGGTTGGTGTGATTGGCGCGGGTGTAATGGGAGTCGGTGTAGCCCAAAACCTGGCGCAGTGTGGTCATCAAGTCGTACTGGTCGACGTGGCTGAGGCGATTCTGAAACAAGCAGAACAACAGCTTCGATACAACGTTCGGCTCCAATCTTTCCTGATGAAAGACAAGCCCACTAAAAGCGCCGGTGATCTTCTGAAACAGATCACGTTTTCGACCAGTCACGAGCCGCTCGTTCATGCCGATTTCATAATCGAAAACGTTACGGAAAAGTGGGAGATCAAAAAGGAAGTTTATGCGCAGCTAGATGCCGTGTGTCCCGCGCACTGTGTCTTTGCCGCTAATACTTCAGCCATTCCGATCACGCGCATCGCGTCGGCAACTAAACGCGCGCCGCAAGTTGTTGGTATGCACTTCATGAATCCTGTACCGATGAAGACAACGGTTGAAGTCATACGTGGCCACCACACCTCTGACCAAACTCTGGAACTTGCCCGGGGTCTGCTGGCGAGCATGGGTAAAGAGGGGATCGTCGTGAATGATGCGCCCGGTTTTGTTTCCAACCGGGTGTTGATGTTGACGATTAACGAGGCCGTCTTCCTGCTACAGGAGCAAGTGGCTTCGGTGGCCGATGTTGATCGCATCTTCAAGAGCTGCTTTGGTCATAAGATGGGACCACTCGAAACGGCCGACCTCATCGGCCTCGACACGATTCTGCTCTCCATCGAGGTCTTGCACGAGAGTTTCAACGACAGCAAATACAGACCATGTCCGCTGCTCAGACAGATGGTCGACGCAGGATTGCTCGGCAGAAAAAGTGGACAAGGCTTCTACAGTTATCCTGAGACTGGCCGGTAGCGGAACGAAACATTCACATGAACGAACAGAGAATCACGGAATTCATTGCGCGCTTCATGCGCAACCACGATTTGCAGCCCGATGAGGACATCTTCGCGCTCGGATTTGTTAACTCGCTATTTGCCATGCAACTAGTGTTGTTCGTCGAAAACGAGTTCGGTCTGGTGGTCGAAAACGAAGATCTCGACATTGACAACTTTCGGACCGTTAACGCAATCGCGAGTCTTATCGAGCGGAAAACGGCCTCGGCAGTGGCAGTTTAACTCTGCGGGCCTCTGGGTGGTCATGCTGTGAGAGTCGAATTAACTCGCCAACAGAGGGAACATCAGGCGGAATTCAGAGCCTTCGTCGACGAGGAGATCATACCGCACGCAGATCGCTTCGATCGTCAAGAGTCGATCCCGCCAGATCTCATCGCTGCACTGGCCCAACGCGGTTACCTGGGAGTCAACGTGCCGGAGGAATTGGGTGGACTTAACCTCGACATGATCACGTGCGGAGTGCTCAGCGAAGAGATTGGGCGTGGTTGTTCATCAGTGCGCAGCTTGCTGACGGTGCATGGTATGGTTGCGGGCACGATCGCGAAATGGGGAACGAAGGAGCAGAAGCGATACTGGCTGCCGCGTCTCGCGGACGGAACGACCGTTGCGGGATTTGCACTCACTGAGCCAAACGCCGGCAGCGACGCTAAGAGTATCAGCACCACGGCGATCGAATGTGGCGACTCTTATGTTCTGGAAGGTGAAAAGAAATGGATTACTTTCGGTCAGCGCGCTAACCTCTTCCTGATCTTCGCTCGCTGTGAAGCTGGGCCAACGGCCTTTTTGTTGGAGCACAACACGCCGGGGCTTTCTGTCGAACCGATTAACGACATGCTCGGCATCAGGGCCTCGATGACTGCCGCGCTGCGCCTGAATGGCTGTCGCATACCGAAGGAAAATCTGTTGGGAAAAGTCGGGGTCGGCATCTCCTACCTCGCGGCTGCAGCGCTGGACTACGGGCGTTATAGCGTTGCGTGCGGTTGCGTCGGTATTGCGCAGGCTTGCCTTGATGCCTCCCTCAAATACACAAGCGAGCGCAAACAGTTCGGTGCTTGTCTAAAAGATCATCAACTGATCCAACGTATGTTGACTGACATGATCACCAACGTGAAGGCGGCCAGACTCTTAACCTACCACGCCGGATACCTAAAGGATGCCGGCGACCCGCGGTCTATCATGGAAACCTCAGTTGCCAAATACTTTGCCTCCACCACTGCGAATAAAGCGGCCCACGATGCGGTGCAGATTCACGGCGCCAACGGTTGTAGTCGCGACTATCCGGTGGAAAGGTACATGCGCGATGCCAAGATCATGGAGATTATCGAAGGCAGCACGCAGCTACAGCAAATCGCGATCGCCAGCTACGCCTACGGATTCTAGTAATGGAAGAACTAACGCCAACCCGCGTGGAGGCGCACTCGCCGGCAGTAGTGACGGTTGAACACCGTCCAGCCACGCAAAAGAACATCAAGTGCGTCGTTTGGGATTTGGACGACACGTTGTGGGACGGTGTTCTGTTGGAAGACCAGCATGTGCTGTTACGGGAAGAGATCGTTCACATCATCAAAGTCCTCGACGCACGCGGTATCCTGCAATCCGTGGCCAGCAAGAACAATCACGCGGAGGCGCTGGCGAAGCTCCGCGACTTTGCACTCGACGAGTATTTCCTTTACCCGCAAATCAACTGGAATTCGAAGGCTTCGTCGCTTAAGACGATTGCCGAGTCGTTGAACATTGGTCTCGACACTTTCGCCTTTATTGACGACCAGCAGTTTGAACGTGAAGAAGTGAACTTTCATTTGCCTGAGGTGCTTTGCGTCGATCCCCTGAAGCTTGAAGGTCTGCTGGACAGGCCGGAACTTAATCCACGTTTCACAACGGACGACTCGAAGCGGCGCCGGCTGATGTACCTCAGCGACATCCAGCGCAACGCGGCAGAAAAAGAGTTCGTCGGACCGAGCGAAGAATTTTTGGCGACACTCGATATGGTCCTCACCATAGCTCCAGCGCGTGAAGAAGACTTACAGCGTGCTGAGGAATTGACTGTCCGCACGCATCAACTAAATACCACTGGCGTCACGTATTCATATGATGAACTTGACTACTTCCGCCGGTCGACGAAGTACAAACTGCTAACGGCGAGTCTTGAAGATAAATTCGGCAGCTACGGCAGGATCGGGCTTGCGCTGCTGGAATGCGGAGCTGAGGTCTGGACGATCAAGCTTCTCCTGATGTCTTGTCGTGTGATGCACCGGGGCGTCGGCACAATCCTGCTTAACTACATTATGAATCTGGCAAGCGCTCGCGGAGTGTGCCTGCGCGCAGACTTCATTCCCAACAACGTCAATCGCATGATGTATGTGACGTACAAGTTTGCAGGCTTCAGGGAAATTGAAAAGAAAGACGATGCTGTGGTGCTGGAAAGCAGCGTGGCGACGATTCAACCCTACCCTGCTTATGTGCAGGTGAATATCCCAGACTAGATCCTCATATCCTCAGACGTACGGAAACACGGATTGAAAAAGAATGACGAGTGGCATTTCTGATGTCCGGTCAATGGACGTTCTCCGGCGCCGCACCCTGCCGAACGGCATGGAGATCGCTTTCCAGAGCCCGAGCGAGGTTGGGTTCTTTTACGAAGACGTGTTTGAGAAAGAGATCTATCTCCGGCACGGCGTCACCATTAAGGACGGCGACTGCATTTTTGATGTTGGAGCCAACATCGGTTTCTTCACTCTCTTTGTCCATCACAAGTGTAAACCTGCCGCCGTCTATGCCTTCGAACCGGCGCCGCCGCTCTTCCGGTTGTTGTGCGCGAACGCCGAACGTTACGGCCCGCACGCACGCCTATTCAACTGTGGCCTCTCCAACGAATCAAAAACCGCCGGGTTTACTTTCTATCCAAACAGTTCCGGCATGTCGTCGTTCTACGGCAATAAGGCCGAAGAGAAAGAGGCGTTGCACTCGATCATGCTTAACCAGTGGCGCAGCGGAGCAGCGGAGATGGAGCACGTCTTACGACACGCCGACGATTTACTTGAAGAGCGATTCACCAGCGAATTCTTCGAATGCCGGCTGCGCACGCTATCCGAGATCATCAACGAGCAACAGGTTACGCGCATCGACTTGCTGAAGATTGATGTGCAGAAAAGCGAACTCGATGTTTTGAGCGGGATCGCAAGTGGTGATTGGGAAAAAATAATGCAGATCGTGCTGGAGGTTCACGACATTGATGGTCGCCTCGAGGCGGTTAAGGGTTTGTTGAGCCGTCATGGTTTCAACGTTGCCGTCGAGCAGGACGAAATGTATGAGCACTCGATTCTCTACAACTTGTATGCGACCCGACGTTCAACTCTGCTGGCGCTGGATAGCGATTCGCTGACCGCGCCTCAGCAGGTGCATTCATTTTCACAAATCCACGCTCGTGCCCGCCGGCAGGAGCAAGTACTTAATCGGAAACGACAGTCAATAAGAAAAAGGACAGGTGAATAGTGAGCACCTCGACCCCACAGGACACGATTGAAGGCGTCGCCATCATTGGAATGGCCGGACGTTTTCCAGGCGCGAGCAACGTCGAAGAGTTTTGGCAAAACCTGCGCGACGGCGTGGAATCAATTTCGTTTTTTACCGAGCAAGAGCTTGCAGACATTGATCCCGCATTACTCAAGAACCCGAATTACGTTAAGGCTGCCGGCGTCGTTAAAGACGTTGAGTGTTTTGATGCGGCGTTTTTTAATTTCACGCCCAGGGAAGCCGAGTTGATGGACCCGCAGCACCGGCTGTTCCTGGAGTGTGTTTGGCAAGCATTGGAAACCGCAGGCTACGATTCCGAAACGTACCGGGGTTTGATTGGCATTTACGCGGGAATGGGTATGAGCAAGTATTTGCTATACAACCTCCTTCCCAATCGCAAGCTTGTCGAATCGGCCGGTCCGCTCCAACTCAAGATTCTTAACGACAAAGACTTTTTAACACCCCTTGTCTCATACAGCATGAATTTCAGGGGACCGTGTGTGACCATTCAAACAGCCTGTTCCACATCACTGGTCGCAGTCGCGGTCGCCTGTCAGAGCTTGCTCAATTACCAGTGCGACATCGCGCTGGCTGGCGGCGTTGCCATTGAAGTGCCGGTGAAGTCGGGCTACCTGCACGTCGAAGGAGTGACCGCACCGGACGGACACTGCCGCGCATTCGATGCGGAGGCGCAAGGTACTGTTGGAGGTAGCGGCCTGGGTGTCGTCGTTCTGAAGCGCCTTGCCGATGCCATCGCCGACGGTGACACGATTTATGCGGTAATCAAAGGCGCGGCCACGAATAACGACGGAGCCGTGAAGGTCGGGTTTACGGCAACCAGCGTGGATGGGCAGATCGATGTGATTGCCATGGCGCAGGCGATCGCCAGCGTCAAACCTGAAACAGTCAGTTATGTAGAAGCGCACGGGACAGCCACTCCACTCGGCGATCCGATAGAGGTAGCGGCACTGAGTCAGGTGTTTAGTGCCGACACCAATCGAAAAAACTTTTGTGCCATTGGTTCCGTTAAGACCAACATCGGGCATCTCGATGCCGCGGCTGGTGTCGCCAGCCTCATCAAAACCGTATTGGCGCTTAAAGAAAAGCAGATTCCGCCGAGCCTTCACTTCACCGCGCCGAACCCGAGGATCGATTTCGCAAACAGCGCTTTCTATGTCAACCATAAGCTCTCCGAATGGCAAACGAACGAGATGCCTCGTCGCGCCGGCGTTAGCTCGTTTAGTCTCGGCGGCGTCAATGCGCATGTGGTGCTCGAAGAAGGACCAACGCCTATTACCACGAGCCCTTCAAGATCTCACCAACTGATGATCTTGTCAGCCAAAACGGCGACAGCACTCGAGACCGCAACCAGCAACCTCGTTGACTACTTGCGCCGGCATCCGGAACAAAACCTGGCCGACATCGCTTACACCTACCAAGTGGGTCGTCGTTCATTTCGTCATCGTCGGATGTTGGTGTGCCGCGACAGTGCGGATGCACTGGCCTCGTTCGAGTCGCTCGATCCGAAACGCGTTCTAAATAGCATTAGTGATGAGCAGAACCGGCCAGTCACTTTCATGTTTCCGGGATTAGGAAATCAGTACGTCAACATGGGGCTGGAGCTCTACCGGAATGAGCCGGTGTTCCGGCAAGAGGTTGATCGTTGCTGTGAATTACTCAAGCCACATCTCGGAATGGACCTTCGCGAAGTGCTCTATCCGGCAGACAGCGAACCGTCGAATCAGAAAGCTCAGACACGGGATTCGGGTGAATCGTCTGGGATCGATCTGCGAAAGATGTTACAGCGCGGCACGAGCGAGAGCGCCGCAACCCAAAGATTAAACGAGACAGCCGTCGCCCAGCCGGCGCTCTTTGTTATCGAGTATGCCCTCGCACAATGGTGGTTGTCGTGCGGCGTGCGCCCACAGGCGTTGATGGGCTATAGCATCGGCGAGCACGTGGCAGCGTGTTTGGCCGGCGTCTTTTCTTTACCGGATGCACTGTTGATTGTAGCGGAGCGGGCGCGGCTTATTCAGACTTTGCCGGCCGGAGCGATGCTCGCAGTGCCGCTCTCCGAAAAAGAAGTGCAACCGCTGTTGCATGATCATCTTTCTCTGTCTGCTGTAAATGGTCCATCGGTCTGTGTGTTGTCAGGAACGCCTGCTGCGATTGATGAGTTGCAGGCGAAACTGACTAAGAAGGGAGTGGCCTGCCGTCGCCCACAGACAACGCACGCTTTTCACTCGCGGATGATGGAGCCGATCGCCGATGAACTAACCGCGCTTATCAAGACAGTCGAGTTGAAGGCGCCGCAAATTCCTTACATCTCAAATGTAACCGGCACATGGATCACGAACGAGCAGGCGACCGATCCCGCATACTGGTCCAGGCACCTGTGTCAACCTGTTCGCTTCGCCGATGGTCTACGTGAGCTCTGGAAAACGCCTGATCGGATTCTGCTCGAGATCGGGCCTGGACAGGCTCTGGGTGCGTGGGCCCTGCAGCACCCGGATCGCGATGCCGAGGACTGCGTGGTGCTCTACTCGCTGCCGCATTCATACGACCAGCAATCCGAGATCGCGTGCCTGCTTGGTTCGCTGGGGAAACTCTGGCTGGCTGGTTTACCTGTGGATTGGAGTCGACTCTCGGCTGCCGAACGACGACAACGTATCGCGCTGCCGACCTACCCTTTCGAGCGGTTGCGTTATTGGGTTGATCCGCCAAAGAACAGCGGCAGCAGCGAAGAGAAGAGCCGAGACTTAAACCGGAAAGCGGAAGTCGCTGATTGGTTTTACTTTCCGTCGTGGAAGCAGGCTACGCCACTACCGCTGTTCTCGAGCGGTGAAGTCGCGGCGCAAAAGCGGAACTGGTTGGTCTTCACTGATGAATGCGGTGTGGGAATTGAACTCGTGCGGCGTTTGGAGGCAGATGGCTGCGAAGTTGTCACCGTCGAATGCGGAGAAACGTTTGGCCAGACCGGTGAACGTAGCTACGTTTTGAACCCGCGAGATGCTACTCATTATCGCAAACTTTTTGAAGAACTGTTCGCGTCAAGCAGGATTCCTCACGCCATAGCGCACCTCTGGAGCGTTACTCCTGCGACGGCCATCACTTCCAGATTCGAATTTGCTGACCAGTGCCAGTACGCCGGTTTTTACAGTCTATTATTCCTGGCGCAAGTACTCGGCGAGCATAACTTCACCGATGACCTAAGCCTGGGTGTGATTTCCAACGGTCTTCACCAGGTGAGCGGCGAAGACCTGACGATGCCGGAAAAAGCGACCCTTATTGGTCCTTGCCGCGTAATTCCTCGCGAGTTTCCCAACATCAGTTGCCGCAGCATCGACATCAATCTTCCTGTCGGGAGATTTCAAATAAAGAGGCTGATTGATTACCTCATCGCTGAATTAAACACGGCGTCGCCCGAAGAGATAGTGGCCCACCGCGGTCATCATCGCTGGATACAAACATTCGAGGCTTCAAACCTATTCGGCGCAGATGCAAACCAGACACGTCTACGTGACGAGGGCGTCTATTTGATCACCGGCGGAGCAGGCGGTATCGGGCTTGTGCTGGCTGAACACCTCGCCCGCAGTGTGCGCGCGAAGCTCGTGTTGGTGGGTCGCTCGGCACTGCCGCCACGCACCGAGTGGTTGCAGTGGCTGGCTGAGCATGACGACAGCGATGTCGTTTGTCGAAAGATACGAGCCATGCAAGCGATAGAGGAGTTGGGAGCAGAGGTTTTATATCTCACTGCTGACGTGACCGACATCGCTCAGGCACAGGAAGTCGTAACCGCAACACTCGAACGGTTCGGTGCACTCAATGGCGTAGTCCACGCTGCCGGCGTACTACCCGGCGGCATCATGCAACTGAAAACGGAAGAAATCGCTGCCAGTGTGCTTGCCCCGAAGGTCCAGGGGACCTTGGTCCTCGATCACGTGTTGCGGGATATCGAGTTGGACTTCTTCATTCTCTGCTCCTCATTGACCTCAATCCTCGGCAGTTTTGGCATGGTAGATCATTGTGCCGCTAACGCCTTTCTCGACGCCTTCGCACAGCATGACGCAGCCGTCAGCGGGCGGCGCACGATCTCCGTTAACTGGGATACCTGGTTGGAGGTTGGGCAGGCAGCCGCGGCGGCGGCGGCGAATCCGCAATCCACTATCCGGCCACTAACTAACGGTGAGGAAGTTGAACACCCGTTGCATGACCGGCGTCTCAGCGCCAGTCCGGATGAAGAGATTTACGCTACTGAGTTCACTACGTCCCGTCACTGGATCCTGGCTGAACACAGGATCAAGGGCGATGGCATGATTCCCGGCACCGCCTATCTCGAAATGGCACGAGCGGCTTTCAATGAGCGCGCGGCTGGACAAACAATCCACATCGAGAAGGCTCTGTTTCTCACACCACTTATCGTCGCCGACGGCGAGCGCAAAGAGGCACGCACCAGCATCAAGCGCGACGGCACCGGCTTCGAGTTTCAGATCGTGAGCCGTCTGCACACGGACCAGGCTAATGGCCCAACGTCGCAATTGCACGCACGAGGAAAGATCGCTGCCAACCATTATGAAGCGCCCAACGTATTCGACCTGGGGTCAATCCGGGCTCGGTGTAACGGCCGCGAGCTCATATTCGATCAGAATGGAAACGGCAGCGCGCGCCCTGGTCCGAGCAACCCCAACGAGATGTACATGGCGTTTGGTCCACGATGGCGAAACCTGCTCAAGCGAGTGCATGTAGGAGAAGACGAGTGGTTGGCCCTGCTGGAATTGCCCGACGAGTTCACCGAAGACTTGAAGCAATTCACGATGCACCCGGCGTTGTTGGACGCGGCAACCGGGGTTGTTCAACTCGCCGCCAACGGCACCTACCTGCCAATGGGCTATGACAGCCTCAAAGTCAAAGGGCCGTTCCCGCAAAGAATTTTCAGTCATATTAAGTATCGAGACAACGGTCCTGATCAGGATCTTCTCACCTGTGATGTCACGATCATGGATGAGACCGGGGTGAGCGTCGTTGAAATTGAAGGCTACACGCTAAAGAAGCTCGAAGACGCCACCATCAAGGCCTTGACGAGTTTGGACCACACTACGGACGAGTTGCGTTCACGAGAGCGTGCGGACGTGAACCAGCGCACGAGTACGCCGAATGGAGAGAAAGGCAACTTACAGCTGAATGACGGATTGTTACCGGCGGAAGGTGCAGAGGTCTTCAATCGCATTCTTACGGGTCAAGTGGCGCAACCACAAGTTGTGATCTCTACCAGAGACCTTTATGCCGCGAAGGAGTGGGTTGCCTCACTCACCAAAGCCAACCTCATGAAAGAGGCAAGTCGTCTTCACGCAAACGGCGTCCGTTACCCACGGCCCAACCTCCAGAATACATATGTCGAACCGCGCAGCGAGCTGGAGCAAGGTCTCGCAGACATCTGGCAGGAACTCCTTGGTATTGAACAAGTCGGTTGCTTCGACAACTTCTTTGAGTTGGGAGGAGATTCTCTTCTCGCCACGCAACTCATCTCGCGTTTAGGCGAGGTGTTTAATGTTGACCTGCCGCTACGAACTCTTTTCCAGTCGCCTACGGTGGCCGACCTTGCGGTCGAGGTCGTGCAGAAGCAGGTAGATGAGGCTGGCGATGACATATTGAAACAGCTTCTGACTGAGATGAAGGATTGGCCGGAGGAAGAGGCGCCTCAACTGTTGCTCGCGGAGCAATAGGGCTCAATGAAGGCTCGTTAATAACTTCCTCGCACAAAGGAAAACGCGGAAATGAGGGAAGCCATGAGATTAGAAAAGCGGAATTTTATTGATCTGAGGGATTTCAGCCGGGCTGAACTGGAAGGCCTGATCGACCAGGGTTTCAGAATCAAGAGCGGAGACGATCGGCAGCAATATCTCCGCGGGAAATTTTTGGGACTGTTGTTTTCGGTTGCTTCAACCCGGACCAGAATTTCCTTTCAGACGGGCGCCTACCACTTGGGAGGCCATGCCGAACATTACAACGCCGCCGATTTGCAGATGAGCAATCACGAGACCTTGATGGACACGGCGGCCGTGATGGGGCGCTTTCTCGATGCCATCATCGTGCGCATGTACGACATGAATTTTTACGGGCGCGGTCGAGAGAGCCTCGAGACGATTGCTCGATACGCGAACGTCCCGGTCATCAATGCACTGGACGACAAGGATCATCCCTGCCAGGTGATGGCTGACATTCTCACGCTCAAAGAAAAGTTTGGCCGTGACTTTCGGAAGAAAAAGGTAGTGATGTCCTGGGGTTATTCGAAGCGGCAAAAATCGCTGGGTGTGTTGCACTCGATGATGAGCGCCGGCGCGCTGCTTGGTATGAATCTGACGTTTGCATATCCGGAGGGTTACGACCTCGATCCGGATTACGTGGCGTTTGCCCGCAAGACGTTAGAGGAGTCCGGTGGCACGCTCGAATTCTCAAATGATCTGAACGCGGCTTCAGAGGGTGCGGACGTTATTTACGTGAAGAACTGGAAGAGTCTGAAGATGACGCGTGAAGAAGAGGAGCAATACAAGGAAAGAATCAAGAACGACTGGTGCGTTTCCAGTGCGCACTACGAGCGCGCCAACCCCGGGGCGCTGTACATGGATTGTATGCCGTTTATTCGCGGCGAGCAGGTGACGGCCGAAGTCGCCGACGGTCCACGCTCGATTATCTACGATCAGGCAGAGAACCGTTTGCACATGCAGAAAGCAATCATGGCAGCTCTCATTTAGATATGGACCACATATCTAAGGAGAACTGTTCAGAACTTTTTTCCTTGTCCACCTGCGACTCGCGCAGGATGAAGGTTCGACGTCATGCATGAAGGCATCCTGTCAGCAATCGGCGACACGCCATTAGTTAAGTTGACCAGAATTTTCAAAGGGATTCACTTCAATCTCTTTGCCAAGCTGGAGTCACTAAATCCAGGCGGCAGTATGAAAGACCGCCCGGCGCTTAATATCCTCCGGCATGGTTTGGAGACGGGTGTGATCAATTCCGATACCGTCGTGATCGAATCGAGCTCCGGTAACATGGGGATTGGTCTGGCACAGGCGTGTGCATACTTTGGCCTGCGCTTCATCTGTGTTGTTGACCCCAAGGTCAACACGCAGAATGTCAATCTACTGAAAATCTACGGAGCGGAAGTTGACATGGTCACATCGGCGCATCCGGACACCGGTGAATACCTCCAGTCGCGGATCGATCGTGTCAAACATCTTCTCACCACTATCGAAAACAGCTTCTGGCCGGATCAGTATTCCAATCTACACAATCCCCGCGCACACCATCGAACGATGACCGAACTCGTCGCCGTCCTTGGGCGCGAGATCGACTACCTGTTCTGCGCCACCAGTACATGCGGCACGATCAGAGGATGCGCGGAGTATGTTCGAGACCATGGAATGCGAACGAAGATTATCGCGGTCGACGCAGTTGGTAGCGTCATCTTCGGATCGGAGAAAAAAACGCGCCTGATTCCCGGTCACGGAGCCGCAGTCAGACCAAAGCTCTACCGGCCAGATTTAGCGGAGAGTTGCGTGCTTGTATCGGATCTGGATTGCGTAATTGGCTGTCGCCGTCTGGTAAGAGAAGAAGCCATTCTTGCCGGCGGCTCTTCGGGCGGAATGATCATGGCGATCGAGCAATTGCTGCCCGACATTCCGCGCGACGCAGTCTGCGTGGCGATTTTTCCCGACCGCGGCGAACGCTATCTCGACACGATTTATTCGGACGACTGGGTGATAGAACATTTAGGCCAAATTCCGATTCTCGACCAGCAGACCTTTGAGGTGCAGTATGCATAACGGGGACGTTCTGATTTTGAAGGGCGAGGAAGTCAATACTCTGCTTGTCGATCAAGAGCCGGCAATAATTCGCACGGTTCAGGACGCTTACCTCGCCCATGGGGCAGGCAGCAGCGCACTCCCACATTCCACTTTTCTGCGTTTCCCCGACAGTTCGAGTAACAGGGTAATCGCATTACCTGCCTATCTCGGTGGTGGGTTTGAAGCGGCTGGCGTTAAGTGGATCTCATCTTTTCCCGGGAATGTCGCGCTCGGCATGGATCGAGCTTCGGCGGTGCTGATTCTGAATTCCACCAGCACCGGACGCCCGCGGGCAATCCTGGAAGCATCCTTGATTAGCGCCAAGCGCACAGCGGCCAGCGCTGCACTTGCAGCTCGTTGCCTGCAACAAGATAAACCGACCTTCTCCGCCGGGCTGATTGGCTGTGGTCTGATCAATTTCGAAACGGCTCGTTTTCTGAAAGCGACTTTTCCTAAGCTTAAGTCGCTGGTTGTCTTTGACCGGAACGAGGCGCAAGCCGAAGAGTTCAAAGAGCTATGCGGTGAAACACTCGAAGGTCTCGAGATCGAAATCGCTCGGACTGTTAATGCCACGCTTGCCAGTTCTTCGCTCATCTCCATTGCTACTACGGCAGTCGAGCCGCACATCAATGACCTGTCGGCATGCACATCAGGCAGCACTATTCTTCACATATCCCTGCGCGACCTTGCACCAGAGCTGGTGCTCGATAATGACAACATCGTTGACGATATAGAACACGTCTGCCGCGCGCAGACGACATTGCACCTCGCAGAACAATTAAGCGGCAGCCGAGAGTTCATCCGCTGTACTTTAGCTGAAATCCTCAGTGGTACTGCCGCTGCCCGGAGCGCGGGGAAGCGCTTGGCAATCTTCAGTCCCTTTGGTCTCGGAGTGCTCGACGTTGCAGTCGGTCAACTCGTTTGTGAGTTGGCGCTCAAGGAGTGCCGCGGCCTCGTCATCGATTCTTTTGTGCCTGAACACTGGCTCGAGAGAAATCGCCGCTCAGCCATACATTCCGTTTAACCCTTCCACCTACGGAAGCCGGCGAAAGGCTTCCTGTCCGATAAGGATTGCGTCATGAGAATTAGCCGCGAAAATCTGAGAGCTTATGAAGACGACGGTTACCTGTTTTTACCGGGATACCTGACTTCCAGGGAAGTTGATGTGCTGGTGGCGGAGCTCCCTATGGTCTTTGCCGAAGACAGTCCGCGCAGAGTCCTGGAGAAGAATGGCCAGAGCGTTCGCTCCGTTTATGGCGCTCATACTTTTAGTCCCACTTTCGAACGGTTGGTGCGACATCCCAAGCTCGTCATGCCGTGCGAACAAATCCTGGGCAGTAGAGTTTATGTCTACCAATTCAAGATCAATGCCAAGCTGGGACTTGTAGGTGACGTCTGGGAATGGCATCAGGACTTCATCTTCTGGCACAAGGAAGACGGTTTGCCCGAATCACGCGCGCTAAACGCGGTCATCTTTCTTCACGACGTGAACGAATTCAATGGACCGATGTTCTTGATACCGGGCTCTCACCGGTACGGCATGATTGATGTTCCTGGGCAGGCCACGGTGCCCCAGGCTTATGCAGAAAGCCCGGACTGGATATCTAACCTTACTGCCGACCTGAAATACTCGATTGATCCGTCGACGCTCAAAATGTTGGTCGCAGAGCATGGCATCGTGGCGCCTAAGGGGGAACGCGGATCGTTGTTGTTCTTCCACCCGAACGTCGCTCATGCTTCGTCGCCCAACCTGTCGCCGTTCGACCGTACAGTGGCGATTGTTTCCTATAACAGCGTTGAGAACCTTCCTCGGCCCAAAAAAGATCGCCGCCCCGACTTTCTGGTAGCCAGCGACTACCGGCCCGTTACGCCGCTGACTGAAGACGCCTTGTTCACAGTGACCGAAGACGCCCTGGTCACATAAGTTGTGGATTCGGCACTCGCAGATCTTTAATCCGAAAAAAAAATGAGCGAACTAAATCGGATAATCAAGGGATTGTCGCCGGAACAGCTGGCGCTGATTCACCGCAAGCTCAGCAACCAGCGCGACAGTGCGCCCCGGGCGCGGATACGCGCGCAGGCACGCAACTCCAACACTTTCCCGCTCTCCTTTGGACAACAGCGGTTCTGGTTTCTCAATAAATTGGACCATGACAGCGCTGATTACAATATTCCGACCGCTGTTAGATTGACTGGCACACTCGATGGTGCTGCGCTGGAACGCAGTATCAACGAGGTCGTCAACCGGCATGAAGTTCTCCGCACCAATTTCAAAGAGGATGATGGACGATCGGTGCAAGTCATCACTCCACACACGATCACGAAGATCAGGATCGTAAGCCTCGAATCGCTGGAAGAGAGTAAGCGTGAGGCGGAAGTGTGGGCTCTGGGCAGGGAAGAGGTCTGCCGTCCATTCGACCTGTCAAAGGATCTGCTGCTGCGCGCCGTCTTATTGCGCCTCGGCGCCAAAGAGCACATCCTGTTGCTCACGACGCACCACATCGTTTGCGACAAATGGTCGCACGGCGTTTTCATGCGCGAACTTGTGGCGCTTTATTATGCCTGGACCACCGGGAGCACGCCCGCACTTCCGAATCTGCCCGTCCAGTACGCTGACTACGCGTGTTGGCAGCGTGAGTGGTTGCAGCACGAGACACTGTCGGCACTGCTCGACTATTGGAGGCAGCGGCTCGAAGGTGCGCCGGCATCGCTTAATTTGCCTACCGACCGGCCACGCACGACCAACCAGACCTTCAAGGCTGCACGGCACGACTTCGCGATTGACAAGAAATTGACAGCGAGGCTGAAGAGCCTGGGCCAACAGGAGGACGCTACGGTGTTCATGATCCTGATGGCTGTCTTCAATGTGCTTCTCTATCGCTACACTTCGCAAGCGGAGATCGTCACCGGCTTTCTCTCCGCCAACCGGAACCGTGCGGAGATTGAAAACCTCATCGGGCAGTTTGCGAACACGCTTGTGTTGCGCACGAAGTTCTCCGACGACCAGACTTTTCGCGAACTCCTGAACCAGATTCACGAGCATACGCTCGGTGCTTACGCACACCAGGATTTGCCCTTCGATAAGCTCGTTGAGGAGTTGCAGCCGGCACGCGAACTGGGGCGTGTGCCGCTCTTTGAAGTGGCTTTCAATCTGCAAAAAGCACCGCTGGTAAATACGGATCTGCCGGACCTCTCGCTCGAGCCGTTTGAGATCTTCCGTGGTCCGGCCAATCTCGATCTCTATGTAGAAATGGAAGAGCGTGAACAGGAACTGGTTGGCGCGTGGGAGTACAACGCGGACCTGTTTGACGCCGGTACCATCGAGGAACTCGTCGCAGCGTTCCATTCGATACTGGAAGATTCGGTTGAGCGGCCGGAAACAAAACTCGGCGACTTTGCGTTGTCCGCAGCACTCACCACGAGGATCGCGGCCGCTCGAACTCGAGACCGGCGACAAAAAATCGCCATCGCAGCTGGTTTCACAGCTGAGCCAATAGCTGACTCACTGACCTTTTGGATGGAGGAACTTGGTCTACCCGCCGAGATTGAATTCGCCGCGTACAACCAGGTGTTTCAGCAGTTGCTGGACTCTACGAGTTTGTTCTCGACAAATCAGCATGGCGTCAACATCGTGCTGGTTCGTTTGGAGGATTGGATGCGATACGAAGAGCCCGGACATGCCGTGCCGGTGCTCACGTCTGGGGCACAAGAGAAGATTGAACGCAACGTGAATGATCTGATTGTCGCGTTGCGTGCGGCAGCTGAGCGCTCCACGGCGCCGCACCTCGTGTGCATTTGTGCAGCTTCGCCGGCCGTCCTTGCCGACCATGCGGCGTTCATTTCGAGGATGGAAGATCGGCTTGTGTCAGATTTGGCCGGAGTAAGCGGAGTCTATGTAATCAGCAGCGCGGAACTGTCGCAGGTCTATCCGGTTGAAAACTACTACGATCCTCACAGCGACCAACTGGGCCATGTTCCCTATACGCTCGAGTATTTTACTGCCGCCGGCACTATGCTCGCGCGAAAGATATATGCCGTGCAGAGTGCTCCATACAAGGTCATCGTGCTGGATTGCGATGAAACTCTGTGGCAGGGCGTATGCGGTGAGGACGGCGTCGCAGGCATACGGATCGATGTGCCACAGCGCGCGCTGCAGGATTTCATTGTGGCGCAACGCGAGGCCGGGATGCTCGTGTGTCTTTGCAGCAAGAATAATGAAGATGACGTGTTTGCCGTGTTCGATCAGCGGGCCGACATGGTATTGAGGCGCGAGGATCTCGTGGCCTGGCGAATTAATTGGCTGGCGAAGTCTGAGAACATTCAATCACTGGCCGCCGAGCTGCAACTCGGACTCGACAGCTTTATCTTCATCGATGACGATCCGGTCGTGTGCGCCGAGGTGGAAGCAAATTGTCCCGGCGTGCTCGTACTGCCAACCTATGAAGTCGGCAACTCCAGTTGCCCGCTCGAACGCGTTTGGGCTTTCGACCGGCTGAGAATCACTGCGGATGATCGAGAACGGACGGCGTTCTATCAGCAGAACATGGGCCGTGAGCGCATGCGCAAGGAGTCGGCAACTTTCGCAGACTTTCTCGCCGGGCTTGATTTACGCATTGAGATCTCGCCGCTGGCACTGCATCACGTCGCTCGCGTCGCGCAACTTTCTGAGCGGACGAATCAGTTTAACACCTCTGCTGTCAGTTATTCCGAAAGCGATATTAAGAACATTGCTGATAAGGGTGATTGTCTTGTAGTCGAGGTGAGTGATCGCTTCGGTCATTACGGCCTTGTCGGTGCCGTGATCGCAGAAGAGCAGGCTGATTCCCTCGAGATAAATTTGTTGATGCTGAGTTGTCGTGTACTTGGCCGGGGCGTAGAGCACCGGGTAGTGCGCGAGTTGGGAGCAAGGGCTCTGGCGCGCGGCCTGACACGAACCGCCTTCCGTTTCAAGCCCACCGGAAGGAATAAGCCTGCGGAAGAATTTCTCAGAGGAATCGAGAGTGGCCGCAGAATCACGGCAGGAGATGGCTACGTTTTTGAGTTCCCGGTCGCAGCGTTGGCGGAGATGACCTTCCAGCCTGCCGCAACGCCGCCAGGTTCAGAACCTGAAAAAGCCGCCAACATTCAGTCTGACCCGCTGATTGAATCAAGCTCACCTGGGCGCACTGGGCGGCTGCGTCTGATTGCCACGGAACTGTCTACACCCCAGCAGATTCTACGCGCGATTGAAGATAAGAAGCGCCGCTCGCGCATTGCGGCTGGAGAAGTTTTTGTTTCGCCGCGTACACCTGTCGAGGAGATGCTGGCAGAGATCTGGTGCCAGGCACTCGGAGTGGACAAAGTGGGCGTTCACGACAACTTCTTCAAACTCGGTGGCCACTCGCTACTGGGAACGATGCTGATCTCGAAAGTGATTCACACTTTCCACGTCGAAGTATCCTTGCGCGATTTCTATCGCACTCCGACGGTAGCCGGTCTGGCAGAGGTGATTGAGCTTTATCAACTCGAGCAGGGTGACCCGGAATACCTGACAGAGATGATGGCGCAAATGGATGCGCTCTCCGACGCCGAGATAAGTGCTTTGCTCGCCGCTGAAGGACAGTTGGCGCGCGACCAGCAGTGACCTCAATTTCGGGCCAACATAATTGCCGAACTTTCTCTCCGAAACAGCAAAGCTTCCACAAATCAACGTCAAGATGAGCACTTCACGGACCACTCTCGATAATCTTTCGCCGGAGCGTCGCGCGCTGTTGGCGATGCGTGTCTCGCGCCTGCGCAAGGAAAGCGCAGAGCAACGTGAGCGCCGGACAATCCCCACGCTGCCGCGTAACGAAGGCGTCAACACTTTTCCGCTTTCGTTTGCACAGGAACGTCTATGGTTTTTGGATCAATTGGTGCCGGGCAGTTCTGCTTACAACATGCCGACCGCCGTGCGGCTTCGCGGCCAGCTCAATATTGCTGCTTTGCGAAAGAGCTTTAATGAGATCGTGAGGCGCCACGAAGCGTTACGAACCACCTTCACTTTGTCCGACGGCCAGCCAATGCAGGTCATTGCTCCAGCAATGGATCTGCCGTTGCCACTGATTGATTTACGTCAACTCGAAAACGCAGAAGAGGAAGCGCAGCGCCTGGCCCTTGAAGAAGCGCGTACGCCTTTCGACCTTAGCAGTGGGCCACTGCTTCGCACCACGCTGCTGCAACTGGCTAGTGATGATCATGTTGCGCTCTTAACCATGCATCACATTGTGTCGGACAACTGGTCCATGAACGTACTAGTGCGCGAAATGGCTGTCCTCTATTCAGCGTTTGCGACCGGCCAGCCCGGCCGTTTACTCGAACTGCCTGTCCAGTATGCCGACTACGCGAGCTGGCGACGTGAATACCTTCGTGGCGAAACGCTGGTCGAGCAGTTGAACTACTGGCGCGAGCAGTTGAAAGGCAGCTTGCCCGTACTGGATTTGCCAACTGACAAACAGCGTCCGGCAGTGCAGAGCTTCCGCGGAGCGCAGCAGCCGCTCGTTCTTTCAGGAGAGTTGTCTGACGCGCTTAAGGCTTTCAGCGAGAGGGAAGGCGTCACGCTTTTTATGACGTTGCTGGCTGCGTTCAAAGTCTTGCTCTGCCGCTATACAAACCAGGACGACATCATCGTCGCCACACCGACCGCCAACCGCAACAGGCACGAAACGGAAAGCTTGATCGGCTTGTTCGTGGATACACTGGTACTGCGTTCCGATCTCTCCGGTAATCCCACCTTCAGCGAATTGCTTGCCCGTATCCGCGATGTCGCCCTAGCGGCATACGCGCATCAGGACGTGCCGTTTGAAAGATTGGTGGAAGAGCTACAGGTTGAACGTGACCGCAGCCGCCAACCACTCTTCCAGGTGATGCTGACTCTGCACACCGCACCGCAAGAGACGCTGGCGCTGGCGGGACTGACACTTAGCCCTTTTGAAACCGGTTTCGCAGTTGAGACATTTGAGGACCTGAGCCTCTCGTTTGCTGACACCCCTTCAGGATTGAACGGCACGCTGGAATACAACACGGATCTGTTCGAGCGAGAAACGATCGAGCGGCTGGCGACACA
>DAIOGT010000074.1:0-21815 GCA_036745095.1 Pyrinomonadaceae bacterium
GCGATCAGTAGCTCTTCATTCGTCGGTATAACGAAGATTGCTGCCCGTGATGTATCGGTGCTGATCTGACCAGCTTTATCGGCGCCGTGCTTCGAATTGAGGTCCGCGTCAAGCTCAACTCCGAGCCACGTCAGGTCGTTGCAGATCCGCGCGCGGACCTCCGCGGAGTTTTCGCCGATGCCGCCGGTAAACACGATCGCGTCGGCGCCGTTCATCGCCGCGAGATAACTCCCGATATACTTACGCGCGCGATAACAGAAGATTTCGATCGCCAGACGCGCCCGACGATCGTCGTGCTCGTGCGCTTCGGCCAGCAGCTCGCGCATGTCGTCCGTGAGTCCGGAGATACCCAGCAAGCCGGATTGCTTGTTGAGCAGCGTCTCAACTTCACGCGAAGACAAACCCTCTTTCGTGGCGATGAGGTCGACGATTGACGCATCGAGATCACCCGAACGCGTGCCCATCACGAGGCCTTCCAAGGGCGTGAATCCCATCGACGTGTCGATACTGTTTCCATCCTTGATCGCGGCGATGGAACAACCATTACCGAGATGCAAAGTGATTATGTTCGTCGCCTCGCGCGCGATTCCCTTCAATTTGCGATAGCGGTAGGCGACGTAACGATGCGACGTACCGTGAAACCCGTAACGCCGGATACGGTGACGACGATAGAGTTGATACGGCAAAGCATAGAGGTATGCGTGCTCGGGCAGCGTTTGATGAAAAGCCGTGTCGAAAACAGCCACTTGCGGCACCGCAACGCCTAACGTTGTACGTGCCGCGATGATGCCCTGGATGTTTGCCGGATTGTGAAGTGGAGCGAGCTCGATGCAATCTTCGATGCCGTGCAACACCTCATCTGTTATCCGCACCGACCTGGTGAACTGCTCGCCGCCATGCACAACGCGATGACCGACTGCATGAATGTCCGCGACACTTTGGACCTCGTTGATTCCCGATTCGTCGGAGATGGCCCAGCGAAGAATCATATCGACGGCCGCACGCGTGTCTCTGATTGGCTCAGCGAACCGTTTGGGCGCTTTACCTTCAGCAATCAACGTCACGATTCCCGCGCCGCCGATACGCTCGACGAGCCCATGCGCCAGACGCTTGTCGGCGTCATGCTCAAGTCGCTCAAGGTCAGTCGCTATCAATTGAAACTTAACCGACGAGCTGCCGCAGTTTAAGACGAGGACGTTCATGATTTAATAAGGCCACTTCCAATCGCGAATTTCAGGCATGTCTTCTCCATGCTCGGAAACATAACATTTATGCTCGAAGCGTTTGTTGCGCATCTCCTGTAGTAAATGCGCGCCCACCGATTCGAGCTTTGGTACGCGATCAATAACATCCATCACCAGATGAAAGCGATCGAGGTCGTTCAGAACTACCATATCGAAAGGTGTTGTGGTAGTGCCTTCTTCCTTGTAACCGCGCACATGCAGATTTCCGTGGTTGGTCCGCCGGTAAGTCAAACGATGAATCAGCCAAGGGTAACCATGAAAAGCGAAGATGATCGGTTTGTCTGTCGTGAAGAGTGAATCAAACTCTTTGTCAGACAATCCGTGTGGATGTTCGCTTTGCGGCTGTAGCGTCATCAAATCTACCACGTTGACAACACGAATCTTCAGATCAGGAAATCTCTGCCGCAGGATATCGACGGCCGCTAAGGTTTCGAGCGTCGGCACATCACCCGCGCACGCCATTACCACGTCAGGCTCGGCGTCGTCGTCATTGCTGGCCCATTGCCAAATGCCGATTCCCGCCGCGCAATGCGTCATGGCTGCAGTCATATCCAGGTACTGGAGCGCCGGCTGTTTGCCGGCAATGACAACGTTGATGTAGTTGCGGCTTTGCAAACAGTGGTCCATGACGGACAGCAGGCAATTCGC
Source organism: Pyrinomonadaceae bacterium (assembly GCA_036745095.1). Lineage (GTDB taxonomy): Bacteria > Acidobacteriota > Blastocatellia > Pyrinomonadales > Pyrinomonadaceae > PSRF01. The sequence goes on from DAIOGT010000074.1 coordinate 1,893, forward strand.
GTCAGGCGGAAGATAGACTCGCACAACATCGGCTTTCTTGTTCACGACATGATCGATAAAACCCGGATCCTGATGGCTGAACCCGTTATGATCCTGCCGCCAGACATGTGACGTGAGCAGGTAGTTCAGCGATGCAATCGGCCGTCGCCAGGGAATATCGCGCGTGACTTTTAACCACTTTGCGTGCTGGTTCACCATCGAATCGACGATATGAATAAAAGCCTCATAGCAAGAGAAGACGCCGTGGCGTCCCGTTAATAAATATCCTTCAAGCCAGCCCTGGCAAAGATGCTCACTCAGGACTTCCATGACGCGGCCGTCGGGCGACTGATGTTCGTCCGCTGGAGATGTTTCAGCCATCCACACTCGATCAGTAACCTCAAACAAAGCATCCAACCGGTTCGACGAAGTCTCATCTGGTCCAACGACGCGGAAGTTACCTTCGTTCATGTTGAGCTTCATGACGTCGCGCAAAAAACCGCCCAGGATTCTGGTTGCCTCCGCCTCAACCATTCCCGGCGTGGGAACTGCGACCGCGTATTCACGATACTCGGGAAGCTTCAGACCTTTCAGTAGCAAACCGCCATTCGCATGTGGGTTTGCTCCCATGCGCCGCTCGCCTTCCGGAGCGAGTTCAGCAAGTTCGGCTCGCAACTTTCCGGATTCGTCGAACAGTTCTTCGGGCTTGTAGGTTCTCAACCATTCTTCCAGCATCCGCAGGTGTTCCGGGTTCTTTGCAGGTTTCGAGAGTGGAACCTGATGAGAACGGAACGTTCCTTCGACTTGCTTGCCATCGACGAACTCTGGTCCAGTCCAACCTTTCGGCGTGCGCAAAACGATCATGGGCCACGGTGGACGTTGCGCAGTAACGTGCTCGCGCGCGTTTGCTTGAATCGCGTGGATCTCATCCAGCACCGTATCGAGAGTTGCGGCCATGAGTTGATGCATTGGTTCGGGGTCGTCACCTTCAACGAAATAAGGTTTATGCCCGTAGCCGGTAAGTAAGCTCGTGAGTTCTTCCTTGCTGATGCGCGCGAGCACGGTTGGATTCGCGATCTTGTAACCATTCAAATGCAGGATCGGCAGCACCGCGCCGTCGCGACCGGGGTTCAGGAATTTGTTGGAATGCCAGCTTGCGGCGAGCGGCCCGGTTTCGGCTTCACCATCGCCGACAACACAAACTGCCAGCAGATCAGGGTTATCAAACACGGCGCCATACGCGTGAGCCAGCGAGTAACCAAGTTCGCCGCCTTCATTGATCGAGCCAGGCGTTTCTGGTGCAACGTGACTGGGAATGCCTCCGGGAAACGAAAACTGCTTGAACAGTTTCTTCATTCCCGCCTCGTCTTGAGAAACGTTCGGATAGAACTCGCTGTAGGTGCCTTCGAGGTAAGTATTGGCGACTAAACCCGGACCACCATGTCCCGGACCGGTCACGTAGATCACGCTCAAGTCACGCCGCTTGATAGCTCGATTCAGGTGAACGTAAATGAAATTCAGACCGGGCGTCGTTCCCCAATGGCCCAACAGTCTCGGTTTGACGTGTTCGAGTTTTAGCGGCTCGCGCAATAACGGGTTGTCGTAAAGGTAAATCTGGCCAACGGAAAGATAGTTTGCGGCACGCCAGTATGCGTTCAGCAGCCCGACTTCTTCGGCCTGTAATTGCTCCACCTTGCTGTCCATGGTATTTGCCCCGTATTGTATTTAGCCACGGATTTACACGGAAAGCACGGCTGAGCTAATGAAAAAACTCGCGAAGGCAGTCTTAGTAATACTCTTTATCCTGATGCTTTCGGCTGCGGTGCTTGCCTCGCGCATCTATTCGTTTCGTAATAATCGCTCTGCTGCGCCGGCAGATGCGGCAGTAGTGCTCGGTGCTGCCGTATGGACCACGCAAGTCTCACCTGTCTTTCGGGAGCGAATCAATCACGCAATCGATCTCTATCAAAAAGGTCAGGTGCGAAAGTTGATCTTTACCGGTGGCCAGGGAAATCCCGGCGAGCCGACGGAATCCTCTGCCGCGCGCCAATACGCGATCGAAAGTGGCGTGCCGGCTCACGACATTCTGATCGAAGAAAAATCTCACACAACCTATGAGAACATTCTTTATGCGAAGCAGCTCGCGGATGCGCACAGGATGAAGAAGGTGCTGATCGTGAGTGACCCTCTGCACATGAAACGAGCGATGACAATGGCAGCCGACGCAGGTCTCCTCGCCGACCCGTCGCCAACCCCAAGCACGAGATATCAGGGACTAAAAAGTCAGGTCACTCTGTTAGCACACGAGACCTATTACTATACCGGTTATCTACTGAGCCGCCCGTGGACTTCCAACCATTGAACGTGTGTCGTTCCACGGTGACTGTGGTCCGTATTGCTTCATAAATTTTGCGACGCCCGTTGATGAACATTTGCACTGCGAGCATCACCAGCAGCATTCCCATCAATCGTTGCAACGTGCTGCTTACACCGGACTGCAACAAGAGCAACGAAGCTACATTTATTTATCAATTAATGATTAATTGAGATTGAATTAAGGATTTCCTGCCACAAATCGCCTACTCTGCCCCGATCTTTTGCGCTCGACAAGAAAATCCTCACGCCAATGATAGTTTTCGCGCCGATCATTCGCCTTAAGAACGTGTGCAAATTCTTGAAGGAGAAACTCAAGGTGAATACTGTTCGACTTAACTTCAACCGAATACTCTTCGCGCTCTTTATCGCAACCCAAATCCTACTGGCTGCCGGCGTTAGCTACGCGCAACCTTATCAAACCATTAACACTGCAAACTCGATCGTTGCCGACGATCTGAGCAGGACGGTGACCACAGTTCAAAGCGGCGACAATCAGCTCAATCGTTTCCTGATCACCGAAGTGAGAAAGGCGGGCGTGCCCATCGAGGCACTCAAAGGTGTAATCATGTTCCTGCCACCGTTGGGAAGCGGCTTCCAGAACTACGAAGTCGGGGAAAACGGCGACTATAACAATTCGTTCGTTGCATTCTTTGCACGTCGCAACTTCGTTGTCGTTGGTTATACGCCGCGACAGCACAGTCTTACTGCCGGATCGTGCGAAAGCGGGGCGATAGATTGTTCGCCGATGGTTGACTGGGGACTCGCGACCATCACTAACGACGCCGCTTACATACGCGAGCAGATCTCCATTCAATTTCCGGGCCTGAAGACGGTCGTCGGCGGATTGTCGATGGGAAGCATCGCGGCCATGGCCGCACTAAACGCTCAGCCCAATGACTACGCCGGTGCGATTCTCATCGAAGGCACGCTTCACGATCCAGACGCGACCGTGCGCGCGATCAATGCGAACTTTTGCGCTAACTTCGATGCGCTTCTCGCTGCCGGCGTCTTTTACGACGGGCAAAGTGGACCCGCAGTCAAGGCGCTCAGCCAGGTGGCCCAGGCTGCTCCTAATGCGCCAACAGTTTTCCCGGGCTTCCCTCCCGGATTGACTAATCACCAGGCGTTCGTTTTGGCACTGAGTGCGCCACCGTTGTCGCCGCTCTCGCCTCGCCCTGGTTATTACAATCTCGCAGGAAGTGTGACTGAGGATCGCTTTTTCTATGCGAACGAGTCGCTGGTCCATGGAAACCTCGCGACGTTTTTTGACTACACACCCATCAGGTCGCTGCGCGATCTCAATTGCGGACTTGCCGGTGAAACAACGTTTACGAACAACCTCGGAAGCTTCAGTGGGCCAGTGATCATGTTTGCCGGCGGGCATGGCTTTGGTTCTGCCATGTTCAGCACCGCTCAGTTGATGAGCTCAGCGAATGTGACGCTTAATTTCAAGCAGGAGTATGGGCACGTCGATTACATGTTCGCGAATAATCATATTCACGAGCTCGAGCACCCTATCCTGACGTGGCTCTTGCAGAACCCGTTCAAGTAAATGGGTTCTCCGTAGTTCTGGCTACTCAAGGTCCAGCATCCAGATGTCGCTTTCCGATGAGTAGACCGCGTAGTAAACAAGCTTGCCGTCCGGCGAAACATCGACACTGCGAATCACATTTTCGCCGGACGAGAATATCTCACGCACTCGCTTCGTCTTAATGTCACTCAGATAGACCTTGTTGTTTGAGATAAAGATGAAGCGAGTGCTATCGGGAAGCCACATCGCGTGACCGCCAAACTCAGATAGCTTTTCGTATTGGTTCGTCTCAAACGAATAGGAGGCGACGTAAGTAGGCGGCCCACTTAAACTACCGATCACTCTTTTCCCGTCGGGTGACCAATCCCAGCCAAGAAACCGTTGGTTATCGGGGGCCAACGGCAGCAGTCGCAGGTTTTGCTCGGACCACGGTTTGTTTATATCGAGGACTGAGTTCACAAAACTACGGCGAAAGAATATTTGCGTACCGTCCGGCGACCAAAGCGGAAAAGTAGTATCACCAGTACTGTCGAATGTAAGTTGACGAAGGTTTGGCGCGTCAGCGTCGAGCATCCAGATCTCGTAACGACCGGTACGATCGGAAGTAAACGCGATCTTCTTTCCGTCAGGTGACCAGCGTGGATACCGATCAAAAAACTTGTCAGTCGTAAGGTCACGCCACTGCGTGCCGTCGCGGCTGAGAACAACAATGTCATCCTGAGTCCGACGTGAAATACGCATCACGAACCTGGTTCCATCCGGCGAAAGTTCGGGACGTATTAAGTTGCGATCGCCACGCGTAATCCAGAACGGTTCGCCGACTGTCTGCTCAGTATCAGGATCAAACTTGACGGCTTGAATGTTCGACTGCTGATCAGTTTGCACGTAGATCATTCGCCGTCCATCGCTCGAAAAACTCAAGTGACGATTGAAATTTGAAGGAGTCGAAACGGCTTCGACTTCACTCACCGCCTTCCCTGTCTCCTCGTCGATCGCCACTCGCCAGAAGCTCATGTTGCCACTGCGATCGCTGGCGAAGTAAAGAAATTTGCCGTCCGGCGACCAGACCGGATTCCAGTTAGTAGAAGCGTCCTTCGTGATGACTTCAATCTCACCACCCTCGCGCGAAATCGTCGCAATATCACTTCTGCCGGCGCTCGGCGGCATGAACCAGAACGCGATACGTTTTCCGTTGGGCGACCATGAAGGCTGCATCGCGTCGTGTTCACATAGAAAACGCTTTTCGCCGGTTTCGACGTTCGCGATCCACAAACTACTCAGCAACGTGTTTCTTGTTGTCGGTGCTTCCGCATGACCAGCCGTACTGCAAACGATTTCTTTGCCGTCAGGCGACCATGCCGGGTGATAACAACCCGCCACGACCAGCCTGACATTCTCGCCACCTGCTTCCATCACATAAACCCCGGCAGGCTCGCGCGTCGATCGAAAAGCGATCCGTTCGCCGTTTGGTGAAAATACGGGCTGGATTTCGTGTGAAGGTGTATTCGGCGTTAGTAAATTCGCATTCTTGCCACCAACCCTTTGCACAAACAGATCAAATGTGCCGTTCACATCACTCGCGTAGATGAAACTCCTGCCGTCCGGTGCCACGCTCGGAAAGAACTCTGTGCCGTGTTCGTTAGTGAGTTGACGATGTGCGGCGCGCGACCAATCAGGTTTACGTGTTCCAGCTTTCAACCATAAGGACCACGCGCCAATCGCTGTCATCAGGATCAGAGCAGTCGCTAACGCGGGCCAAAGCCAGCGAGGACGTACAAACTGCGCGACAGCACGCGGGCCAGATCCGGATCCGGAAAGTCCCGGAGAAGAATCAATCTGGCGCAGCAAACGACGAAGATCCGCGCGAAAATCAGAAGCAGTTTGATAACGCAACTCGCGATCTTTCTCGAGCGCTTTGCTGAGAATGCTATCCAGCTCGGGTGGCAGGCTCGTGTCTACCGTCGTCGGTGCGTCTGGTTGCATTGAGAGGATCGCATTGATTGCAGCTTGCCGCGTCTCGCCTGTAAACGGCTTTCGACCGGTCGAGAGCTCGTAAAGCACTACGCCAAGACTCCAAATATCGGTTCGTTGGTCCACCACTTCACCAGAAGCTTGTTCCGGCGACATGTACGCGAGGGTTCCCATTGCCACGCCGAGCTGTGTTTCGGCAGCTGAGCCCGCGCTGCGGTCCACCTCCGCCAGTTTTACAAGACCAAAATCGAGCACCTTCACGTAACCATCGGGCCGGACCATCACGTTGTCAGGCTTCACATCTCGATGTGTGATACCTGACTGATGCGCCGCGCCGAGCGCTTCCGCAACCTGCGCTGCGATCGACAAGAGCTCCTTCAAGCTCAGTTTGCCTCGGAGTGAAGAGAGCGTTTTGCCCTCGACCAATTCCATCGCAATGAAGTGGAGACCATTAGCCTCGCCGACTTCATAGATCGTGACAAGATTCGGATGGTTCAACGACGACAGCGCCCGTGCTTCACGTTGAAAACGGCTCAATCGTTCAGCATCGACAACGAAGTGCAACGGCAGGACTTTGAGGGCGACCTTGCGACCGAGTTTTAGATCGTGCGCGAGATACACTTCTCCCATGCCACCCGCGCCCAAAAGCTTTTCGACCTTGTAGGTCGCGAGCTCCTGGCCCACTAAAGAGGTAACAATCGTTGTGATCTTGGAATCGTGGGCGAGGGCGTGGGCGGCGACGTTCATCGCTGAACGTTCCATAAAGTTCGCTGCCTGAGACTGGGCCTTCAGCAAACTCAACACTTCATCGCGCAGTATCGGATTGCCTTCGGACGCTGCCGCGACAAACGCTTCGCGCTCTTCCGGCGGCAGTTCGAGTGCCTGCTCGAGCAATGCGTCAACTTGTTTCCACAGCTCGCGGTCCATTTAGTTATTACTGAGTTCCCGGTACAGCCAGGCTTTTGCTTTGTTCCACTCGCGGATGACAGTGATCGAAGACATCTGCATAACTTCCGCAGTCTCGTCTACGCTCAGTCCGCCAAAGAAACGCAGCTCGACGATGCGACTCTTGCGTTCGTCGATCGTGGCGAGGCTCTTCAGCGCATCATCGAGTGCCAACAGATCCGGATCACGTTCGCTTGTCATCGTCAATGCTTCGTCGAGCGACATGCGAACGGCTTCCTGATCTTTGTTGACACGTGGACGGCGTCGCGCGAAGTCAACGAGGATACGGCGCATTATCTGCGCGGCAACGCCGAAGAAGTGTGCACGGTTCTGCCAACGAACTGCCTTCCAGTCGATCAGTCGAATATATGCTTCGTTGATGAGAGCTGAGGTTTGCAGCAGATGGTCCGGTCGCTCGCGACTCATGTAGCGCTTCGCGAGCCGGTATAGTTCGGCGTGGACGAGGGGCGCGAGCTTCTCGAGGGCTTGCTCCTCGCCGTCGCTCCAGGCTTCCAGAAGCTGGGTAAGTTCGTGAGCCTCAGGGTTCTCCATTGAGGCTCAGAAATTTACCACATTGCAGAGTTTAGCCGCAGATTTTCGCGCCTGAACGCGGATAACCTGCGGCTAAGCTTTTTTTGGTAATTGAGACTTACTGGGCCAACTGAAGTATTCCCTCGAACCAAATATGCGCAGTTGGAGGTTGGCCATTGCAAGCTGTGTCGTTCAGCGCGATGTGGTAGCGCCCGTGGCCAGTCGCACCGGCAAAGGTTCCCGTGCCACCACCTGCACCTACACGGAAGCCAACGGCGTGCGCATTAGTCGATACGCACGTGTCGGGGTTCGGTATCGGTGTGAGTGGGTCTGATTCGATGAAAATTGAATCGCCGTTTTGGAAAGTGTCGGTGGCCTTCAAGTCAGTTATAAGACCGGTGGTGGTATTCGTGCAGGCCGAGGCGGCGCTCGTGAATACGCCTCCGCCTGTGTCGATACCGCCTCCGCTGAACGTCAGCTCGACGTTTTCCGGAAATGCTCCGCAACGCGCTGGATTCGGCCCGGCGCCCACGGGAGTCAAGGTTGAAGCGCCTTTCCAATGGGCATTCACGCGACCATCAGGCGCCGAGGCCGCGTTGGAACTCTGCCCACCCAGATAACTAGCCACAAACACCAACCCAATCAAGGTTAACAATGCCAATGTGAGTTTCGTAATTCTCATTTTCAATCTCCTTTGAGGTTTAGTCGTGCACTGACTAAGGCGAAGACCCGGCGACAAAACTATCAGCGCCCGATGGGAATTTTCCGTTAAATCACTCACAGATCTACTTTTGTTAAACTTTAATAGTCATTGACAAACATTTCTGGAGACTTCTATGATGCTTGGGCGACCGCTGACGTAGGGTGAGTGGGAGCAAGAAGCTGCTTGAATCCTTCGATACGAGCTATCCCCTATAAACCTCTTTCCTCAGTCTCTTCACAAAAGCTGACTTGAGCCTACTATCCCCAACCATAGAGGAGTAACGACATGTTTAAATTCACGAAGGGCATCCTAACGACCCTCGCAGTAACAGCCTTCCTTATGATGAGCGCCGCGGTCACTTTTGCTCAGCAAACGACCGGCAGCGTCACGATGACCGCGACAGTCTCGAATTTTGTTGAATTGAATTCCGGGGGAGCCGTTACGCTGACCGGCAATTCTGGTGGCAGTGTTATCACGGACGGTACCGTGAACACGCCCCTGGCAGTGGTTGTAGACCTCGGCGAAGTCGGCCCGAGCAACACGAACAGTTTTGTTAAACTCAGCGTGCCGCTGAAACTCCGCAGCAACGTAGCCTACCAACTGAATATGGTTAGCAGTGTTGCCGGCGCCGGCGCCACAGCCTTCAGTCTTAAAGACACTGACGTTGGTTTTGGTCTGACACCGGCTGCACGACCGGCAAATCTCGCCCCGGGCGTGGATACCAACGATACTCCAGGCGATCCAACCATCGGCGGCAGCACGGACGTCGACGGCCGTTGGGTGTTTGCCGGAGCAAATTCAACTCTCGGCGCATATGCTGTGTCCGGTGAAGTCATGACTGGACCACGCGTCAACAAAGCAGTGCCCGCCAACAATAATCTTGGCCTAACGGTACCCGCGATCTTCGCTATCAAGCCGCAGTTCTTCGATCCTGCACCGGCGATCACGATCACCGCGCAGTTCACTGTCGTAGCACTTTAAACTTTACCTCTTCCCTGCTTTAGTGGCGCCGGCCGTCAGTCTCTCGGCTGACGGCCGGATGACCATATCTCACACCTCCTCCGAGGACACTCAAACATGCCCCCGCAAACCTCGATCCTAATCAACAAATCAATCGTGCTTACGATCTTGCTGCTCGTCTCGGCTGTTACCTGTCCAGGTCAGTCGACGACCGGCACCGTCACAATGAGCGCGACCGTATCTAAATTTGTCGAGATCAACTCCGGAGGCGCCGTCAGTTTAACCGGCAATTCGGGTGGAGGCGTTACCATCGATGGAGTAACCAACTCTCCACTCGCCGTCTCGATCAATCTCGGCGAGCTTGGTCCAGGTAACACGAACAGCTTCGTGACCGCCTTGGTGCCACTCAAAATCCGCAGCAATGCGGCCTACGTATTATCGATGAGTGCTACGGTTACCAGCTCCGGTACGACGGCGAGCAGAATCGGGGCCGCCGATGTGGGCTTCGGCCTGGGAACAGTCTCGAGATTGGGGATTGGTGTTAATAACGCCGGCGCAGACACAAACGCGACTTCCGGCGATCCGACTTTGCCGGCAAACGGTTCCGTTAACGCGACGACGGGCAGGTACGAGTTTACGGGAGTGAGATCAAATCTCAGCGCGTTTTCTTCAGCGACAACTGCGCTCAGTGGTCCAATCATCATGAACGCCGTACCGCGCAGCAATGCGAATGGATTAACCGTGCCTGCACTCTTCGCAGTCAAGCCGCAGTTTTTCGAAAACGGCACTAGCACCATCTCCGTCACTTTCACCGTGACTGCACCTTAAATGCGATTTCGGCACTTCACATACTCAGTTTTCGCGCTTCTGATTTTTCTTGCTGTCGCTCCAACGGCTTTCGCGCAGGCGCTGGATATCAGCAGCGGTGGTCAGCCCACAATCACGGGCGCAGTGAATGGCTCGATAACCGGCAGTGTGAGCGTGCAGAGTGACTTGATAGTGACTGTGAATTTTGGCGAAGTCTCGCCGGCGAACACGAATTCGATTGTGAAGGTAGTTGTACCGATCGCGCTGCGCAGCAATCAACCGTATCAGGTCGCAGTTTCGATGTCCGGACTAAGCAACGCAAACACGCAGGCGGTGCAAGCGTCTGATGTGGGCTTCGGTATCCAGAACCTGCGACTGTTGGGAGGCGCCGGAAAGATCTGCTCGCAAAGCACGCATGTCATTCAGTCGCCATTTGATAACGATCCCACAACTACCGCGACAGTCGGAGGCAATGGACGTGTGTCGTACCCGTCATCACTTGCAAATTTATCGGGTTCGACCGTCATTCTCAGCGGTCCGGAACTCTCAAAAAACAATAGTGCCAAACGCCAGTTCACGGATGGTTATGTTTTTGATGCCGTCTTCGCTCTGACGCCGCAGTTTTTCGCGGCTGGAGTTTCCTCCACAACTCTCATCTTTACTATTTCGCCTGGACCTAATGTTCCCTGCTGAAAGGTTCCGAGATCGATGTTGCCCGCAAAATTCATTTGCCGATTCACAACTCTGCTAGTTTGCGTGCTCATGATGATGGTGTGCGCAAACGCGCAGGGCCCGACGCCGGAGGCTGCGCCGCAACCCGTAGGCAGCGGCATCTCATTAGCTCCGGCGCGCCTCGAGCTCGAGATGCAGCCCGGCTCGGAAACGACGGTGGTAGTAAATCTTGACTATCACAATCCCACGGCAAACTCACAAGCCGTGCGGATAGTCGCAAGCCTGAACGATTGGACCATCGATCGAAACGGGCAGGTACAATTTGAAAGACCCAACACACTGCCCAATTCGGCGAGTTCGTGGCTCATCTACAGTCCGGCTGAAACAACCGTCACGCCCGGAAATTTGCACGCGATCCGAGTCACCGTTTCAGTTCCTAAAGATGCGACACCGGGAGACCATCTAACTGCACTGATCGTCGAACAGCGACCCGACAACATTAAACTCAACGAGAATCGTCGCCAGATGGTGATTCGTTATCGCATGGCGGCGGTGTTCTATATCAAGGTTCCGCAACTGCGTCGCCAGGGTTCGTTGGAGAGTCTCCGCGCTGAAGCAAATGCAGAGCAGGTAGTTGTGACTCCGCTTTTGAAGAACAGCGGGAACAGCGTGATTCGACCTCTTACTTCGTTGAAAGTGACGGACAGCTCAGGTGTTGCGGTTGCAGAGTTGCCGCAGAAAGAATCGTTGCCGTTGCTTGGTGGCGCCGAGTTGGTGCAACCACTCGTCGTGGAATCGAGACTAGCGCCCGGCACTTACACGGTGAAGTATCGTGTCGATTTTCAGGATGGCAGCAGACCGACGGAAGGAATTACTGAGTTCGTGGTCCCGCAGTCGCAACGAACGTCAAATGCGCCTTCCACGCGCGCGCTGACTGCGGCTTCAAATGAATGAGCAACGTGATTTGCAATGCGTTGTTTGGCGAATCGAGAGTGCCGCCCAGCGAAACGCGTGGCCCACTCACTACGAGCAAGGGTTGGGAAGTGTCCGGATCAAGCTGCCGCTTGACATGAATGGTGCTGACACTCTGTGGCGACACTAATCTTCCGGTCGCCCGCACATCGCCCACCGAAAGCCGACTCAGCGCTGCTGTTTTTGACTCGAAGACAGCATAGATTTGGAAATTGCTATTTGAACGAACGAGCAACGGCACGCGAACAATCTCAGACTGATCATCGTTGCCGGACAACGTTACTTCCACCGAGTTGCCGCTGCGGCTCACCACCTCCAGGTTGGTCCGGGTTGTAGTTGGAGAAACTGAAAGAGCCACCGTTTCGCTGACGGTGCCTTTCATCGTCACAGAGCCTGTTTGCCCTTGCACACAAACAGGCACAAGCAACACTACGGCCAGCAAAGTGAAGACATAACGAGGCATCTGTAGATTCCTGATTCTTATAGCACACTCAATGATCGCCACCAAGAAACACAGAGTTTACAACGGGACTTTCCTAATCCTTTTGTGCTTTTTGTGCCTTTTTGCGGCTACTTCTTATGGTTCTGAACCACAGAAAACCTCGGTCATCATCGTCAACGAACGCGCACTCGTTGGACCAAATAGTTCTGCCCAATTGCGCGGTGGACGATTGTTTCTGCCCGTCGCAACCATTGCCCAGGCACTCGGCGACACGCTCAGCTCGGATCCCGCACTTCGCATCGTCACGGTTCGTCGTCAAAACGGCACCACCGCAGTTTTCAACGCTGCGTTAAATGAGGTGCGCGAGAATGGCGCCGTAGTTCTTACCGTCTCCGGTACCGCTGACTTAGTCTTCCCTCCAACAGCGAATGAGCTGATGCTGCCCGCCGAGATCGTCGCGGCACTGCTTGACGTGATCGTCCGGCGCGATGAAAGCCAGGCGACTGTAATCAGTCGCAAAAACATTCCTTCTGCCAACATTCGCATGGGAGAAAAGAATGCGCCGTGGCAGATCTTCCAGATTGAGTACGATTACAACTTCAGTCGGTACACTTCCTGGAGTGATCATAATCTGGTCCTGCGCGGCACTGGACGAGTAGGCGACGCGAGATTGAGTTTCATTACAAACTCATCGGTGGGCATGACGCGAAATTCGTCTCGTCTGCTCGGTGGCACCGTCAGGCTTGATCGTCCCAACGGTCAGAGCTTTGTTGCTGGTGAATTTGGGACAGGCACTGACGTGGAGTTTCTCGGTGCAGCCGTCCGCGGCGGGCTGGTCCAATTACCGCTGCACCGCGTGCGACTCGACTTCTTTGGCGGGCAAACTACTTCCGGAGTTGGGGAGACGTTTTCTACGTCAGATCCCTTGAGACCTTTCGCGACGCTTCCAGTCCATTACGACACAAAGATTTTCGGCGCGATTCTCACGACTGCCACACGCGCGCCACGCCAATCAGACTTCACGCTCTCGGCGGGAGCCATGCACTTCGACAAGTCGAATCGCAAAGGCAACACGCTCGCCGGTGGTCTCAAGTACATTTCGGGTCCTAATCGCTTTGAAGCCGACCTCGCGGTGGGCCAATTCTCGGGCGTAAACCGCGATGCCACCAAGACGGCGGGAACCGGCGTCGCAGTAAACCTCACTGGCTCTTATCACCTTACAGATGAACTAATCCTGCAGGGCCGGTATGCGTACGTCGGTCCGACTTTCCTCAGTCCGCAAAGTGGACTGCACCAGGTTACAAATCTCACTGCGGCAGGATTGAGCTGGCAACCACGCCAGTGGGTTACGGCAGCCGTAAGCGCCAGCACTTCAACCACGCCGGGAAGGGTGGGCCAATTCAATCGCTACCTAACTGCGAGTGTAAGTCTTACTCCTGAGAACGAGTTTCCTTCTGTGTTTATCTCCCACACACACAGCGGAACAACACAATTAAGACACTCTGCGTTCACGTTGATTAGCGCCACAAAGAAATTTCATCGCTGGCATCTGTTTCTGAATGGCTCACGCATCAAGACATTTGGCGATGCCGCTCTCAACGTGCAAGGCGGTGCACATATCAGGATCAACGAATCGAATCGTCTCGAAGTAAGCCAGTCGTTAGGCAGTCGTGGGCTCTTCAGCGGCATGACGACGTGGCAAGTCTCGGATCTTTTCCACAATCGTTTCGGCTTCAGTGGCGGACTCGGTTACACAAGAAGCGACACCGCTGCTTTTCACACTTCACAACATCTGTCCGCGTCGCTCAAATTGCCGCGGAGCAGCACGCTTCAGCTCAGCTACCTGAGAACCCAAACCGGTACCACAGCATTGCTTTCTTTGCACGGCCTCTTTTTCTCTTCAAAACGCGCCGAACGCGCGATTAATGGTCCACTTGCGGAGTTGAATTCTTATGCGGCGGTTTACGGTCGCGTCTACCAGGATGTGAATCTCAATGGCCGCTTTGATCCGGAGGTCGATCGGCCACAGGCAAATGCGAGAGTTCGTGTTGATGGAACTCGTTACGTAGTTTCAGATGCGAATGGAAACTATCGAATCGAGAGCGTTGCGCGAGGTGAACACTCGGTGTATCTGGATCTGTTATCGGTGCGTGCGGATTTGACGTTGTTGGACCACACACAGCAATCAATCACGATTGTCTCGACTCGTGACGCGATTGTGGATTTTCGCGTCGTGCGCACCGGCCGCATCACTGGAGTCGTATGGCTCGATGTGAATGAAAATGGACAGCTTGATAATGGCGAACAGGTGTTACCCGATGTTCGTGTTGTCACTGGTAGTGGTCGCGACACCCTGACTGACGACAAAGGCTATTTCATTATCGGCGACCTGCCGCCCGGAGAGCACATTCTGTTACTTGATGAGAAGACAATGCCGGAACAAACGCGATCCGTCACCGGCTCGCAAACGGTCAGAGTCACGGCCGGCAACGAAACCAGTACTCTGTTTCCAGTCACTCCCCTGCCGGACCAGATCAAAAAATTCCCCCGCGATTAGCCACGCTCCCAACTCTTCAAGGCCGCGCGTACGCCGCGATGATCTGGTTGCGAATTTCTTCTATGCTGGCGCCTTGTTTCTTAAGGGCAGAAGCCATCAGTGCCTCGCTGATGCAAATACCACATTCCTCTCCGTGCTCGGATTCAAAGCAACTGTGCAGACTCTTGTGGCCATGACCTCGGTCGCAATGGCAATAGCACGGTAACTGCGCAAGGACCTCCGGGATCTCCTTGGCAGCGACGTAGGCGAGTCGTTTGTTACCCGTAAAGAGTTCCGGCGAGAGTGTGGGCTGCAGTGTCGCCACGTCCGGCGCAGTTGTGTAATACGCAGGAACTCTCCCTCTCGCTGCGTACTCGTGCATATGAATCTGTGCCTGCGGCGGTTGTGACGAACGTTCCGGAACAGGCGCCGCCTCACGAGTTGCTCGTGGTTCGTCAGTTGAGCAGGCAACAACACCCACTATCGTGGCGATTAAAAAAACCAAACCGGTTAGTATCTTTTTCACTTTCAAAACCTATCTTTGTCGGGGGTTATAGTAGTTTCTTGTCTTAGTCGACAGCGATCCACTCGAGACTCGCGGGAAACAGCTTCTTTTCCGGATCGATCGTGACTACGTACGCGCCGAGGGCGCCGATGCGGCGGTTGGGGCCGAAGGTGATCTTGGGCATCAGGCCGGTTTCGTATTCATAGAGACCTTCGAGACTTGTGATGAGACGTTCGCGGCTGAGGTCTTTGCCGCTGAGCTCGAGCGCATGGACCAGGATTTTGGCCGCTGCCATTGCCGACGCCTGCGCCGCGGCGTGCGTGGAACTAAGTTTGTTCTTTTGCAGCAAGGCGGTGTATTCGGCGGCTCCACCGGCAGAGACATCCGCGGGGACAGTGGGGAACGCGAGGAAAACCTTGTCCTTCGTTTTCATCGTCACTGCATCGCCGATGTTTCTTCCGACGAGTGTGCCCAGCATGTAGATTGACGGTGTCCAGCCAGGCACGTCGGCATTCTTCAAGAGCGCCGATGCTTCAGTGCCGGAACCGAGAAAGAACACGGTATCGATTCCCTTCTCCTTAAGCTCCGCTACAGATTTTGAGGCATCGAATCCATCCTGCCCGTAGTAAGTTGTAGCGACGGACTTCCAGTTAAGCTTCTTAGCCTGTTCTTCAACACTCGCGGCTATGGCGCGATTGAATTCAGCGTCCGGAGAAACAATCGCGACGCGAGAAGTCTTGACGTCAGTTTTCTTGGCTGCAAAGTTTGCGAGCGCGCGCGCCTGCTCTTTCAGTCCCGGTAGCAGATAGAACACGTAACGATTAACGGGCGCGCCTCGTTGCGGCATCAAACTCGAAGGACCGATAAACGGCACTTCTTTGTCCGCCGTCAGCGCGGCGACACCATCTTCCGCGCCCGCGCTGAGACCACTTACGATCGCAAACACCTGATCCTCGTCGATTAGCCGCTTCATGTTTGCAACTGTCGATTTTGAATCGCCATGCACGACGCGCAGCTCGATCTTACGGTTGTAGATGCCACCGCGGCTGTTGATCTCGGCAAAGTATGCGTGCAACACATCGCCCATTGATTGGGCCAGGCCACTGAGCGCGGTTTTTTCAGGCAGAACTGTACCGAGCACGATCGAATTGTCGTTCACGCCCGGATCCGTGTCCGTTTCGATGCGTTTGAGATACGCGATCAGGTTTGCCATGTCTTCCTGCGGCATGCGGTAAGTCGGCATCGCGACGGCGAGCTTGTTGCCCGCAGGATCCAACCCCGCGGTCATCATGCGGACGAATGACGGTTCGGAGAACGCCGCGTGCTTGCGTCCGCCTTCATCCGTATGGCCGTATGGCTTAGTGAGGAATGACCACGTGAGCGGTCCGGCGGTCACGCCGCCCTCAGTTCTTCCTTCGCCGCGGATACCATGGCAGCCCGCACACGTGAGAGTCGATGCCGGTACATCGATGTCGCCCATCAAGGCTGTAATTTCCTGGCCTGAGGCGCTTTCGCCTCTCAGATAGAAAGCCTTGCCGCGCTTTTCCTGTAGGGTGAGCTCGTGTCTTGAGCCCGAAATGGTGGCGGACTGCGAATAGGATGCCGGTGGTCCCTGCAGGACTAAGAAGCCGGCAACACCGAGAAGAAGGGCGACTGTGAGTTTAGTGATCATGATCTTTTCCACGGATAAAACGGTTACTTACCGATCGTTGATTACGTCTTCGAGGATTCGGATCAACTCATCTGCTTTCGCAAGTCCGAATGCTTTTTTCCAGAGTCCTTTAGGCTCGTTGCCGATGATGAAAAGGCTTGTGTGAGCATCTTTTGTCTCGACATACTGGCCCAGCTTGTAAAGCGCCCAGTCAACGTTCTCCTTTTTGCCGGTGAGAAAGAGCCAGCCTGGACGAGCGTGAAACCGGCGGCCATATTCCTTCAGTCGTGGCGGTGTGTCCGTTTCGGGATCTACGGAGATCGAGATGAGAAATACATCTTTTCCCAACCGATCGCCGAGCGCCTCCTGCATCTTCTCGAAATTGCGGTTCATCGGCGGACAGATGCTTGTGCAAGTCGTGTAGAACGTATTGATAGCCAGGACTTTATTTTTGAGTATGTCATTGTAAAAGCGGAGCTTTCGACCGTCTTGATCGATTAGTTCGACGTCTGAAAAGTATTTCTCCGCGGCGGAGCGCTCCTGACCGAGCGCCGTTGCTCCAGCGAACACAACAAACAGAATGACCGCGCTGATTAGCTTCATGGCTTCACCTCGTTCGCCGATGTCTCTTCAACCTTTCCGGCGATTACGTCGAGAATCAAACCAACAATCTGACTTGTCTTGGCGAGACCATATGTCCGCGTCCAAACACCTTTGGCGTCGTTGCCGATAATCATGGCGGGCGTGTGGTCCTCTCGTTTTGAGACGGCCGCGCCGAGCGCATTTAGCAGCTGGTCCATCTCCTCTTTTCCACCGGTAACAAAGGTCCAACCGGGGCCGGCTTTGAACTTTGCGCCCCATGCTTTCAATCGTTCCGGTGTGTCGGTGAGTGGATCGACGCTGATCGAGATGAAGTGAATGTCTTTACCGACTTTATCGCCCATCTCTCTTTGCACTCGTTGGAAAGTTGCCGCGAGCGGTGGGCAAATCGTAGTGCAGTTAGTAAAAATGAAGTTGATCGCGACTGTCTTGTCTTTGATCAGGTCGCGGTAGAAGTGAAGCTCGTTGCCGTGCTGGTCCAACACTGCGACGTCGGGAATCGTCATCTTGCGATTACCGCCCACGGGACCGTGCTGAGGCGCCTCTGCCGGCTTTTCGATTGCCGGCTTTTCCACTGCTGCCGGTGTTTCAACCTTAGCCAGCCGCAAAGCCATTTTACACTTTGGACACTTGCCGGGTTTGCGCGACTTGACCTCTGGATGCATCGGGCAAACGTAGTTCGCTGCTCGACCCGGCGCTACCGCGCTCGACTTCGATTGAGCCAGCACCACCGATTCGGCTCCGACTATGATTGCTGAGAATGTTATTAGGGCAACGATTAAGAGCGATCGCGTATTCATCTTAGTTTCCTCCCGCCTCTTTCGGATCAACCGCGTGCAGGGTTACGTAAGGGAGGTCTCTGAACCGCACGCCCATCGACATGGATTCAAAAAACACCATATACACGCCTGACTGAGGCACGTTGATCTTGATTTCATACATTCCGTTTCCGATTGATGTGGCAAGGTCACGTCGCTGCCAAACACCCGGGCTTAAAAAGGTCAACACGCGTACGTCGTCCAAATCTGCTTTCGGAGCCCCCGTGGAGGTATCAGTGAGCTTGAAACGGAAAGTGAAGTCTTTACCGACCGGCAGCGTCATGTCTTTGAGCTGATGCTCCATGCGAAGCGCTACAGGCTTGACTTCTTTCAGCGCCGGATTCACATCCGCGGACAAATCGAAGCAGTGAGACACGCGGGGCGAGTCATTCAGGAAAGCGACGTCGTAACGTCCGCTGGCCGGCAACTTAATCGTTGTCGAATAAACGCCGGGCTTCACCTCGCGCAGGCTGCGATCGACGACTAAAACCGCGAGCGGCTCGCGACGATAATTCTGGAAGTTGCCCATCGGCGCTGCCATGCCTTCGGTGTAGTAGTAAAGGACCTTATCAACCGGGTTGGCGACGATCACCGCATTTCCTTCAGGCGCCAACACGATCGAATCGGCGTGAATCGGGTCTGAGCCTTTTCTCGGAGGAGCCTGGCCACCTGGAAAATCAGTGACGTCTACTTCTTTGCCGATCGTTCCCAGCCGCAGCATGGCGACGAGTTCTGTATCCAGCGATCTGACAAACGCAAACGTGTCGCTGAACATGATTTGATCCGGAGCCTTGCCGACTATCACGTCGTGAAGCATGCGATTCGATGCCGCATCGAAGATGTGTATTGTGCTCTCTTTCGTGTTGAGTACGAAGCCATAGCGCCCGCCTGGAGCAAACCGCACCAAACGTGCGCCCGGCTTGGTTTTCATTTGGGCGATCACTTTCCGGCTTTGCTCGTCGATCACATCGACATTTCCATCAGTCTCGCTGACGACGTAGATCGCTTTACTCAGTTCAGAGAAAGCCATTGAGTTTGGTGCTGGTCCAACTTTTAAATCGTTGACTTTTTCCAGCTTGTGAACATCGATGATGGAGACGGTGCCGCTATCACGATTTGTAACAAAAGCGAAGCGACTGTCGCTGCTAATGATAATGTCGTGTTCACCAACTCCGGTGGGAATCTTTGCCAGGACCTTTAGTGTGATGGGATCGATGACGGTCACGCCGCCTTCCTTTTCGTTCCCCTCGTTCGTGACCCACACATAGTGTTGATCAGGTTGGGCGATGAGTTTGGTCGGAGTGGTTCCGGCATCGATGTAGTCGAGCACCTTCCAGCTTCGTGTGGTGATTACCGCGACCTGATTGATGGCGGGCAAAGTGACGAAGAGCAGCTCGCCGTCGCGACTGAGGAGCCAATCTTCGCCTGGGCTCTTCATCATCACGAGCGTGAGCAGCTTGCTGCCGCCGTATCCTAAGAGTGGATCGATTACTGAGATGTCCGGGCTCTTGTTCAAAGCCAGGACGTAATAGGAATTTAGATCGACGTCAGGGCGGGCTCGCATGCTGCCGGTCAAATAGGATTGAATCTTGTCGCGGCACTGCGTTAGCTCGGCCGGCTTGTTGCCCTCGCGCAGGCTGATCCAGGCGGAGAGGCCCAGCCCTTTTACGGGTGTGCCGGTCGTGGTGTCTGTGACTTTGAAGGTGACGTTAACGTCTTCCGCAGCCCTGATTGAAGTTGCCTTATGGACCAGTGGATCGGCAGTAAACTCGATCGCGATTCCCTGCTCCACAATCTTCTGTGGCGGTACTGTCTTCTTGGCTGGTTCTTGTGCCGCCCCTTTAGGTGGTTCGTGTGCCGGCGCTTTGGCCGGATCTTGTGCCGGCGCTTTGGGTGGTTCTTGACCCCATGCGGCGGTGACAAG
>DAIOGT010000075.1:0-21193 GCA_036745095.1 Pyrinomonadaceae bacterium
CGACGACACATTGGGTTGAATCGCCTCGTATTTTCACCAGCCCTGCCGCGGCGCGTCTGACCAGTTAAAACCAAAAAAGTGGATACTCCGATGCATTCGCTCCGCCGAATCCTCCCGTTCGCGCGGCTTGCTCTCGTCCAAATTCATAAACAAAATCTTGTAATTTGGAGTGGCTTCCCCACCGCGGCAGCTTAACAGTGTCTGGCCCAAGCTTATCGTGACGTTTTCTGACTCTTCTCAATAACGGAATGATAGTTGCGCTCCAACGTTCCGACTCGCTTGTTTTTCCAGGCATGACAAGAGAAGAATCAACCCCCCTTCGACAAGTGCTTCATTTTTTTGGAGAGATAAACATGGATTGCGACAAAGTTCCACAAAAAACCAATTTCGGTAAGCTGATGTTCCAGCTAGCAGTAACCATGCTGTGTTTCAGTATGTTGGGCACGGCTGTAATCTTTGCCCAGGGTACCCGTGGCTCAATTAGAGGCAAGGTCACCGATCCTCAAGGAGCCGTGATTCCAGGTGCTACAGTCAAGCTCATTAACGTCGCTCGTGAACAGGACGTCAGCAGTGTGCAAACTGATGCAGAGGGTAACTACCAGTTCCTGGAAGTAGAACCGGCTACCTATACGATCGTAATCACCGCAGTCGGATTCGGCGAAACACGTATCGCAGACGTGAAGGTCGAACCAAACCGCAACTTGAATTTGGAGAACTCGCTGACGGTCGTTGGCCAGACTGCCGAAGTTACCGTAACCGCAGCACAGGAGTTGGTAGATCGCGAGACGCCAACCCTCGGTACCACAGTGGACCAACGACGCGTTGTCGGTCTTCCCTTAAACGGACGAAACATTCTCGATCTGGCTTTGCTCCAACCTGGTGTTACTCAGACACCCGCCGGCGCAATCCGTGCGAATGGATCGCGATCCGTGGAAAACAACTTCCAGCTCGATGGTTCAAATAACAATGAAACGGCTACCGGGGGCTCCACCGGTGTGCAGCCGCGCCCAGACGCCGTGCAGGAATTTCGTCTGTTGACGTCAAACTTTGAGGCTGAATTCGGACGTAACTCAGGAACAGTGATTAACGTTGTGACCAAGAGCGGCACGAACGATTATCACGGTAATGTGAGAGCGTTTTGGCGTCCAACGGTGCTGTCGGCGGCTCGCTTTTTTGACCAGAATAATAATCAAGCGCCGCGAGAAGGAACGGAAGATGATTTTCGCCGTCGCTACGAGCGGAAGGAATTCGGCGGCAATATAGGTGGCCCAATCTACCTGCCACGCTTTGGTGAAGGTGGCCCACTTCTCTACAGCGGTAAGAACCGCGCGTTCTTCTTTGTTGATTATGAAGGACGCCGTCAGTTGATCGGTTCGACGCAGCAACTCTCAAATCTGCCTACGGCGGAGGAGAAACAGGGTATCTTTACCAGGCCAGATGACAGCCTTCTTTTGGATCCAGCCACGGGCGCGCCATTCCCGATTATCGGCACTTCCGGCGCGAACGTAAGACAACAAATTCCGCAATCGCGGTTCAGTCCAATCGGACTGTATTATGTTGGCTTTCTTCCCACCGGCGACGCGAGCGGTAACGCGTCTGTCGCCGCAGACGAAGTCACCAATTTCGATATTCTCACCGCTCGCGTCGATCCCTGGGTGACAGAACGCCAGACGCTGGGTGTCACTTTCAGTTATTTCGATCGAGCGATCGACAGTCCTTTCCCGTTCGCCGGCACGATCAACGGCGCCAACGTCCCCGGCTTTGGCTCCGTCGACCTGCGCACCACTTACAACACTGCGGTGCACCACACGTTGATGATCTCACCAAACCTGGTTAACTCATTTCTCGCCGGTTATGCTCGCAATCAACAGCCCAGCTTAGCGCCGGTGAATACCACCAGCCCGGCCGAGATTGGGTTCAGCGCAAATTTCGTCGCGAACGCGGGATTTGCCGGCCCTCCGTTCATTTTCCTTGACGATCGGAACCTCAGGCTTGGAAATACGTTCCAGGGACCGCAAGCACGCGTGGCTGAGAATTTCCAAATTCAGAACTCACTCAGTTGGGCCAAGGGCGATCATCGTCTCAAATTCGGATTCGATGGAACGAAGTACAAACAAGACCAGGTCTTCCTGTTCATCAATCAGGGCATCATCGGTTACGGGAGTGCTGAGGAAGCAAACTCAACCGGTAACGATTTGGCTGACCTGATTATTGGTAACTCGCCTGGTTACGTTCAGTTTGGCGCGAATGGAGAACGTGACTACCGGCAGCTTGGCGTCGCTGGTTTTGGACAAGACACGTGGCGTGTCACTGACCAACTGACGCTTTCACTTGGTTTGCGCTGGGAGTTCGTTGGTCCAATCCGTGATAAGTATAACCGCGTCGCATACTATCGCCCGACCGCAGCGGCGCAGGGTATTTCCTCTTCGCTGCTGACGAGTGGCCAGTTGCGCACTCCTGAAGGCGTAGCGATTATCGTTAGTGAAGGAAACAGGGCTCCAGTCGGGCTGTTATATCCCGGCGATCCCGATCCGGATCTAGGCGGCACTGTTCCAGCCGGAGGCATTAATCGCGATTGGAATAATTTCGCTCCGCGGTTCGGCTTCGCCTATTCACCGAGAACTCCTGAAAATGGTTTCCTGCGAAGTGTCATGGGAGATCAGGCCACGGTGATCCGCGGTGGGTTTGGAGTTTTTTATGGGGCGATCATCGGCGATACGGCGCTCCAACAACTAACAGCTCCGGGTTTTCAGGGAACGAATGCGTTTTTCGACGAACTCGGTGGCACACTTGCCGACCCGTTCGGACCGGATCCGTTTCCGAACTTCGGAACGCCGGATCTATTGCAGCCAACCATTCCTAACCCGTTCCTCGCGACTACAATTGAGGTGGGCGTTAGTCCGATTACCAGGACGCTGTCCCCCTCTGTTGCCCGGCTCACGCAACTTTCGCGGGCGATCGATCCGTTCATTCGAACTCCTTACACTTACCAATACAACTTCACAATCGAACGCAGCTTCGCAAAGAACTATGTTGCGCAAGTGAGTTATGTTGGTAATCGAGGACGCAAGCTTTACGCACTCGAGCAGGTTAACGTCGCGTATGGAACGCCGTTCCTGGATTTCCCGTCGTTCATTCCGGCAAGTCAGCAATTTACTCCATCGACAGCCGCAACCAACATCAATGCACGACGCGTGAACCCGGACTTCGGACTGGGAATCAGTCAGGCTGTGTCGGCGGGTAACTCATGGTACAACTCGATGCAGTTGAACCTTACTCGACGCTACGCGAACGGATTGCTGTTCCAGGCTGCGTACACCTGGTCGAAGTCGCTCACCGACACGGCGGGTACTGACACCGTGCGTGGAACACTCGACCTGTTCGATCGTCGTGCCGGCAGAGGGTTGTCTCCTGATGATGTTCCGCACCGGTTCGTCGCCAGCGCCATCTACGACATCCCGTGGGGCAATCGGTTGAGTGGCTTCGGTAAGACACTCCTTGGCGGTTGGAGTCTCGGCGGGATCTACACGTATGAATCCGGCAAGCCATTCAGCGTCTTGAATGTCACCAACATTACCGGGACCGGCGGCGGCGTGGCCGGCCCATTTGCGGATTTTGGCACCGAGCCATTCCAATTACTCGATCCGCGAGAAAACAATCTGCAGGCATTCAATCCGGCCGCTTTCGTGAATGCCACGGTAGCCGGTTGCGGCGGAGTGGCAGTTTGTGCTCGTCGCGGCACATCCGGAGTCAATCAATTCCGCTTGAACAATGGCATTAACAACTTTGACTTGATCGTTTCGAAGAGATTCGGGTTCACCGAAACAACCAATCTCGAGTTGCGATTCGAAGCTTTCAATGCTTTGAATCATACACAGTTTGGTCCAAACGATCTTTCCACAGCACAGGGTGGCACAGCTCCTACCGGAGTTAACTTGAACGTGACCAGCCCGACTTTTGGACGCTATACCAGCGCCCGCGAGTCGCGCGTAATTCAGTTAGGCGCACGCTTCAGTTTCTAAGAAGCGTCGAGCTGTAACTATTAAGGCCTGCCGATCAGTCGGCAGGCCTTTTTGTGTCGCGCTGGAATTAGAATTACTTCCGTAAGGTCTCGGCGAGCTTTCGAACAGCTTCAGCGTCTGATGCGTTGGGTGCGAGAGTAAGATAGGCGACGAGATGTTTGAGAGCTTCTTCTCGCCGGCCTTCATTGTTGGCGATCTGTCCGAGCGCGATGTGAGCCCGCGCGGCCTTTTGCGCATCGAGTTCCAGCGCGCGTTTGAAATGCCGGCTTGCCGTCTTTTCGTCGCTTGTCAGAACGGCCCAGCCGAGATAAAGATGCGCGGCCCAACTCGCTTCCTCAAGCCGTATGGCTTCGGTTAACTCGCGCGTCGCTTCCTGTCGTCGCTGCAAGTTGAGCAAAACAATGCCATACTCGATTCTCGGCTCTGCTCGGCCTGGCGCAATCTGAGGCAACGGTTCCAGCACGTTTGCCGCGTCTTCGAATTTCTTTTGCAATCTTAATTCTCGTCCAAGCGCCAGCCGCGCGGAGTAATACCTGGAATAAACTGCTATAGCTTTCTGAAACTCCCGCACAGCACCCTGTGAGTCTGCCAAATCCAGGGCCTTCATGCCTGCGCGATAGTGCTTCTGAGCTTCCTTTGGGACATTGAGATCGACATCAGCAGCGATAACGGCGAGGGGCTGTTTCTTCGCCGGCTTCAGAGGTACATCAACCAACAACATTACGAGGTTCGGTGTTGGCGCCGTCCTGATCGCAGGATACAGGCTAACCTTCGTGCTCGTTGCCTCCAGCAGATCCGTTTCCATAGTCTCGACCAGATAGTCTCCTTCTCTGAGCGATTTGAAATGGAATCGACCTTCTGCGTTCGTGAAGGTTTCCGTAATCGTGCGCATGCCTGATTGCAACACCAACTTAACGTGTATTCCTCTCAATTCGGCTGCTTGAGAGCGTACTCGTCCTTCAATCTGGTGAAGAGCCTCGCCCTGAGCTTTGGTTTCATAGATCCCCGTCGAACCGAAGAGCGAAATCAGCGCAAGGACGGAAAAGATTCGACGCATATCTACTCCTAAACTTTGAAGGCAGCGGTTGCTAAACCTACTCGACGATCACGAAGTCTAACGTTTGCACAGCGGTGTTTGGCTTGTTCCTTAGTTTGTCAGTCACCATAACTTGCAGAACGTACCCTCCGGCCGGCAGCTCGGGACCGATGCGTAAGCCACCAGTCACTCTCAAGCGTTTCATATCTTTTTGGGTGCCGGGATCAAATGGGGAGAGTTTACCGGAGAATACCGGTTTGCCTTCACGAAACAACAACATCTGCGTCTCGAGTTGCGGGCGGCCAGCATCGTTCGCCTCAGCGTTATATATTGTGTAGCTGTAACTGAGAACCATTCCGTGCGTCAGCCGGCGCAAAGACGGCACTGCCTGCAACAAACCATCTCCACCTGTCGCCGTTGCAGACGCAGTACCAGCCTGGTTGAGGCCGCTAATCACGAGACCTGACAAGCTGAGATGGTTTTTCGTGACATCGGGAACTTGAACAAACTGACCAGCAGAACCGATGCGATCCGAGGCAACGTCGCGTACGGCAACGCGTAACTGGTAAGCTCCACTTTTTTTCACCGGCACGTTTAAGACAAAACTCAAGCCGTTTTTTTGTACGCCTGAAAACGCTTCGCCATTGACGTCTAACGTTTGTGTATCACTGAATTGATCCACCACCTTTCCATCTTCACCTAAATTGACAGCAACGATATCGAGCACTGTCTGTTGTGACTTGTCGGGTTGTTCGTTGAAGGTTAAGTCTTTTGCTTCCAAATGAAGCAGCACTCGCAGATACGAACCTTCGGCTCGATCGTTAAAAAAGAGTGGCGTGATACGCACAGCGACGGCTCCCGCCGCGAATGGTGAAATGAGCGCCTGACTGAGTCGCTGCTCTCTTGTTTTGGTGCTCGCGATTTCGCTCGTGCCGGTGTAGTAACCCTCGCGTGATCGAACATTCAATCCTGAACGTTTCACTTTTATAGTCAATTTGTGAAAACGTGCGCCACCCTCTTTGGATTCGGGATTCGGTTCGCCGGGCCGGTAGGCAAGTAAATAGTAACCGCTTTGATCTTGCAGCATGCGCTCCGTGGCCAGACTGAGATTGTTTGTGTTAGCGGTGAACAATCCTCCCGTTCGATCCGCCAAAAACGATAACACGCTATGATTTTGCACATTTTGGTTATCGCGTTGTGTCACCAGTGCGTCGAGTCGTTTAAAGGCCGCACTCGAGCCGCCCTCTTCGAGAGCGATCGACGCAGCAGTTGGAACATCATTTCTCCTGGGGGTGCCCCGGTTTTTAAGAGGTGGGGTAGGATTCCCAAAAGCATTCGTATCGAACGTATAAGCTGGGCCCGAAACCTTATCTTCGGCCGTTAGATTAAGCGGATTCAAACCGCTGGCGTCCACCGTGTAAAGGACAGTCGATGATCGGTTAGCCTGATCCGCTACGTTTTTCAGGCTCTCTATCAAGCGAACGTTGCGACCCTGAGTAGTAAAAAGGCGAAACGATTCGGCTATGAGCAAAACTGCTTTACGGCCGGTCACCTCCCGAAGTCCTCGCACCACCAGGCTGAGAGTGCCGATCGTTCCGACCGCGTATTGCGATGCACGTTCCTCTTCCATCTCATTCAGGATCTGTGCTCCCTGAACAGAGGTAATCTCCGTCTGGGTATTGACCGGAGCAAAAGGACTTAAAGCTCCACGGCCTGCGCCAAACCAGGTAATTCGCTCTATCGTGGCAAGAAGCCTTTTTTTGTCTGACGTGAATTGCTGTAGGGCTCCGCTAGCCTTGGTGGTTTGCACGATCGCAACCAGGTCGTGAGGTTGCATTTGATTTTCAACAAATTCTTTAAGGGCCTTTCGAACGGACACTATGCTTTCAGCCGAAAGACCTAAATCATCAACAACAATAACTAGAGTTCGCCTTGCCTGCGCTTCGCTTACCGGAAGATCGGGCAACTCCGGAGAACTTTTCTCGCCCGGGTTTGTGGCGGCCTCAGATGGCCGGGTGGGACGTTCAGTTGAAATATAAGAAAAATGACTGAGTGTTTGCCGCTTACCGTCTTCCAGGACCTCAAAATCCTCAGGCCGCAAATCAGTAACCTGACGGCCGGATTTATCGGTGACAATCACGTCTGCTTGTACGAGGTTTGTAGTTACTCGAACAACTTCATCTTGTGCCGGTGGGGCGGGAGAAGGAGCTGGCCGTTGTGCCGTTACGGATACAACTGCTGCTATTACAAACATAGCTGCGGAGAATCGTTGTACTTTCATGGAGACCTCTCGACTCTATTGGGGCCGATTCGGGCATGCGTGAATTATAAGGACGGTTAAAACTCAGGTCTGGGAGACGCGAAGATGATAATCGAGTTTCCAAACTGGTGCTATGTAGAATCGGAGATTCTTGTAAAAATTCAACGGTTACGATGCGCTTTCGATTAGGGCATCCGCATCTCGCGTTCTAATTATCGCTCCCTGTTCTGATTAGGGGTGCTGCTTGAGCGGGCGCTGTGGAAGGTGAAATGAAGTTATGAGGCTGGATTGGGACTAGACGAAGGGACGGGACGGAATATGGGGAGATAAGACTCCGCCCTGGTGAGGCCAGAGCTAATGTACTCCTACTGTCGAACGACTCTCTATCTCCAGCAAAGCAAAAACTCTCGGAGAGTGTGAAACATCTGATCGAATGAGTCGGCACAAAAGAAGAACGGCTGAAAAGTCGTCGGATCGTAAGTTTGGTGAGACGCAGCTTCTAAGTCGAACGGCCGTATCTCTGCCCGGTGCATCGCCTCCAGTTCACCAGCCGAGGAGAGCAGCCCAGCACCGTAGGCCTTGATGCTGCCAGCCTCTCGAATCGCACCGAACTCAATCGTAAACCAATAGACCCGCGCCAATCGCTCCAACGCTTCATCCGTGGTTGTGCGTCGTACAGCTTCGCCGACCAGCCGGCTCAACTCCGCGATGCGACGACTCGCAAGCATCATCGCGTGACCGATCAGCTCATGCACAATGTCAGGCTCGGGCGTGTAGAGTGGGGCTGAGTGGTGGCGAATATACTGGGTCGAGAGAAACACACCGCTGGCTAGCGACTCCAGAAAGACACGCGGTTGGACCAACCCGGCCACCGGCTCCAGGCGAAACCCACTGAGATCCTCTACAAGCGCCGAGACCTCACACAACTGTGGGATTTCAGTGTGCGGCAAATTCAACCGCTTAGCATTCTCCAGGAACTCGGCGCACGCATATTGTTTGTGACAAGGCTCGAGCTTTTCTCGTATGACGCGCCAGACTTCGTGTTCCTGCTCCGTATAACATACGTCCGGGATGGGCGTGCCCGGAATGTAATCGAGTGCAATCTGCGCGATGCGGTCACGCCGGGCGCGGTAAACCTTATCGCGAAAGCCGGGATGGTCCGGATCGAGCTGCACTATCGCAGCGCGGTCCTCCGTACCTGTGAAACGGACGCTGGACGCTGGCAGCGTATCAACACGGTCGAGCACAATTTGACTTTCAGCTTGCATCATTATTTTTCCTCCCGGAGTAAAGCAAGATGAGGAGCTCACGAGGTCCATGTACGCCAGTTGTAACTGTATGCTCGATGTCCGCGGTGCGGCTTGGGCCCGTGATGAAGGTCATCGCGCAGGGAGCCAACTCGCGGCTGTAGTGTTGTTTGCCCGTCTGCTTTAGTAGTTCCGTCAGATTCGCAACGATACGATTTGGATCCAGCAGGCAAACGTGGATTGGTGGGACTAGCGAGATGAGACGATGTTGCTCTGCGCCGGATACCAAAACGAGCGTTCCCGTATCGGCGATGGCGAAGTCGGCGAAGGTCACACCCACTTCCACACTCAAAAGTGTTTGCTTATCTGACGCTTCGGTGCGTGGAATCACACGCACTCCCTGCTCCTCGAGCCACTCGCATAGTTTCGGTACTTGCTGTGCCACTGCGTCGCTTATGGCTACTCCACCGTCCGCGGTTTCGGACAACAGCCGGAGTACGTAATCGACCATTTCAGCAGCGGCGCCTATGCGGTCGACGAAACCGCCAACTCTCGACACCTCGGAGACAAATCGCTCAACCAGGGCTTCGCGGGAAACACCTGCGCGTGGCAAGGAAAACGGCGGCAGCGACGGAGGCGCGCTCGTCAACGGTCCGCGCCCAAGCGATCCGGCGATGCGCGTCAGCATCTCTTCTCTAGTAGTCAATGAACTCACAGCTAACTCAGTTCGGTCTTTATTCCCACTTCAGTGATTACGGTTTGAGATTCCTTCAGGCGTGTCTCGACAGGCGGCGAGGGTTTGGTCCATTGCGCTCGAAACGAGCGTTTGGCGAGTCGTGGTGGAAGATAAACTGGTCCAAGGCGGGCCAACAATGCAGCGCGTAAGTTACTAAGCGAGCGACTGAGAAAGACTGTTTGGGCCAGTCGAACCAGGCCCGTTACGCGTTCGTACCGCGTGGCCTTTTTCATGGTTGCCGCCCAAACGTTAAAGAGAGTGTGCTCCGTCCACTTCACGAAACGCCGCCGTAAGCTCGCCAGTAACGGCTGGTTTAACCGCGCCTCATGCTGCCTTGGTGTTTCGGCTGCTTCTTTAATCTCATAACGCAGATGTAGCAGCATGTCGGGAATGTTGATCTTGAGCGGGCACACGTCGCGGCATGTACCGCAAAGCGTCGAGGCATAAGGCAAATCAGCGGCGCGCTCGCGCCCGATTAATTGTGGAGTTAGCACGGCACCAATTGGTCCGGGATAGACCCAACCGTAAGGGTGCCCACCGATCTTGTGGTAAACCGGGCAGGAGTTCAGACAAGCACCACAGCGAATGCAATACAACGACTCGCGCAAGTGCGGATTCGCGAGCATGCCGGTACGACCGTTGTCGAGAATGACAACGTGCAACTCCTCCGGTCCTTCTTCAACAGGCGAATGTTTTACGCCTGTCAAGAAAGACACGTACGAAGTGATCTTCTGGCCCGAAGCGCTGCGCGTCAGCAGTGGCAGAAACACAGCCAAATCCTCAAGGCGCGGGATGATCTTCTCGATGCTCATTACTGCTACGTGGATCCGTGGCAGCGTGGTGGTGAAACGGATGTTGCCTTCATTCTCGACCAGCACGATTGTGCCTGTTTCGGCAACCGCGAAGTTGACGCCGCTGATACCCATTTCCGCCCCGGCGAAGCGCGCTCGCAATGTTCTCCTGACCAGTGTGGCCATCTCCCGAATTTCTTGCGGACGCTCAACGTGGAGTTTCTCCGCCAGGAGATCTGCAACGTCGCCGCGAGTTTTATGGACGGCGGGAATATTGATATGTGAGGGGCGCTCGCCGGCTAATTGCACGATGTATTCGCCCAGGTCAGTCTCGACTGCCTCAATGCCGGCGGCCGCCAGCGCATCGTTTAAGGCAATCTCTTCCGAAATCATCGACTTGCTTTTGACCACCTGGGTTATGCCGTGACGCTGCGCCAGGTTGGCTATGTAGGTGTTGGCTTCGTGGGCATCGCGAGCCCAGTAGACCTTCCCGTTCTGCCGCTCAACGCAAGCCGCGAATTCGCTGAGGTAATAATCCAGATGATTAACGACGTGTTCTTTGATCTCTCGAGCGCGGTCACGAAGACGAGGCCACTCATCGCCTACTTCGGCGACTGCTCCGCCGCGAGCGACGGCGATTTTTTCCATCGCGCCGGCCAGCGCGCTTTGAAGCTGAACGTTATTCAGTGCCAGTCGCGCATTGGCGACAAAGTTTTCTGTTTGAATCTCGTGAGTCATTGCGGTTGGGTAGCAGCGGCGGAGAGCAATTCGGCGAGATGCAAACAGCGGACGGTTGAACCGCGATGAGCCAGGGCACTGCGCATGTGCATCAAACAGCTCACGTCGCAGGCGACTACACACTCTGCGCCACTGCGTTCGATCATGGCCGCCTTCTCACCGGCGATTGCGGCGGAGATGTCCGGGTACTTCACTGAGAACGTGCCGCCGAAGCCACAGCATGTCGCCGCGTGATCCAATTCCCTGAACTCCGCTCCTTCGACTGCGGCGATCAACTTCCTTGGACCGCTGGCGACTTCCAACTCGCGCAAAAGATGGCAGGAGTCGTGATAGGTCAAAACGCCGTCATAACTCGCCCCGGTGTCCTCCACTCCCAGCACTTCCACTAAAAACTGCGACAACTCATAGACTCGCGCAGCGACGAGTTTCGCACGGCGTTGCGACTCTGCTTCCTGGAAGAGTTGCGGATAATGTTTCTTCACCATCGCCGTGCATGAGCCGGAAGGTGCAACTATGTAGTCGGCGGTCTGCAACTCGTACTCGAAGAGTTCGAGCATTCGTGCGGCCAAGGCTTCCGCCGCGCGACGATAGCCGGTGTTAAAGGCGGGTTGTCCGCAGCAGGTTTGCTCCCGGTTGAAGGTCACTTCGACTCCCAGTCGCTCGAGCAACTCAACCGTTGCCTCGCCCACGTTCGGGAAGAACTCATCAACCAGACACGTTGTGAAAATCGAAACTTTCATAACTTACCGAAACGCTATGCTCGACTTCTTCGCTCGCAAAGCCCGTTCAACTATTAACCGTTTCTTTGGAAGTCAGGTCATTGACCGCGGCGCTCAGCGCAGTTGCGGCGGTGGTCCAACGTTCCTCTTGCTCCCGCCGTGCGCGTGTTAACCTGGCCCACTCAGCCTGCAAAGTTTGCAAACACGATTGGAGCGAAGCATCTCCTGGCCCACCACCATGACCTGAGGAGCGGGCCACTGACGCGGCGTCCAAGTCTGCGAATGCGGAAGGGCACTCTTCCGCTCCCCGCCACTGTGCGATCATCTGGGTTAACGAATCACGATTTTCAATCGCCTGGCTGATCAATGATCCGACTGTGTGGTGCGCGTTTCTGAACGGCATTCCCTGGCAAGTCACTAACCGGTTGGCAAACTCGGTCGCACAAATGTATCCACGCTCAGCACGTTCGAGCATAGCCTCAGGAATGGGCTTGGCGCCGGAAACTACCAGTCGGGCCAAAACCGTAGCTTCGGTAATATTCTGTAGCGCTGGCCAGACATGGCTTACGGCTTCCGTCCCCACGGAGATCGAGTTCGTAAAAGGCTTCGCATGCATCGCGGTGGCAGCATTCACGAATGCTCCGAGTGCGGAACTGCTGCGTCCCTGCACATGCTCTAACAAAAACGGGTTGCGTTTTTGCGGCATCATTGAACTGGAGCCGACGAGCTGATCCGGCAATTCGAGAAAGCCGAATTCCGCGGTAGTCCACGTCAGCAAATCAGTTGCTAAGCGGCTGAGCGTCACACCAAGGATGGTCGCGGCGGAAAGCAGCCGCAAAATAAAATCCCGGGAGGCCACAGCGTCAATCGAATGCTTAACCGGCGCTTCAAAGCCGAGTAACTTAGCTGTACGATCTGTGTGAATTGGAAAGGATGTGCCGCCGACCGCACCTGCTCCGAGTGGACAGCGGCCGAGATCAACACCGATCGCCAGTACACTGTTGATGTCCCGCGCCAGAGCGGAAGCGATTCCAGCCAGGTAGTGGCCATAGGTGATTGGGACTGCAGCCTGGTAGTGCGTGTAGGCAGGCATTACCGTGCGCGCAAAGTAACGTGCTCTTCCAAGCAGGACCGCCAGCAGTCTTGAAGATTCGCGAAGCAGCTTGAGATACGGGCTGCGAAGACGCAGCAACAGGACCGTGGCGTTGAGGTCATTACGTGAGCGGGCTGTGTGAAGAATGCCTCCGGTTTCGGCGCCTAACTGCTCGATCAGGTAGTCCTCATATAGCAGGTAGAGTCCCCTGACCGCGGACTTGGCCGCGAGCGGTGCGAAACCGGAGGCTTCAAGTTCGCGAATGGCACACAGCAGTTTAGCGGCTCGCGAACTTTCAATAAGACCACACTCTGAGAGCATCACCAGGTGCGCGCGATCTACCTGGGTGATGTATTTCATCTCTGCAACAATGCTCCCGTTAGCGGTGTCGCCAAAAAGGATGCGACGCGCGGACGGGTTGATGCTGCGTGATATCCGGCCAGTGTTTTCCAAACGCTAGATCCGTGTCGATGTTTGGCAAGGCGGCCGCCGCATTGCCTTATAAGTGTCGCCTGCGCGAATGCCGTTTAACTTTACTGAGGTTGAATGGTCAGTTTGAGTGCTGAGTGTGCAGACTCTGCGGCCGCGCGCGCGGCTTCAGGCGTGTCAGCGCACGCAACCACGTGGCCCACGCGGTCGCGGAAATCACCGCGCAAGTGCAGGGTGTCGCCGCCCTTCGCATAGAGTTTTAGATCGACAACCCCTGGAATACGCCGCGATTCTTCGACTCCTTCGATCCCCTTCAGCACACCCTCGCACGGCGGTATCAGAAAGCGGATCGATGAATATCCTTTGGGCCGTATCCGTAAGTCGGGCTGACGGCCAACCACGAGTTTGATCGTCTCTGAAATCAGGCTTATGCCCTGGCTGAGACGCAAAAGTTCCGGAATAAAGCCACCTGCCAGTCGCGGGTTTACTTCAATGATTGTTGGACCGCCGGCACCGAGCCGTAACTCGATGTGTGCCGGTCCCCACCCTAATCCCAGCGCGTCCAGTGCTCGCAAAGCTGTCCGGCAAATTGCGGCTTCAGTGTCGGACGGAAGAACGGCCGGGTAGTCATGGCCCACTTCAACGAAGAATGGGAGTGGTCCGAGAAGTTTGCGTGTGATGCCGATAACTTCACGGTTGAAGGTCTCGACTGAGTATTCTGGTCCATCAACTACGGACTCGACGAGAATCTGGCGCGCCACTGGAAGGCCACGCTCATTTCGCCTTTGCCGCAAGAGCGTGGTCGCGTGGGCCACAACCTCGTTCTTGCTCTCACAAAGCTTGACGCCGACACTTCCGGAGCCGCCGGCCGTCTTTAAGACAACCGGAAGGCCGAATTCCTCCGCTGCTGCTACTGCCGCCCGCGGAGATCCGGCTGCGCGAAACATCGGAACGCTGATACCTGCTTTGTTTAAGCGCACCCGCTGCTTTCTCTTGTCGCGACAATCGCGGAGAGCTGCAGGAGATGGGGCTGGCAGGGCAAATGTTTGCGCCAGGTCAGCAGCTGTAACAACGAAGTATTCTGAGGTGGTAGTGACGCCGGCCAACGCTGATTCAGATGAGAGCCGTCGACACTGCGTCAGCAAGGCTGATTCATCACGCGTATCCACCGTGACAACGTCGATCCCATCCTCCGCTGCGTACGCGTAGCGCGAAGAGTCATTAGTCAACAAGATGGGTCTGAATCCCTCCGCAATAGCGGCCTGTGCGAAGAGACGTCCCGTCCCGCTCGTATTACTTTCAACAAAAGCCAGCCAGGCCATCATCGTTCTTAAGGCGTGAACGGAGCGCCCATCACCTCTTCGTACGTGCGACGCTGCCAGTTGATACACGACCACTGTTCATCAGTCTCAAGCGGATGGTCTACCAGACGGGGAGCAGGAGTCGACCGATCGAGCAGCACTCCCTGAGAGCGCATCCACTCATCGTCGTAGACAGTGTCCTGATACCTGTAACCCTCGTCCGGGAAGATGGCGACGACTGTAGCCTTCGGGTTTTTCTCAGCCCACCAACGCGCCACCATATATGCGGCGCCGCTTGTCGGGCCCATGTAGAGAGCATGCCCTCGATGCAGTTCCCGGGTTGCCGCAAATCCCTCGGCCGCACTGACCCAATGAGCCTCATCAAATATCGTGTGGTCCAGATTCTTTGGCATTAGACTATTTCCCAACCCACGCAGCAGTCGCTGCTTGCTATCGGGCTGACCAAAAAGGACGCTCCCATGTGTGTCAACACCGATCACCCTCAGGTGCGGGAGAGGAAGTCGAAGATAACTGCTCGTACCGCACATGGAGCCGCCGGAACCAACAGTACCCACGAGGCAATCAATATGTCCGATGCTCTCAGTAAGCAATTCTGCAAATGGCGCATAGGCGCCCGGATTGTAAGGATTGCTGTATTGCGAGGGCCAAAAGTGATTCGGATGAGCAGCCTGTAACTCCGCCATTCGCGATAAGCGCGCACCCTGGTAGCCACCGAACCGCGACGGCTCTCGCACGATTTCGACTGTGGCGCCAAGATCTTCGAGCCGGCGTTGAAGGGGAGGATCAATTGCCGGGTCGCTCACAACAATCAATCGATAGCCGCGCAGGTTGCACAGCATTGCCAATGCTAACCCGAACGTTCCCGAAGTGGTTTCGATAACCATCGAATCCGGTCGCAGCAACCCCTCCGCTTCCGCCCGGTTCAGAATGAAACGCGCGGGCAAAAGCTTCATGAGGAAGAAGCTTGCTCCAATCAAGTTGTCGCCCAACCGCACGAGCTTTGGCAGCAGAACCGACTCAACGACCGTCGGAGCAACCTGATAAGACCTCATCTCGATCCCTCACTTCTATCTCGCACTCATCACCGGTGCGGAAATGCCACGTTTGTTTTAGACCCATCTCACGAATCAAATTCTCGGCATCGCGTATTCGGCTGGTGGTCCGTTCGTCACGCGGGTCAAACAGCAGACCGACGACTGTGCCGCTGTGCGCTACCTGGAGACCCAGCGCGCCCACGCGGCGGGCAACTTGGTTGATCTGCTCGAAATGTGGTTTTGGCAGATGTTGTTGGTTGATGAAGGCGCTGGCAGTTGACACCTGACCGATGAGATATGGGTTTTGGGTATCAATTGCCCGTCGCAGCAGACCAGTCAACGGCCGAAAAGCCTCTATCTCCCACCACGAGTACTGCGCCGGCACATGGTTCACCGTATCGACTCCCACGCAGGTGTGATCTGTGTTGAAGCCGAGTACTTCAAGTTCGGGCAGCGCTCCTTTCAAATCTTCGATAACCACGCCCCTGCGATGTGCGAAGAACACCACACGGTCATTGAACATGGTGGAGTCGGATGCTGATTCAGCTTTAACTGCCAGCGAGGCGATTACACGTTGGTCTATCCGTGCGTCAAACGCGTCGGCCACGGCGCGAATCGCAGCAGTCACGTCGCTGGTCGAAGATCCTAATCCCCAACCCACAGGAATAGTGCTGCATATTTTCAGCAACCCGCCCCAACCGACCTTCTTCGTATGGGCCAACGTCAGCTCTACAGCTTTGCGTGTTTTGATCTTCCAGGAAGGTTCAACGCGAACCACTTCGCTGGCATCGGGGTAGAAGGTAGCTTCCGACTTGAAGATTCCACAGGGCAGCGAAACAAGTCCCCGCAGCAATCGTCCGTTGGCGCCTTCCACCACTCCCTGAAACAGTTCGCCGTGATGGGCAGTGGCGGTGGCGTACCCGGTCTTCATGCGTTTTGGAAACTCTACCTTCGGTAGTGCTACCGGAAGATCTATGTCGCAAACAGCAAGTGCTTCGAAAGGATCTCTGAGCATAATCGGTTGTCTTCTTAGTGGGACACTAGATCGCAAAAGACCTGCTGCTGTGAAAAGAGGTGTAGCAGTCTCTGCGAACGTGTTAGTTGATGTAGAAGTTAAAGCGGCAGCGAACCGCGGGTCGTGACTCTCTATGGCTTAAGGTTTAAGGCGCTTACTGGAATCTGGTAAATATCTCCCCAGCCACGCGCGAAAAAGAGACTTTGCCCGTCGCGACTGATCAACGGCGTGTAGTCCCATTCCGCTGAATTAACAAGTTCGCCAAGGCTTCGCGGGGCGGTCCAATTGCCGTTTTGATTGAAGCTGACGTAAAGGTCGCCCTCACCTCAGCATACGTTGGTCCAGGGTTTTGCGCGTTACCAAGAGTCGCTGTTGCTTCATGGAGTTCCTGCCCTTTGGTAAACAGATTCGGCGTCGAACTCACATAGCCTGGCTGTTAGCCGCCGTCGCACGACTTTTCACCCAATCCATCGTCAGTTCGAGATAGCCTGGTGCGATGCGAGGCCAATCCCAGGCTCCTTCGGTATCTGATCGAATGCCCATCGGCAGCGTAAGGCCATGGTCGGCGCCAGGAAAAATTTTGATTGTCGCGTCGCGATTCTGAGCACGGGCTAACGCGGCGGTAATCCTCGCAACACTCGTATTGACCGGCACGGACAAGTCCTTCTCGCCCCAAATCGCAAGCACGGGCACCGTTAGTTTCTGCCATGGCTCGATCGGACTCGTGTCCAGCCGACGCCACTGTATCCAGGTTGAAAGTTCCTTGTCGGTTGGCACCGCCTTAGTTGGTAGCGCGATCGGCGCCCAACGTTTCTTCCACGCACGATCGAGAGTCGCCTGAAGCGCCTCGGGATCTTTACGAGTCCTGACAAACTCATGCAATTGCTCGATGGCTGCGGTCGCCTCTTCTATTTCGGCTTGGGAGAAATTCTGCGCGCGCAGTCGATTGGTGATCTGGTAGACAATCATCTCGGCGTAAGTCACACCACCACTTGAAACCCCCACCATAAATGCCACCTCGCGCGAGCGAGCCGCAACCTCGGCAGCAACGCCGCCGCCCTGGCTAACTCCCCACACGCCCAGTTGGCGAGCATTTATCTCAGACCTGCTTCCAAGAAATTTCACTGCCGCCAGGGCGTCGGCGATCAGGTTCTCGGATTCAACCAGCTCAGTTCCCCGGACGTTGCCGACGTCTCTCTTATCGTAGATGAGTGCAGCTATGCCGTTGCGTGAGAACGTTTCAGCCATCGGACGCAATGCGGCGCGTGGTCCTGGACCAGATCCATGAATCAAAACGACTCCCGGATATTGACCCTCCGCGACCGGAAGGAGCAGGGTGCCGCCGATCCTCGCGTCGTTGCTCTGAAAGCTGACCTCTTGTTCCCGGAAAGACTGTGGTGGCGTCTGCGTCATGCTGCGTTTCAGTTCAAAGGTGGCGGTGAACTCCCCATCGCGGCTAGTACCCCTTATCGACTCGCCATCGCGTGTACCCTCAAAACGAAGTTGCGTACCCTCAATCTGAAAGCTGATCGCGGGAGGGTTGTAGTTAACCTCGGCTATCTCTCCAACCCTTAGCGGATAGTCAGGCTGAAACAATCTGCCTCGTAAACCATTGGCTCCCGCTTGCAGGTCCAGGACCAGCTTCATCTGCGCTGCGCGATGTACGTTCACTCCCTCCCAACGCCCTTCCAGAGACATCGATGTCTCATTAGAACGCTGTGAGCAACTACTCAACGACAACCCTAAACCTACGAGGAGTCCCAGGAAAGTAAGGATCTGCAGAAGTCTCATCATTCACGATCTGGCCAAAACAATAGTTAAGCGACCGCCTGCGGCGTCAAACGGCAACCAACTCTGCCGGGATGTCTGCCGCGGCACCAAGCTGGCGGTCATAGTCCAGCTTGCCTTCATCCAACTTAATAATGCGATCCGCTAAATAATAATAGTGGTCGTCGTGGCTGATAACAATTACGGTCTTCCCTCTGGCTTTCAATTGTGGCAACAAGCGTAGATAGAAAATCTCTTTGAAGAGAGGATCCTGGTCAGCTGCCCACTCATCGAACAGATAGATGGGACGGTCTTCAAGATATGCAGTCAACAAAGCGAGACGTTTTCGTTGTCCCTGCGACAGATCGGTCGTGGACAACTTGCCATCTTCGACCTTGACCTTATGATCGAGTTGCAACTGCACGAGGTATTCCTGCGCGGTCGCATCGAGTTCGGGCGAAGCAAGGCCCAGCAGGTTTTCAAACAAGTGGAAGTTTGAATGCACGACCGAGAAGTGCTGCCGGAAGAACTCTCTGTTCTCGTCTGTGACTGGCTCGCCGTTGAAGCGCACCTCGCCAGTCTCAGGGACATACAAACCCGTCAACAGCTTGGCGAACGTGGTCTTGCCACTGCCATTACCGCCAACGATGAAAATCAGCGAGCCGGGTCGAATATCCAGGTTCATTGGCCCAAGAGTGAAACTGCTGTTCTCCCGCTCACGATGATACGAGTGCGTGACATCGACGACTTCAAGCGACGACCATTCGGTGTCGTGTTCGACAATACCAGTTGCGACGTCTTCATTCCGCTTGGCAGATAAGGTGAGACCCAACGACTCGACCTTTTTCAATGCGACAGTGGTGGCGCTCAAGCTGGGCAGCATTGATGAGATCACTTCCAACGGCACGACCACATAAAGCACGGTGAAGGTGTAGCCGATAATTACTTGAGGCTCGACTGGGCGCACCAGAGGCAAACCGAAAAGCAGTAACCCAATCAGCGCAAAGAAAAGCAGTTGGCCCCAACTACTGGCGGCAGTAAATACTGCGCTACCGATAATGTTGTTACGGCGTAGAGAACGCGAGATCGGCTCAAGCAATTCGGAGATGAAGGCACGGCGCCGTTTTTGATGAAGCTTTAACTCTTTCGTCCCCTCGGTCATCGCACGGAAATGTCTGAATAACGTGTCCTGCTGTTCCCGAGCTTGTCTCATGTATTTCATCGCTTTGCGAACAGCCAACTGATAACTCGACATTCCCAGCACGATAAAAGTGAGTGTGCCGATGAAGACCGGACCAGAGAGCCATGCGAGGTAACACAAGCTGCCGATCAGGAGCGCGCCTTGCAAGCACAGGTTGGGAATGATCAGCAGGCCTCCGGTGATGGTGGCGATGTCGCCGGTTAACGATGCCATTAAACGGTGAGGACCGATCTCCTCCAGATCACGCAACGGAACAGCAAGCATCTTCCTGCTCAACTGCATTCGCAGATCAAGAACGGCATCCTGAGCCAGTCGCGTCAAGACAACCGAGGAAACCACCCTGGTAATCATTAAGAGCAACGCCAGACTGAGGAAACTATAAAACAAGATTCGGGGCGCCACCTCCGTGTGGTTCAGCGTGGCATTGATCAGCGCGATAATACCGACGTTGCTCAGCCCGCCGACGATGCCGGACAGAATTGCGAGCGCAACCAATCCCCAGGAATATTTGAAAAGAAATGACAGGAGTTTCATTGACGATTAATTCACCTCGACCTCTCGAATGCACGCTTTTAGTTTTTCGGCAAGCACCTGCACGTACGGCTCCATCATCATTGTTTCGTGGTAGCCCGCGATCTGCACTACTTTGACCGGCTGGCTGGAAAGTTGATTCCATCCATGCGTGGGTTCCTGGTAAATCTCCACGATGTGAGCCGTACCTTCGTCGTTCAAGTACATCGGATTCAAGTCGGCCCGCAGGAGAGTGATTTGCTGCGAGTAAACGTGAGGCACGTAATTCTCGAATGACTGATGTCGCAATCGAAATCCTTGCAAGCTGGCGCGGGCCCAGCGGAAAGCAAGTTCCGGGTCCACATCAGGAGCAACCACTCCGGACCGTTTGAGTTCGGCAAGGACATAGTCGAGTTGTTCATCCTCGCTCAGCCCAACGAGATTTTCAGCCGCGAGCGACAGGAACTTGCCGGCTTGTCCAGCCATCTCCTTGGCAATACCGATTAGCAGCAACGACTCGTCAAGTTTCAGTGGCCGGACCGGAGCGATGGCGTCCAGTTGAGCGAGCAGCGCCACCTTCTGTCCCTGTCGATCCAACTGCTGAGCGATTTCGAAAGCGACGGTCCCACCAAAGGACCAGCCGCCAAGCATGTATGGACCCTCAGGCTGCACGGCGCGCATCAATTCGAGATAGGCGGCCGCACGATCTTCAATGCGCTCGTAGTTATCGCTGCCCGTGCTGGCGACTTCATCGAAGTCCGGAGCTTGCCACGCATAAAAAGGCTGGTCTGGTCCTAATAGCCGCGCCAGGTGGTAATAGCAAAGCACCTGCCCGCCCGCTGGGTGAACACAGAAAAACGGATGCTTTGTGCCGTTGGGCTGAAGCGCCACCAATGGTGACCAGGTGCTGCCGCTCCCTCGCTGCCGCAAAAGTTCTGCCTGATGACTGACAGTGGGTTCCTCGAAAAGACTTGAGAGCTGCAGTTTCTGCGAGAACTGCTGTTGAATCCGCGCGATCAAATGCACTGCCAGAAGCGAGTGTCCACCCAGATCGAAAAAGTTGTCGAACACGCCGACGGAAGATCTATTGAGCACCTCTTCCCATAGCTGTGTGAGCTGCATTTCCAAAAGATCGCGTGGAGCAACAAATGTGTTTTCTAATGTAGTGCCTGACGTTTCCGGTGCCGGCAACGCGCGTCTGTCGATCTTCCCGTTGCGGCTCAGCGGCATCGCTTCCAGTACTACCAGTGCTCCCGGCACCATGTACTCCGGC
>DAIOGT010000076.1:0-1707 GCA_036745095.1 Pyrinomonadaceae bacterium
AAGTAGTGCATGAGATCGAGCGTGGGCACGATCTCCATCGAGATTGCTTCAGTGACGGGTTTGCCGGTTTCGCGTGAAACCAGTTTCGCGATGTCGTCAAGCTGGTCCAGCACGATTTCACGAGCACGCAGGATGAAACGAGCACGTTCGCGATACGAGAGTTTGGCCCAAGCGGGCTGGGCCGCGCGCGCACGGCTGACAGCGTCCGCCACGCCGGGAGCGTCCATCAACGGCACGCGCCCGATCTCATCGCCGGTCGACGGATTAACCGAAACGATTTCGCGTACCTCGGAGGCAGGAAGAGTTTGAGTGCTCATAACGTTACGTGATTATCCATCCAGTCCCCGGTCAGGTACAATGCAAAATCCAAAATCACCTTTGTCTTTTGTGGTAATTCTCAAGAGGAGAGTTTCATGATCAAGCCCCAGCTCGAGGAGTTTATGCGCCGCATGGCGCCCAATTCCGTAGCCATCATTCCCGGTGCGCACGACACCAGGCGCTCAAACGACACGCATTATCGGTTCCGCCAGGACTCTGATTTTTTCTATCTCACCGGCTTTGAAGAGCCGGACGCACTCGCGGTAATCAAACCCGCGTCCGACAAAAAGTACACGTTGTTTGTGCGCCCAAGAGATCCGGAAAGAGAGATCTGGGATGGGCGCCGCGCGGGAGTCGAGGGCGCAATGAGTGACTTCGGCGCGACTGAAGCGTTTCCGGTTGCGGAATTTGAATTGAAGCTGGCGGAATTTCTCGACGGTGCGGAAGTGCTTTACTACCGGTTCGGCGTCGATCGCGATCTCGACGACACGATCATCAAAGAGATCTCGCGTATGCGTTCACTGAATCGCAAGCCGATTCACCCGCCACAGACAATCGTTGATCCGGCGACGATTGTGCACGAGTTGCGCGTTGTGAAGACTCCGGAAGAGATCGAGATCATGCAGACTGCTGCCGACATCGCTGCCGAAGCTCATTGCGAAGCGATGAAGGCCGTGAAGCCGGGGATGCAGGAGTTTCAAGTGGAAGCGCTGATCGAGCAGATATTCCGGCGGCATGGCGCCTCCGCTCCGGCTTACACCTCGATCGTGGGAGCTGGTCCAAACGCGACTGTGCTTCACTACATCAACAACGACGGCGAGCTTCGCGACGGCGACTTGTTGCTGGTCGATGCGGGAGCTGAATACAAGGGCTACGCTTCCGATATCACACGCACTTTCCCGATCAATGGTCGTTACACAAAGCCGCAGCGCGAGATCTACGACCTCGTGTTGAAGGCGCAGATGTCGTGTGTGGAGATGGTGCGACCGGGCGTAACACACGATCAGTTGAAACAACATTCGATTGAAGTGTTGACGGAAGGTATGGTCGAACTGGGATTGCTGCAAGGCAAACCGGAAGAGCTGATCAAGGAGAAGAAGTACGAGAAGTTTTACATGCACGGTCTCGGGCACATGCTCGGTATCGACGTGCATGACGTCGGGCAGTATTACTTCGGTAAGGAATCACGCGCGCTGGAGCCGGGTGTTGTGATGACAGTTGAGCCCGGGATTTACATTGCGCCCGATACGAAGGACATTCCGGAAAAGTATCTGGGGATCGGTGTGCGTATTGAGGACGATGTTTTGTGTACGAACAACGGGCCGCGCGTGCTGACACACAAAGTGCCCAAGCAGGCTGAGGAAATTGAGCAGTTAATGAGCCGCGGAT
>DAIOGT010000076.1:1807-2942 GCA_036745095.1 Pyrinomonadaceae bacterium
CCCTTCTCGCCGATGTTTGCCCCCGGCACTAATCCCAATCCACCAACCAACCCGGCACACAAATCGGAGACGATGTCGCCGTAAAGATTTTCGAGCAGCATGATGTCAAACTGTTCCGGTCGCATCACGAGCTGCATGCACGCGTTGTCAATGATCTTGTCGTCAGCCTCGATGTCCGGATAGTTCTCACTCATGCGCCGGAAACAATCCAGAAACAAGCCGTCCGACAACTTCATGATGTTCGCTTTATGGACCACCGTCACTTTTTTACGCGACTCGCTTCTCGCATGCTCGAAAGCAAATCGCGCTATGCGTGTCGAGGCTTTCTCCGTGATGATCTTCAAACTCTCCACCACACCCGGCACGACGATGTGCTCCAAACCCGCGTACAAACTCTCCGTGTTCTCACGCACGATGATCAGGTCGAGCTCAGGATAACGACACGGCACGTTCGGCAACGCGCGCACCGGACGCAGGTTCGCGTAAAGATCCAACGCCTTGCGAAGCCCAACGTTGACTGACGTGAAACCCTTGCCGACCGGAGTTGTGATTGGACCTTTCAGAGCGACTTTATTGCGCAGGATCGAATCGAGCAGCTCTTTCGGCAGTGTTTCGCCGAATTTTTCGAGTGCCTGAGCGCCCGCATAGTGAGTTTCCCATTGGACATCGACGCCCGACGCTTCGACGATTCGAACCACGTTTGAGGCGACTTCGGGGCCAATGCCGTCGCCTGGAATCAGTGTGATAGCATGCATTGTTGGCATAGTAACCAAATGGCGTCTATCAAAGGAAGTGCGGACGTTATTGTTATTGGTGGCGGCGTCATTGGTCTCACGATCGCGCGTGCGCTGGCGCTGCGAGGTGTGCGTGATGTTTGTTTGATCGAGCGCGGCACACTCGGTGCGGAAGCGTCGTTTGCCGCCGCCGGAATGCTACTGCCGCAGGTCGAAGCCGACGCTCAGGACGAGTTTTTCAATCTGGCGTGTCAAAGCCGCGATCTGTATCCGGCGTTCGCGGCTGAACTGCTGGAAGAAACGGGAATCGACGTCGAGCTCGACACGACCGGCACACTCTACATCGCTCTCACCGAACAAGATCATGAAGCGATTAAAAAACGATTTGACTGGCAAACTCG
>DAIOGT010000076.1:3042-19111 GCA_036745095.1 Pyrinomonadaceae bacterium
CTCTCACCGAACAAGATCATGAAGCGATTAAAAAACGATTTGACTGGCAAACTCGCGCGGGTCTTCCCGTCGAGCTTCTCGGTGCCGCAGAGGCGCGCGATTTGGAACCGTGTATCTCTGAATCAACGTGTGGCGCGTTGCGGTTTCCCAAAGACATTCAAGTCGAGAATCGTCGACTGCTGAGCGCGCTCGCGAACAGCGTAAAGAAGCGCGGCGTCACTATTACCACTGAAACAAGTGTTGACTCTGTGCTCCTTGAAGCGAACCGTGTGCGCGGTGTGCAGACGAGTCGTGGAGTGATTAGTTGCTCGATTGCTGTGGTTGCGGCCGGAGCCTGGTCGAGTTTCATCAAGAGCTCGCCCCAGTCGCCAATTCCCGCGATCGAACCTGTGCGCGGGCAGATGGTTTGTCTCGAAGCGAAGCCGCAGGTGACACGCCACGTGATTTACAGCCCGCGCGGCTACATCGTGCCGCGCCAGGATGGACGTTTGCTGGCCGGTTCGACGAGCGAGCACGCCGGCTTCGCAAAGCGCGTTACCGCCGGGGGAATTAACACGATTTTGCGAAATGCCCTCGAGATTTCGTCTGCAATTTCCGACTTGCCCGTCGTCGATACCTGGGCGGGACTGCGGCCACGCGCCGCTGACGGTTTGCCTGTACTGGGTCCTTGTGGTGAAATTGATGGGCTCTTTTATGCAACGGGGCATTACCGAAACGGAATCCTACTTGCTCCTTTAACTGGTGAGCTGATTTCCAGGGCAATCGTCTCCTCTCAAAGATGACTAAGTTCGTGTCTTCATTCGTTCTATTACTGTTGGTCGCACTCTCGACGTTTGCGCAGGGCCTCGCTCCGGTCGTCAAACCCGACGGCAAAGCCGACACGCGTCCGGCCCAGGAATTATTTGAAGACGCGAACGGAT
This sequence comes from Pyrinomonadaceae bacterium, assembly GCA_036745095.1. Classification (GTDB taxonomy): domain Bacteria; phylum Acidobacteriota; class Blastocatellia; order Pyrinomonadales; family Pyrinomonadaceae; genus PSRF01. Next base: position 3,963 of record DAIOGT010000076.1, read on the forward strand.
ATCTTGGGCGGCGTTACCAGGAGTTCAATAAACAAAAACTTCCTTACGACGCGAAACTCGAAGCACAGACGAAGCAGGAGCAGAAAGATCTCGCCGTGCGAAATGCTGCGACACTGCAGGCGCGTTCGCCATTAAAAGGCGACGATCTTTACTACCTCGGCATGCTTCATCACCTCGCCGGTGATGCTGACGCCGCGCTCGCGACGATGCGTCTTCTTCTCAGGGACGATCCTGACGGTCAAAAGGCGCAGGCGGCGCGTAACGTCGTTGTTCTGTATGCGATAAAAAAGAACCTTATCTCGGAGGCGACGGACGCAGTCGCAGCGTATGCTCGTCATCAACCGCAAAACGCTGACGATCGTTATCGCATGGAGCTGCTGATTACGGACGCTTACCTGCGCGCGAAAGACTACGCGGGGATGACGGCCCACGCTAAACAAATGCTCGCCGCGTCGCAGAAATTTATCGAGACGAACAAGGGCGAAGTTTTCAAGCGCGATGAGATGTTGTTGAAGTCTACGGTGCTCTTAGCTGATGCGTACCTGAAAACAGAACAGAAAGACGCCGCAATCGCTGCCCTCGCGCATTTACGTCGCCTCGCGATCCAGTTGCCATCGGCAAACCTCTACAAAGACGCAACCGTGCGTTTGATACGGCTGAATCCGGAATTGGACGTCGAACAGCTTTTCGACGCTAGTTTGACCAGTTCGAACGGTGCGTTGCCCGAACTTCTCGTCAAAGAGTGGATCGAGCAACAGCCGAAGAAGCTGACGGATTTCCGCGGCCAGGTTGTATTGCTCGACTTTTGGGCTCCGTGGTGTGGTCCATGCCGTTACACGCTCCCGAACCTGGCGCGCTGGCAGAACGCGTTCAAGGGCGATGGACTCGTGATCCTGGGCGTGACGAAGTACTATGGTCACGGTGGTGGAAAGCAACTTCGGCCGTCCGAAGAGCTAGCCTATTTGCGTGACTTCCGAACGCGCAATAAGCTGCCATACGGATTTCTGGTCTCCGACTCAGACACGAATGAATTCAACTACGGCGTGTTCTCGATTCCGACCTCGTTTTTGATCGATCGCAAGGGTGTGGTGCGCTACATCTCGCTGGGCGCAAGTGAAGACGAAATTGAGTTATTGGGTGAGCTGATTAAGAAATTGATTGACGAGAAATAAGCACAGACTTACAAAGCAATGGACCAAGGCATTAATTTATTTACCATCGTGATCGCGTTTGCGGCGGGGATTCTTTCGTTTCTCTCGCCGTGCGTTTTACCGCTCGTGCCCGGCTACATTTCCCTGATGTCCGGCGTCAGCATCGACAATCTCAAAGACGGTGTCAGTAGTCGTCGCGCTGTGATCATCAACTCACTCGCGTTCAATGCCGGCTTGTCAGTCATCTTTCTCGTGCTCGGAACAACGGCTGGTCTAGTCGGCGCCGCAATCACGACCAATCCGTGGGTGCGAATAATCGGTGGTCTTGTCATCATCGCGTTTGGGCTACAACTAATCGGCCTGCTCAAGATCTCAGCGCTCTACAAAGACACACGTTTCTTCTCGAGCGACAAACCGCGTGGCGTGCTCGGATCCGCTGCGCTCGGAATTGCTTTCGCAGCCGGCTGGACGCCGTGTATTGGTCCAATCCTCGGCGGCATCATCGGTCTCGCGGCTACAAGCGGTGGCTGGCGCAGTGGCCTCGTGCTGTCGGCGTTTTACTCTGCGGGCCTTGCAGTGCCGTTTCTTTTGACGGGCCTCGGCATCAATAAATTTCTGAGTTTCTATAAAAACTTCCGGCGGCACCTGCACAAAGTAGAAGTCGTTTCGGGAGTGGTGCTGATCCTCGTGGGAATTCTCGTCATGAGTGGTCAGTCAGCGCAGCTGGCAACCGGGCGATTCGCAGCCTGGATTCCCAACGCAGAAGCTTTGATAACCCGATTTTGGAAACAACCTCCGGCCCAACCGGCAGCGCCGTCGAGCCCAAACACAAGCTTCGAAATGGCGCCAGATGTCGAGTTCCAAACACTCGCGGGCAAGCCGTTTCGACTAAAGGAACTCCAGGGTCAGGTCGTGCTCTTGAATTTCTGGGCCACTTACTGCATTCCGTGTCGCGAAGAGATCCCCGCCTTGAACGAGTTGCAGAGCGAGTTACAGCCACAGGGACTGAAGATCGTCGGCGCTTCGCTCGACGACGATGCGGACGGCGTAAACGCTTACCAGCAGGAAGTCGCGAAGTTTGAATACGACGTGTTGCTGGGCGGCAACGATGCAAAAATAAAATTTCAACAGGCAGTGTTGCCGACAACCTATCTGATCGATCGCCAGGGCCGAATTCGCCAGAAAATAATTGGCGCGCGCGACAAAGCCGGGTGGGCAGAGGCGGTCAAGCCGTTACTGGCCGAAGCCCCTGCAACCGCGAGCGCCGCGAATTAAACGTGAGTCGTTTTATCGGAGTAGTACCATGAAGAAACTCATATTCGCCCTCTCCGTTCTTGCACTGGTCCTTTCACCTTCCGTTGCGCGCGCGCAGTCCGGTCACGAGTATTCACCGTTGACCGAGCAAACGGTGAACTATAAAAACTGGACGCTGCCAAGCCTCACTGCCGACAAGACCGAAGAGTTGCGCAAGCTGATCGAAGGCAAGAAGCTTGTAATGATCGTCTACTTCGCGCCGTGGTGCGGAAACTGGCGTTACGAGGCGCCCATCGCCGCGAAGTTGTACGACAAGTACAAGGCACAGGGGTTTCAGGTTATCGGCGTGAGCGAATACGCGTCGAAAGACGAAGTCCGTAGCTACTTCGGCAAGGATGGTCCACCTTATCCGGTCGTAACTGAGTCAGAATCAAAGGGAGAACGGCTGAAGACCGCGCACTACACGTACCGGCAACTCACCGGTGACAAGCGCAACTGGGGTTCGCCGTGGAACATCTTTCTCGAGCCTGCGAAAGTCAACGCCACCGGCGACGTGCTGGCCGAGAAAGCATGGGTTGTTAACGGCGAGCTGATCGAAGACGAGGTTGACAAGTTTATCGCGTCGAAAGTCGGCGCCACCCCCACCACCGCCGCCGTCATCGAGCCGTGTAAAAATTGAGCCACAGATTTCACGGATGAAGCTGCGTCTCCTTTATCACGGTCACTGCTTTGACGGTGTCGCTTCGGCGGCAACTTTCACACGCTTTTACAAGGAACGGATTCATCCCGAAGCCGAAGTCAATTACACAGGACTGCTGCACCGGCCAGGCAATCTGTTTGACCTGGAGATGTTTGACTCAGACGAGAACGCGATCGTCGATTTCAAGTATGCGGCCTCAGAGAAACTGACGTGGTGGTTCGATCATCATGAGTCTGCATTCCTGACGCCCGAAGACGAGGCGCACTTTCGTGCCGACACGTCCGGGAGAAAGTTTCTCGATCCAACACGGAAGTCATGCACGGAATTCATAGCCGACGTTGCGCACGAACGTTTCGGTTTTAATCCGCAGCCGCTCACGTCGCTGGTCCACTGGGCGCATGTGATCGACGGCGCGCTTTACGAGTCGCCCGCACAGTGCGTCGAGTTGAAAGAGCCGGCATTGCAACTGATGCAGGTGATCGAAGCTGATCCTGACGATTCGTTCATCGAGCAGATCATTCGTGAGCTCACCATCAAATCGCTCGAAGAGGTTGCGATGAGCGCCGAAGTGCAGCGTCGTTTTGAGCCGATACTGAAGCAACATCTCGAGACGCTTGAAGTCGTCAGAAGAAAAGCGAGGAGCGCGGACCGCGTGGTCCAGTTTGACCTTGTTGACGAGGGTTATGAAGGCTTCAACAAGTTCATTCCTTATTACCTGCACCCGGAAACGACTTACTCGGTCGCGCTGACGCGAGGAGCGTTGCGTACGAAGATTTCGGTGGGATCAAATCCGTGGGCGCCGGTTCCGCGCACGCACAACATCGCAAAAATCTGCGAGCGATACGGCGGCGGCGGGCATGCTGTTGTCGGTGCGGTCTCATTCAAGCCGGAAGAAGTTGAAGAAGCACGCCAGGCTGTGAAAGAGATTGTGGCCGAGTTATCAAGGATGTCTTAGGTTATGTGGTACCAGAGTTTTATCCGCGGCTCTTTTATAATTTTCATGTTGGCCTCATTGTCTGTGACGCATGCGGCAACGCTGCCGCCCGGCTTCACCGAAACCTCAATCGGCGGCCTTTCAAATCCTACAGCAATGGAGATCGCGCCTGACGGCCGCATCTTCGTGTGTCAGCAAGGTGGAAGCCTGCGCGTGATTAAGAACGGCGTGCTGCTCCCGACGCCTTTCATCACGTTGAGCGTCGATCCAAATGGCGAACGCGGACTGCTCGGCATCGCTTTCGATCCAAACTTCGCGAGCAACAATTTTCTCTACCTCTATTACACCGTGGCGTCCACGCCGAGACACAACCGCGTCAGTCGTTTCACTGCGAACGGCGACGTTGTCGTGCCCGGCAGTGAAAGGAGCATTCTCGAGCTCGACAATCTATCCACGGCAACAAACCATAACGGTGGCGCGATTCATTTCGGACCGGATGGGAAGCTGTATGTCGCAGTCGGCGAGAACGCTAATCCTGCAAATGCGCAAACGTTTGGAAACATGCTCGGTAAAGTGTTGCGCATCAACTCTGACGGGACGATTCCGGCCGACAATCCTTTCTTTAACACAGCGACGGGAAACAATCGTTCCATTTGGGCGCTGGGCTTGCGGAATCCATTCACCTTCGCGTTTCAACCGGGAACGGGACGTCTGTTCATCAACGACGTCGGGCAGAGCGCGTGGGAAGAGATCAACGATGGCATCGCCGGCTCAAACTATGGTTGGCCCAACAGCGAAGGGCCAACAAGCAATCCCGCGTTTCGGTCGCCGTTGTTTGCTTACGAGCATGGCTTTAGTTCGACCACGGGCTGCGCGATTGCTGGTGGCGCTTTTTATAATCCCACGTCCGCGCAGTTCCCACCGAGTTTTATCGGCAAGTACTTCTTCGCCGACTTGTGCAGCAACTGGATCAGAGTCTTTGACCCGGCGACGGGTACGGCGTCTGGTTTTGCCACAAACGTCCCGTCTCCGGTGGATCTGAAAGTCGACGCCGATGGCAGTCTTTACTACCTCGCGCGCGGTGCAGGCGCGGTGGTTCGCGTTCAATTCACGGATCCGATGCTGATTTCCGAAACGAACTCAGATAGTGCGATCGCCCTCGACTCGGGCACGTGGGTCCGTGATCCTTTTCCGTTAACGACCCCGTTCAATTTCAGCGCGGATCAGCGCACGCGGTTGATGTTGTTTGCGATGAATATGGATCTCCTGCCGGGCGAGAACAGTTCGGCAGTGATGGCGCGAGCGGAAGATGCGGCGTTGAATGTTTATCCGTTAACGGTTGAATTTGTCGGGAAGGTGCCTGGGTTTGATTGGCTGACGCAGATCGTCGTGAGGTTGCCGGATAACACACCGGCGGGTCAGCCGCTGCTGATTAGCGCGACGTTAAGAGAGAAGACGACGAACAAGGTCAGAGTACGGATGAAGTGATCACGTGCCGAAGTCGTTTGCGATTCCCAGTCTTTTGATCTTGCAGTTGAGCGTCGTCACTTTCACGCCCAGCAGTTTCGCCGCGCGGCGTTGATTACCGCGCGTCCGCTGGAGTGCCTCACGAATCAGCTCGCTCTCATATCGCTGCACCTCTTCCTGAAGCCCAAGCCGCACCGGTTGTGGTTCCTGCTGGCTTGCAAGCGATTCCACTTCGCGGAGAAGTGTGACCGCAGCCTCTCTCAGTGTGTCGAGATTGTGAATCGCGCTACTCATCGCCAATAATCCTTGCTCAAAAGTTCTCTGCCGACCGCGACCGCGGAGTTTAGAGTTCAGCCTTTAGGCTGCTGCTTCGGCGGCAAACCGCAAGCTAAAGCTTAAACTCTGAACCTAATTGCTTATTTAAGTAGCTCTTCCAGGAACTTCAGCACTTCCGGATCCTTACTCCTGCTCAGCCAACCGATCGCGCGTTTGCGACGCTCCATCGGCGCCTGCGGGCTACGCGCGATCTCGATCAGCTTTCGAGTCACGCGCTGGTCGTTCATTCTGCTGCTGCTCGCTGTCGTGGCGTATGCCATCTGCCCGAGCGGCATGCCCACAAACATTCCAGTGCCATAACCGAGTGAGTTGATGATCTGATCTTTCAACTCTTCATTCTTCTCCGTGTCGTAAAGATTAAGAAGAAACTCAACCGCTTTCTCCCCGCCGCGCCGCGAGATCGCGCTAATCGCTGCTTTGCGCAACTCGACATTCTCCGAGCCGCGCGCAATTTCGAGCAGCCGGTTGCCCGCTCGCTCGCTCCTGCGATTTGCGAAAGCGGAGATGACTGTTTTCCGAATCTCAACGTTTTGATCGCCGTCATAAACCCGGAACAACGCATCGACCGCGGGTTCTCCCGGTCGCGCAGCAATACTCGCGATCGCCACCTTCCGCTGTGCAATCGTCCTGCTTCCGTTGGTTGCAAAATCACTGAGAACCGTGATCGCTCGATCACCGGTGTGTTTACTAAGCGCGTACAGCGACGCTTCGACGATGTTGTTATCCTGCGAGTTCATCGCGAAATCGCGCAGCGCATCGACAACACTGTCGTCGTTACTCGCGCCGAGTGCCGAGATAGCACGCGCTCGAAGTTTCAGATCAGGCTCACTGCGCGCGACGCCGAGGATCACGGGCGTGACTGTCTTGCCGCCGTTGCGACCGAGCAACGTCAACGCCGCGCTCTTGCAACGCACGGTCTGCGCAGAACCAGGCTTGAGCCAATCGGTCGCAGCCATGATTCCGCGTTGTACGTCCGTCTGAAACAACGCCTGGAGGACCACGATCTTGAATTCGCATGGATCATTCTGGTCGACGGACGCGCTGTCGTCCGCAGGCCCAAAACCAATTGCGGCCGGTGTGGCCACGCCCACGAGTTGACCGCCCTGAGCCGGCACCGTCACGTTCATCGATGGCATGGCAATCGCCGGCGAATAGATCGTCGGCTGTTCGATTGAAGTCGTGGCAACCGCCTGCGCCGTTACCGCGTTGATGAGATTTGAATACGCGGCCGCGGAAGCACCCGGCACTTGCGCCAGCAGTACTCTCGCATCGTCTTTCCAGCTCGAGTTCGGATATTTCTGAAGCAGCTTATCGATCGACGCACGACACTCGTCATACTTCGATAACTTGTGTTGCGCATACGCGAGCCAGTAGAGCGCCGCGTCTATGTTCTTCTCGTTTGGAAACGAAGAGACATACTCGTCAAACTTTTCCTCCGCCTTCGCCCAGTTGCCGTCAGTAATGAGGTCGCGCGCGCTGCGAAAGATTGTTACGGCGTCGTTTTGTTGGGAAGAACTGCCGGAGCCCGAACCGGAACCAGCACCAGTGCCGGAGCCGGACCCTGCACCAGTGCCGGAGCCGGCACCTGCACCAGTGCCCGAACCGGAACCGGTTCCCTGTTGAGCGACAGCAATACTGCCTAGCAAAGCAAGCATGCAGAAGAGCAACGCGACGCGCTTCGTTGCCGTAATCGAAGTAAGGTTCTTAAACATGTTTGGCCTCTATTCTCATTAACGATTGTTGGCGCCGCGGTCCTGGTAATCCAGCAACGCCGCCACGATTTCGGTCTTTTGCACACGCTCCTTAATCACCCGCACGTCTTCAGGGCGTGCACGATCCGGCAGGTTAGCGATGTCAATCAGGAGCGGTTCCAAATCAGCGAGGAGTGTTTTAGTCGGAAACTTTGCTTTCATCTCGGCGTCGCGGCGCAAGACGACGTTTTCGTTCAGCAGCCGACGTGAAAGTGCTTTGTCGTAGGTGACGTCGATCTCGTCGTCGGAGTCAGGAATCGAGACGTTTTTGATCGAGCGAAACAGCATTTTACTTTGCTCAATGTGCTTGGCTGTGTCCTGCTCATCAAGGTCGAGAAACGCGAGATCTGACGACAGCACGTCGGATTGATCCGCTTGATTGATTATTGCTTTATCTAGAGGTCTTGGTTTCCGGTGCGTAGCGATCACTTGACGTTTTGGAACCACGGATGGAACGGATTTACGAACCGGATCCGGACTTGGGGCGGTGGAGGGTGTTCTTGCTACCGTGGGCTCAGGAGTCTTGTGATTCGACAACCAGTAGACCACTCCGAATGCGATCGCGATCATTGACACTGCAATTGCACTTGGGAGCCATCGGCGTTTTGGCACAATACGCTCCGAAACCGTGTGAGCGGCTACCCTTGTCCAAAGAAACGGCGGTACTTCGAGCTCGCGATCGTAGCGCGCAAACAGCTCCTGTTCCGCAGTCAGCGTGGCAAAGCGCTCCGAACAATCAACGCACGCGATCAAGTGCGCGTTGACGAATTCCTGATCCTGCGGCGCCAGCTCACCGTCCAGATATTCTTCCAACAGATCGGGGCAAACTTCACACTTCATAACCAACTCCAGCGTACTGACTGATTCTCTTTCTCATCTCCGCGCGGGCGCGGTGTAAATCAGTCTTCAACTTCGCGAGCGAGAAACCGGTGATGGCAGCAATCTCTTCGTAACTGCACTGGTGCAGCACCTTCAGTGTGAACACCAGTCTCTTGTCTTCATCGAGCGCGGCCAGCGAGCGGCGAACAACCTCGTTTAGCTCCTTGCTCAGCAACCCTTCGACTGGCACCGGTTTGTCGTCGCTCAAATCCATCACCGACTTGTCTGCGAGGTCGACGTGCCTATTCGCGCGGGCGCGCGCTCGCAGCGACTCGCGTGCGACGTTTCTCGCAATGCCAAACAGCCAGGTGGAGAGTTTTGTTTCCGCGCGCATGGTGTGAATCGCTCGGAAGGCGCGGACGAAAGTCTCCTGCGTCAGTTCTTCAGCCAGCGCGCGATCGTCGACCATGTCGTAAATGAAACTGATGACGGGCCGCGAATACCTTTCGAAAATCAGGCGGAAGGCATCCGCATCGCCCTGGCACACGCGAGTAACCAGGTCTGCTGAAGTGTTCATCAGGGTGCCCGCGAACGCGCCAGTCATCGCTCTCGGTAGGTTAGTGTGGGGATAGGGCTAAAAGTTTCAGTTATTAGCCGCGGATTTCCTTGGGATCGACGATCTTCCCGGCAATCGCCGAGGCAGCGACTACGTACGGAGAGGCGAGGTAGAGCTTCCCCGGGCCGCTGCGGCCGGGAAAGTTTCGATTTTGCGCGCTCACGGTGACCGTCTCCGTCGTCGCCGAGGCGCCCGGTCCGGCGTTGATACAAGCTCCGCACGAAGGATCGATTAACTCGGCGCCCGCGCGCTCGAAGATGTCGATATATCCTCGCTGCCGCGCGTACTGCTTGATCTTCTGCGACCCAAACTGAATGTAGAGATGCACGCCTTCTTTCACGCGCCTCCCATTCGCGAGCGCGTTCTCGAGAACCGAGGCGTACATGTCCATGTCAGCCATTTTGCCGCCGGTGCACGAGCCGCCGTAAGCAGCGTCGATGCGCACCTCGCCTTCGAGCTCGTCGATCGGAATGCCGTTACGCGGATCGCCCGGCGTTGCGACCATCGGCCCGATCTCGTCCAAATCGATTTCGAAAACAGCCGCGTATTCCGCATCGGGATCGCTGTAAGTAAATCCCTTGCGCACTGTTTCCGGATCGAGCCCGCGCATACTCACGACGTAATCGAGCGTAACTTCGTCAGGTTCGATGATGCCGGTGGTGCCGCCTGCCTCGACCGCCATATTCGTCAACGTCGCGCGCTCGTCCATCGACCAGTTGCGCAGGTCGTCGCCGGCAAACTCCAAAACCTTGCCAATGCCCTTGCTCGACTTCATGTACTCCGACGCGAGTATGTAAAGCATCACGTCTTTAGCGGCGACATCGGCGCGCTTCTTTCCCTTCAGGACGTAACGCACCGTTTCAGGCACACGGATGCGAATGTCTTTCGTGTACCAGGCGTTTGCCATGTCCGTTGAGCCGACGCCGAACGCAAAACAGCCGAGCACGCCGGCCATGCACGTGTGCGAGTCAGTGCCGATAACGATCTGGCCCGGCAGGGCCAGGTCTTCAACAACCGCGTTGTGACAGATCGCTTCCGACCCGCCGTCCGGGCTCTCACCGTAAAGTCTGATCTTCTGCTTTTCGGTGAAACTCTGTTGCGTCGTGGCCAAACCTTCGGCCCTCTCCAGGAGGCCCATCTCACGATGCTTCGGCGACATCACGCGCCCGAGAAACGTCAGGTGATCGCGAAACGCAAACACTGATTCCGGTTCGGAAACGCGCGCATCAGGCCCGAGCGCCTGTTTGAACAGCGACTCAGCCATCGGCGTTACGTACTCGTGCGAAAAACGCACGTCAGCGAGTGCGAACAACGCGTCGCCAGGTTTTACGGCTTCGACGCCGATCTTTCCGGCAGAAACGAAAGCATGGCGCGCGATGATCTTTTCGACGATGGTCATCGGGCGCGCAGGGGTTTCGATTGGCGGTGGTGTAACTTTTCCACTGAGCCGTGCTTTGTTGTAGTTGAATAGTCCGCCGTGGGAAACGATCTCCTGCGAGATCGGATCGAGTCCGTTCGTAAACTCCGCGAGCGGGATCTCTTCGCCTCGTCGAATACGCTCGATGAGACGGAAATCAGTTGAAGTCAAAAGACCGATGTTCTGCGAATTCTGTCCGTAGATTTTCTCGATACTCTGCGCGATAACCAGTTGCACCCCCGCGGCTTTTTCGGCGTACGGCGCTGTCTCGCGCGACGAGCCACAACCTTTCGAAAGTCCCGAGACGACCACTGCAAAGCCGCCGTTTTTAACTTCGTCTTTCTTGACCGCGCCCTCGCGCATGCCGACATAGACGTACTGACCCAACGTTTCGTCGTAGTAGAAACAGACCCAGCCCGGCGTTATCTCGTCCGTGGAAATATTGCTCATGAGGGGCAGGTCGCCCGCGCGCAGCCGCGTGGCAAGCTCAGCTTCGAGAGCGGCGGCTTCCGCGGTCCCGGCTTCGAGTTGCCGGCGGATCAGGGCCGTGTCGTCGGTTAGAAATAGAATGCGGCCCGAGAATTTGATATGTTCAGGACGTCTGTCAGTCATCGATTTAGCTGGGTCTCCCTGGGTCTGAATTCTTACCATCCTGTGATATTTTCTGGGAAAGCAGATTGATTATAACCTCAGCATGATAAAACCCTTAGTGGGCCCTGTAGCGTCTAAGCTCACTGAGGTGTCCGGAAGAGTGACGGAGGAGAGTTGATATGAAGTTGTTGGGAAAAAGGTTGGGCGCAGGACTCGGTTTCGCGGTTTTGCTGGCCCTTATGCTGCTGACGTTTGGCGGACAATCCGCGCTAATGGCGCAGGAGACGAACGATCCCGTCAAGATCGAGATCTACAACCGGTTCTACGAAAATCATAAGCGGAACCCGGCAGTCGCCTACCAGGCCGCGCGCGACTATCTCCAGAAATATAATAAAGACAAAGATACGTACACGGACTACCTGCAAAAGTGGATCACGGTGTACGAACGCGACGAGCGCAAACAAACCCTGCCAAATCTGATTAACGAAAAGAAGTTTGCGGAAGCCTACAGCACAGGGGCGAAGATACTGGCCGATGAGCCTGACTATCTGCGTGCGCAGATAGACCTCGCCTACGCCGGTTATCTCGCGGCTTCGGCTAAAAACGAGAGCTTCAACTCCACCGCGCTCGATTATGCACGCAAAGCGATTAGTGCGATTGAGGGGGGTAAAGCGCCAGCTGACTGGGCACCTTTCAAAGGCAAAGACGACACGCTTGCGTATCTCCACTACGCGGTCGGCTTTTTGACTCTCAAGACGAATCCGGATCAGGCCATCAACGCATTGTTGAAAGCGGCGCAGTACAACAGCGACATCAAGAAGACTCCGTCGACTTATTACTTCCTTGCTGCCGCCTACGAGTCCGGGCCTTACAAGACGATGTCCGCGGCTTATCAAAATGACTTCGCGAACAAGCCCGAGACGCCCGAAAGCAAGGCTGCGCTCGAGAAGTTAAACGTCGTCATAGATCGCATTATCGACGCTTATGCGCGTGCAATTGCGACTGCGGGAGCGGATCCAAAGACGGAACAGAGTCGCAAAGAGTGGCTCGCGCAAATGACGAACTATTACAAGTTTCGTCATAATAACAGTGATGCAGGATTGACTGAGTTCATCGCGGCGTCGTTGCAGAAGCCGTTACCGCCTAAGCCATAAACGCGGTTCAGGATAGAATAGGTCCATGCGTGTCAAATGGACCGACCGTCGCTTCAATTTTGATTTCCCCGCCGGTATTTATCCCGAGATGATCGAGCGGATCCGTGGCACGCCGGCGCGCCTCGAAGATCTGCTCGCGGGTCTCTCACCCGACACACTGACTGCCCAGGTCGATGGCCGTTGGTCCATACAGGAGAATGCCGGCCACCTGCTCGATTTGGAAAGCCTCGTCTCGCAACGTATCGACGAATACGTCGCCGGAAATTCGGCCCTGCACGCGGCCGACATGTCGAACCGCAAGACTCACGACGCAAACTACAACAAAGTCACCACTGACTCGATCCTCAAAGCATTTCGCACGGAGAGACACGAAATTGTGCGCCGTCTCGAGACTTTCGACGGCGAGATTTTTGAGCGCTCGGCGCTTCACCCGCGACTAAACGTGCCGATGCGGCTGGTTGATATGTTATTTTTCCAGGCGGAACACGACGACTACCACCTTGCCAGGATCAGCGAGCTCAAGAAGCTGCTTGCGTAACAACTACGGAGACACGATGCGAAAGTTTAACTGGGTTCTGCTCATTTTTGTCCTGACACTGAATGCCAACGCACAACAACTGTCGCTCGACGCGATGATCGATCGCGACCTGGCATCGTGGCTCTCGACCTACAAAACCCTCCACGCCGCGCCCGAGCTTTCTCATCGCGAAGAAAAGACCTCCGCCTTCATCGCCGCCGAGTTGCGCAAACTCGGATTTACCGTCACCGAACGCATCGGCAAGTTTCAAAACACGGAGTGGCAGGGCTACGGTGTTGTGGCAGTGTTGAAGAATGGTCCAGGACCGACAGTCCTCGTCCGCACGGAGCTCGATGCGTTGCCGGTCGAAGAGAAAACAGGAGTGCCTTATGCAAGCCAGGTGAAGGCGAAGAATGATGCGGGGGTCGAAGTGAGTGTGATGCATGCGTGCGGTCACGACATGCACATGACGAGCTTTCTCGGTACCGCGAAAATGTTGACTGAGTTGAAGAGCCGCTGGAACGGCACGCTCGTTATGCTCGCCCAACCAGCCGAGGAAACCGGCGATGGCGCGAACGCGATGTTGCGCGACAATCTTTACACCAATTTTCCAAAACCCGATTTCGCGATCGCGTTGCACGACAAACCCGAGGTGGAAACAGGCAAGGTCGGTTATACGCCGGGTTACGCGATGGCGAGTGCGACTTCGATTGACATCAAGATCCGTGGTGTTGGTGGGCACGGTTCAGCGCCCGAGACGACGAAGGATCCGATCATCGTGGCGGCCCAGGTCGTGATGGCGTTGCAGACAATCGTGAGTCGTGAGAATTCGCCACTCGATCCGGCAGTGGTTACAGTCGGGTCGATTCATGGTGGCACGCGTTACAACATCATTCCGGATGAAGTAAATCTGCAACTGACTGTTCGCACTTACAAGGAAGAAGTTAGAAAACGTGTGATGGCATCGATCGAGAGGATTGTAAAAGGCGTTGCGATCACCGCGGGTATTCCGGAGGATCGCGGCCCCGTGGTGAAGGTCTCCGAAGGAACAGGCTCAACTTACAACGATCCGAAGTTGATTGAACGACTGGTGGTTGCGTTCAAGCAGGCACTTGGCAATGAAAACGTGGTGGAAGTGCCACCGATCATGGCGAGTGAAGATTTTGGCTATTTCAGTCTGGACCATAAAATTCCGACTGCTATTTTCTGGCTGGGCGCCTCCGATCCGGCGAAGTTGAAAATGAGCAGGGAATCAGGAGTGCCGGTGCCGGGCCTACACTCCGCCCTGTTTGTGCCCATCCCGGAACCGACCCTGCGTACCGGCGTTAAAGCCATGACGTCCGCGGTGCTCGAATTGATGAAGAAGTGATCCGCTTTCATTCCGCGTAAATTCGCGGCTGGATTTTGTCCCGGGCAACCCAAAGCCTCGTCTAATACCTCAAAACCGCAACTCTTCGTTCGGAGGTCCCGATGAACACGAGGTCCCGCTTCCTTTCGTTGCTCCTTTTCGTCCTGTTTTCCACACAGATTTCCCGCGCTGCTGAGCCTGCTGAAGCTCTTGCCCGCAAAGCAATCTCAGAAAATACAGCCGCCTCGTCAGCCGCAATCGAGGATCTACGATCGATGGGTCCGGCCGGCTTGAAAGCGCTCATGGGCCAGTACGCGAGCCAGATCGAGGCGCGTATCAAGAATCCTTTGACCGTCCCGGACGAGGAATGGCAACGCATTACAGCAGCGCTCGATGCCGTAGCTCAGCAGAAGAACAGCTATATCGCCGGGCTTTACTGGTACACGGATCTCGAACAGGCAAAGACAGCCTCAAAGGCGACCGGCAACCCAATTCTCTCATTGCGTCTCTTAGGCAAACTGACTGACGAGTTTAGCTGCGCCAACAGCCGCTTCTTCCGCACCGTGCTTTATTCGAACGAAGAAGTCGCCGCAGTTTTGCGCCATCGTTTTGTGCTGCACTGGAAATCCGAGCGGCCTGTGCCCACCGTCACGATCGACTTCGGCGACGGACGCAAACTTGAACGAACACTGACGGGGAACAGCATTCACTACATTCTCGACTCCGAGGCGCGTCCGCTCGATGCGCTGCCCGGCCTGTATGGACCACGAGCGTTCCTGCGCGGTCTTATCACTGCCGAAAACCTTTTCGAATCGGTCGCCGGCAAGAACGAGGCAGAAAGAAGGATGTTGCTCACACTGTATTACGGCGAGCAGCACAACAAGACCGCTGCTGCCTGGACTTTGGACACGACAAAGATCGGCGGCAAGGCCCCGCAGGGTTTCACGATCGTGCCAGGCAGAAACGGTGACGCATTAAGTATTATGCCGCTCGCGATGACCAAATCCGTCACCGAGACCTCGATCCTTCGCGGGATGAACATGGCGACAGAAGAATTGGGGAAGGTGACTGATGAAGCTGCCTGGAGAAAGATT
>DAIOGT010000076.1:19211-21146 GCA_036745095.1 Pyrinomonadaceae bacterium
CATGGCGACAGAAGAATTGGGGAAGGTGACTGATGAAGCTGCCTGGAGAAAGATTGCGCGGCTTCACGCGTCGGATGCGGTGCTGGACGATCGCAGCATCTCGCTGATCAGGCGTCAGAACCCAACGATGACAGACGACGATCTCAGGCAGCTGCTAAGTAAATTTCAGGAGTTGATTGCGCTCGACTCAGTGCGCAACGAGTACCTGATGCATACGACGCTGTACACCTGGTTGATGGGTGATCCGGTTCGCACGGACGTGGAAAAGCTGAACAAGAAGGTTTACGACTCGCTGTTTTTGACGCCGCGCTCCGATCCGTGGCTCGGTCTCTTCTCCGTTGAAGTCTATACGGCGCTCGATAATGGTGGCGTAGTCAAACCGTAGCCGCAGATTGCGCGGATTTTGGCTATAATCGCGCGCATGCTGCGCAGCCTTTTGCTTTTGATACTTCTCCCCGCCGGTGTTTTCGCACAAACGCAGGAAAAGGTCCGCGACTATCGCCGCGCGAATGAGCACCGGATCTTAAAAGAGTTCATCACTCTGCTCTCGATCCCGAACGTCGCTTCTGACACGCAGAACATCCGCCGGAACGCCGCGTTGATCGTCGAGATGATGAAGCAACGTGGTTTGAATCCACGTCTGCTCGAAGGTTCAACTCCCGCCACGCCGCCAGCCGTTTACGGCGAATGGAAGACGCCGGGCGCTCAACGGACCATCCTCGTCTACGCACATTACGACGGTCAACCAACCGATCCGAAACAATGGACCGGAACGCTACCGTGGGAACCTGTCTTTCGTTCGGCAGCGCTTGAGGCGAACGGACAGATCATGACTGCTCCTGCTGAAGGAACGGCCATCAATCCCGAGTGGCGCATCTACGCGCGTTCAGCTTCCGATGACAAAGCGGGCGTGATGGCGATCCTCATCGCGTTCACGGCGTTGAAAGAAAAAGGCATCGCACTCACTTCCAACATCAAGTTCTTTTTTGAAGGAGAAGAAGAAGCCGGCTCGCCACATCTCGGAGAGATCATCGAGCGTAACAAGGAGTTGCTTGCCGCCGATGCATGGATCATTGGCGATGGACCAGTGCACCAGTCAGGTCGCAAGCAGGTTGTGTTTGGCGCGCGAGGCGATACGAATGTCGATCTCACCGTCTACGCTGCAAAGCGTCCGTTGCACAGTGGTCATTACGGCAACTGGTCGCCGAATCCTGCCAATCTCTTAGCGCGCTTGCTCGCGTCGATGAAAGACGATCAAGGGCGTGTGACGATTGAAGGCTGGTACTCTGACGCCGAGCCGCTCGGTGAAGCAGAGCGCCGCGCGATTGCTGAAGCGCCGCAATACGATGAAGAGTTGAAGAAGCAACTCGGCATCAGGCATACGGAAGGTGCTGGAAAGTCGCTACTCGAGTTGATCAACCTGCCGTCACTAAACATCAACGGTTTTTCAAGTGGTGATGTTGGCACGCTGGCTCGTAACGTGATTCCAACTACAGCCACAGCCGTGCTCGATCTGCGGCTCGTAAAAGGCAACGATCATCAGCGCCAGGTGCAAAGATTGATCGAACACGTTCGCAAGCAGGGTTATCACGTTACCGAGCGCGAGCCGACTGACGCTGAGCGCGCGCAGCATCCATTGCTCGCGCATGTGAGTGTTCGTCCCGGTGGTTACAACGCGGAACGCACGCGTTTGGATTTGCCAATCTCGAAATCGGTTATTGAGGCGGTCCAATCCGCTTCGGCGGAGAAGATTGTGTTGTTGCCGACATCCGGCGGCAGTCTCCCACTCTCGATCATTACGGAGCGATTGAAGACAGTTACGATCTCGGTTCCGATCGTAAACTACGACAACAATCAGCACGCCGAGAACGAGAATCTCCGACTGCAAAACTTTTGGGACGGTATCGAGATCTGGGCCGCAATCATGACGATGAA
>DAIOGT010000077.1:0-20678 GCA_036745095.1 Pyrinomonadaceae bacterium
GCGATTATGGCGGGCTTCCGCCGCGGCCTCGAAGTTCTCGTGGCCCCGATGCCGAAGCCCATTAATCAAACCTACGCCGAGGATGAGATGTTTATCGGTTGAAGAAATTTAGCACGATGCTTCAAAACGAACCCGAGCTCATCCTGGATGGCTCGGGTTCTTAATTTGTCCGGCGCTTTGCTACTATCTAACGCTTACGCTTATGTCCACAGAAACGCCACTTGATCTCAAGAAGACAGTCAACCTGCCGAAGACCGGTTTTTCGCAGAAAGCCAATTTAACGCAAGGCGAACCAGCGCGCCTCGAGAAATGGGCCAAGCTCGACCTTTACCGTTTGATCCGGCGCGCCGGTGAGGGCCGCGAGAAGTTCATTCTGCACGACGGTCCGCCGTACGCGAATGCCGATATCCATCTCGGCACCGCAATGAACAAAATTCTTAAAGACTTTATCGTCAAATCGCGCACGATGATGGGTTTCGACACGCCGTACGTGCCCGGTTACGACTGCCACGGTTTGCCAATCGAAACACACGTCGAACGCGCCCTCGAGAAAAAGGGGAAGAAGAAGAGTGAGTTGAGCGTTGAGACTTTCCGGCGGATCTGCCGCGAGCATGCGGAGAATGCGTTGAAGAGCCAGACGCGCGACTTCAAACGACTCGGCATCCTCGGCGAATGGGACGATCCGTATCTCACGATGTCGAACCATTACGAGGCCGAGACGGCGCGCATGTTCGCGCGTTTTGTCGAGCGCGGCTGGGTTTACAAAGGCGCGCGTCCTGTTTACTGGTGTCTGAAGGACCAAACGGCGCTCGCGGAAGCCGAAGTTGAATACCACCAGCACACGAGTCCATCGGTTTACGTGAAGTTTCCGCTGCAAAGCGATCCAGCGACCATCGATCCGGCACTCGCGGACCGGAAAGTGTTTGTAGTGATCTGGACCACGACGCCGTGGACGCTGCCAGCAAACCTTGGTATCGCAGTGCATCCTGATTTTGAGTATTGCGCTTTTGAATCCGGTGACGAGGTTTACATCGTTGCGAGTGATTTGGTTGAGGCAGTCGCACTTAAATGTGATCTCGGCTCAACGCCGAACGTCATTGCGCGCTTTCCGGGCGCAAAGTTGGACCGGCTCGAAGCGCGGCATGCGTGGCTCGATCGCCCGTCGCTATTGATGGTCGGTGACCATGTGACGCTTGGCGGTGAGGCTGATGCGGAAACCGAACTCGACGTCAGTGAAGCTCAAAAGAAGTCTGACAGCAAAGCAGGAACCGGCTGCGTTCATACTGCACCGGGCCACGGTCACGACGACTTTGTCATCGGCAAACGTTACGGCCTCGAGATCTATTGTCCGGTCGATAATGCGGGACGTTTCACGCCCGAAGTCGAACACTTCGCGGGCCAACGCGTGTTTGATGCGAACGATCCGATCGTTGAGTTCATGCGCGAACGAGGTGTGCTGCTTTTCAGTGAGAAGTACGAGCATCGCTACCCGCATTGCTGGCGCTGCAAGAACCCGGTGATCTTTCGCGCGACGCCGCAGTGGTTCATCGCGATGGACCATGCGCACCACGACCTCGTCGAAAAAGATGAAGATGGCCGCGACCGGACGAATTTCACCGATAACTTGCCGGAAACACCTGCTGCATCGTTGCGTGCAGCGGCGCTTTCGGAGATTGAACGGGTGAAGTGGATTCCGGGATGGGGCGTTGACCGCATGCGCAACATGCTGAAGGCGCGGCCTGACTGGTGTGTGTCGCGTCAGCGTGTTTGGGGTGTTTCGATCCCGGTTTTCTACTGTGCGCGCTGCACTGAAGCGGTGGCGGATCCGTCGGTAATCAATCACGTTGCGGACATCTTCGAACGCGAGTCGGGCGATGCATGGTACACGCATACGGCTCAGGAGTTGTTGCCCGAGGGTTACACGTGCAAGGGCTGTGGAGCACAGGAATGGACCAAGGAGACTGACATTCTCGACGTCTGGTTCGATAGCGGCACGTCGTCGATTGCAGTCCTGGAAAATCGGGAAGAGCTGCGCTGGCCCGCGGATGTTTACATCGAGGGCGGCGATCAGTTTCGCGGCTGGTTCAACTCGTCATTGATGATCGGCATTGCGGCTCACGATCGCGCGCCGTACAAGACAGTGATCACA
The DNA here is from genome assembly GCA_036745095.1 of Pyrinomonadaceae bacterium. Lineage (GTDB taxonomy): Bacteria > Acidobacteriota > Blastocatellia > Pyrinomonadales > Pyrinomonadaceae > PSRF01. The sequence continues at coordinate 2,150 of DAIOGT010000077.1, forward strand.
CACGGCTGGACGCTCGACGCGCAGGGTCGTGCGATGCACAAGTCCGCAGGTAACGCAGTCGAGCCTGACAAGGTAATCAAGCAGTCGGGGGCGGAGATCATTCGTCTGTGGTGTGCGTCGTCAAGCTATTTCGACGACATGCGCGGGTCTGACGAGATCCTTCAGCGTGTCACGGACGGGTACCGGAAATTGCGCAACACGGCGCGGTTCGCGCTTGGCAATCTCGACGGCTTCGATCCGGCACGCGACAGTGTGCCGTTTGAGGAGATGGAGGAGATCGACCGTTGGGCGCTGGCGGAACTCAGCCGCGTGACTAAGAAGGTGTTGGCGGCTTACGACGGTTACGAGTTTCACAACGTCTATCAGGCATTGTTCAACTTCGCGACTGTGACGTTGTCGGCGCGCTACTTCGACATCATAAAGGACCGCCTCTACACGTTTGCGCCGCGCAACAAGGCCCGACGCTCAGCACAAACCGCGCTGCTTCAGATCGCTGACGCACTCGCGCGAATGCTGGCGCCGATCCTCGTGTTCACCTGTGATGAGATCTGGGAAAACTTGCCCAACCGCGCTGAGCCCTCGATCCACCTCGCGCTCTTGCCGAAGGCGGCGGAGAAGAGTCCTGAGGAGTTGCTGGCGGAATGGGAACGTTTGTTTGCGATTCGCGACGATGTGTTGCGCGCATTGGAAGAGGCACGAGTTGCGAAGCAGATCGGGAGCTCGCTACAAGCGAAGGTAACGTTGCACGCGTCTGGAAGCGTGCTTGAATTGCTTCAGAGGCATCAGAATGATTTGCGGTATTTGTTTATCGTTTCGGACGTGGATTTGGGGAACTCGCCGGCAGGCGACGTTTCCATTTCCATTTCGGCAGCCAACGGTGAGAAGTGTGAGCGCTGCTGGAACTACTCAACGCGCGTGGGCGAATCGGAACGTTACCCGACGGTTTGTGAACGCTGCACAGCGGCTCTAAAGGAGATTGAGGAAGGAACCACGGATGGACACGGATAAAAAATCAGATTTTTTTCCGTATTCATCCGCGCCTCCCCGCACGCGCTTCGCCTGGCGCGCGGGTTATCTGCTGGCTGCGTTTGGAATCTACCTCGCCGATCAGGCAACAAAGGCATGGGCGGTTAAGGCGTTGCGATTTGGCGAAGAGCGCGTGGTAATTCGGGGTTTCCTACAGTTTATCTACACGGAAAACCCGGGTATCGCGTTCGGGCAGTTGCAAGAGGGTGGCGCGTTTGGCCGGTGGTTCTTCGTGGTGCTGGCAGTGCTCGCCGCGATCGCTGTTTTTTATTACTTTATGCGGACGCCGCGAAACGACGATCGTGTGCTCGGCGCGTGCGCGCTACTGCTCGCAGGTATCCTCGGCAACCTGACTGACCGTGCGCGTCTCGGTTACGTGATCGACTTCATCGTGCTGCACGCCGGCGACTACCATTGGCCCACGTTCAATATCGCTGATGCAAGCATTACGATCGGGGCTTTATTGTTGGCATATGACTTAATCTTTAGTCGTAGAACTACGCAAATAAACGCAGATGTATCCTGAGCTTTTTCGTATCGGCAATTTCCCCATCAACACCTATGGTGTTTTTCTCGCTATCGCATTTCTATGCGCGATTCTGATCGCGGTGAGGCTTGCGCGTCGCGATGGGTTGCCGGGCGAAAAGATTTACGACCTCAGTTTGTGGATGCTGCTCGCCGGATTGATCGGCTCGAAGATTCTGATGCTCTTCACTGAGCCCGATTATCGCGACAATCCGATGCAGCTCTTATCGCTCGATTTTCTTCGTTCGGGCGGTGTCTTTTATGGCGGACTGCTCGGCGCCGTCGTCGCAGGCTATTTCCTGATGAAGCGTTATCAATTGCCATGGTGGAAAACGGCTGACGCCTGCGCTCCGGGAATCGCCGTTGCCAACTTCTTTGGCCGCCAGGGCTGCTTCGCCGCCGGTTGTTGCTGGGGCAAGCCGACGACACTGCCGTGGGGAGTAAAATTCACCGAGCTGGGCCATCAGATCACAGGGGTGCCGACAGACGCACACCTACATCCGACGCAGCTTTACGAGTCGTTCGCAATGCTGATCGTGTTCATCTTTTTGCTTTGGCTACACAAGCGGAAACGCTTCAACGGCCAGGTGATTCTCGCGTACGCGTTGCTCTACGCCGTGATTCGCTTCGCCATCGAGTTTGTGCGCGACGATCCACGCGGCGACGTCTTTGGATTGACCTCGTTGACCGGCCTCTCGACTTCGCAGTTGATCAGTCTTGTCATCGGAATCACGTCACTGATTCTCCTGATACTGCGATGGCGTCGCGCAAATTCTGTAAATCTTGAAAATCCTGTAGTCCTGTCTAAATCAACCGTATGAATTCACTGAAACTACTCGTGTTTTTTGTCATTGCCATCTTCTTGTGCATCTCCCCTGCGAACACTCAAGAAAATCACCTCGCCCTGCCGGCCGAAAAGCACCTGCGCAATTTGAAGCAGCTCACTTTCGGCGGCGAAAACGCTGAAGCCTACTTCTCCTCTGACGGCAAGCAGCTCATCTTTCAATCGACGCGTGATGACCGCGGCTGCGACCAGATCTACACGATGAACGTCGATGGCTCGAACGTGAAGATGATTTCAAGCGGTGACGGACGCACAACGTGCTCGTACTTCTTTCCGGGTGCGAAGCGTATTCTCTACTCCTCAACACATCTTGGCGGTAAGGAGTGTCCACCCAAACCTGACTTCTCCAAAGGCTACGTTTGGGCGGTGTATCCGTCGTTCGATGTCTTCACCGCCAAGCCCGACGGCTCGGATCGGAAACAACTGACAAACACGCCGGGTTACGACGCCGAAACAACGATCACTCTCGACGGCAAAAAGCTCGTGTTCACGTCGATGCGTGACGGCGATCTCGATATCTACTCGATGGACGCCGACGGTAAGAACGTGCGCCGGCTCACGAGCGAGCTCGGATACGATGGTGGTCCATTCTGGTCGTACGACGGTAAGCAGATCGTCTACCGTGCGCATCATCCGCAGACGGACGAGCAGAAAGCCGATTACACAAGTCTGCTGAAGCAGAATTTGATCCGTCCGACAGTGCTGGAAATCTTTGTCATGAACGCCGACGGATCCAATAAACGGCAGGTGACGCGTAACGGCAAAGCCAACTTTGGGCCATACTTCTTTCCCGACGGCAAGCGAATCATCTTCGCTTCGAACATAGACGATCCGCGTGGAAGAAATTTCGATCTTTACAAGATCAACACTGACGGAACCGACTTGGAACGGATTACTTTCAACGAGACATTTGATGGTTTTCCGATGTTCTCGCCCGATGGGAAGAAGCTAGTGTTTGCGTCAAACCGGAACGCCAAGGCGCAAGGTGAAACAAATGTGTTTATAGCAGACTGGGTTGAGTAACCATAAAGGTATAGAAGACATGAAGACCAGGAAAATCTTTCTAACAACAGCTACGCTTTTACTCGCGACGTTTGTTGCTGTCGGGCAACAAGCTGAGCTCGGGCCTTCAACCGAGAAGCTTCAGCAACACGTCAGCTATCTCGCCTCGGACGCTTTAGACGGCCGGCGCACCGGTACTGCGGGCGCCAACGATGCCGCCCGCTACATTGCCGGTAAATTCGCGCGCCTCGGTTTGCGACCCGGAGGGAGTCCGAATGCCGCATCCTCGCAGAAGCTCAGCCAGGCGATGGCCCGTTATCTTCAATCGTTCCCCTATGTCGCGGGAGTAACGCTTGGTCGGGGAAACGTGTTTTCGTTTGGTCGAAATGCTACGAATGAGAGTTCGCTTATCGTTGGAAACGATTGGGTGCCGCTTGCCTTTTCCGCAAACGGAAAGGCGGCAGGAGAAATTCTTTTCGCCGGTTATGGGCTCACTGCATCCGAGTTGAATTACGACGACTACGCGGGCCTTAACGCGACCGGAAAAATCGTTATCGCGCTTCAGGGCACACCCGACGGCGACAATCCACACGGACAATTTACAACCCTTCAGGATGTCCGCTGGAAAGCTGTTGCTGCCCGCAACGCCGGCGCCAGGGCGTTGATCGTAGTCGCCGGCGATGCTACTTTCCGCCACGACCGCCTGACGAATCTCATTTACAACAACACCGGCGGTGAAGCAGCAATTCCGGTGGCTGTTATCTCGCGGCAGGGCATCGATAAAATTCTGGCGCTCTCGAATACTTCCATTGACCAGCTTCAACAAGCAACAACGTCGAAGACTCCCGGCACAAACCGAGTATTAACTGGACAAATTACTGTAACGAGCGACGTAGTCCGTAACCAGGTCCCTGCTTACAACGTGATTGGCGTGCTCGAAGGCTCCGACCCGACGCTGAAAAACGAGAACATCGTTATCGGCGCGCACTACGATCACCTTGGTCGCGGCGGTGACGGAAGCCTCGCGGCAAACTCCGGTGAGATTCATCACGGCGCGGACGATAACGCGTCGGGAACCGCAGGACTGATCGAGTTAGCTCGTATCTTCAGTGCGCAACGCCCAAAGCTAAAACGTACGGTTGTCTTTATTGCGTTCGGAGGTGAAGAGGAAGGACTGCTCGGCTCGAACTACTATGTAAACCATCCGCTCGTTCCACTCGCGAGCACCGTGGCGATGATCAACATGGACATGATCGGCCGCATGAAAGATCGCAAGCTCGTGATTGGCGGCGTGGGAACGGCGAAAGAGTGGCGGCAGCTTATTACTCAGGCAAATACGGCCCAGTCCATGAACGTCACAGCTAACGCGGGCGCGCCCGTTCCGAAGGGTGTGCCGATCGTCGTTTCAGCGAATGGCCGCCCAATTACGACTGTCGATCCAAACGGCGCCTTCGAGTTGACACTCAACGAAGATGGTTACGGCCCGAGTGATCATTCGTCGTTTTACAGCAAACAAATACCCGTGCTCTTCTTCTGGACCGGCACACACAAGGACTATCACAAACCGTCTGACACGTTCGAGAAGATCAATTACAACGACGAGGCACGCATTCTGAGCCTTGTGGCGCGCATCGTTAGAGATGCCGACTCAGCGGACAAGCGCCTGACCTTCACGACTGCCCAAAGCGCTCCTCCGCGTACCGGTGGCTTTCGTGTGTTCCTCGGTACGATTCCGAATTATGCGGACAGTAGCGATGGTTTAGTGATCGACGGCGTGCGCGATGCCTCACCCGCTTCGAAAGCGGGATTGAAGGCGGGAGATAAGATCGTCAAGATCGGCACGCGCGACGTGAAGAACGTTTACGACTACACGCATGCGCTCGGCGAGATGAAAGCCGGTCAGGAATACGTAATCGAAGTCATGCGGGGCGGAGAGAGGCTGACTCTGAAAATCATTCCCGAGAGCCGGAAGTGATTTCAGCCACGGATTGCACGGCAAAACGTCGGATTTTAAGCCGTGTAATCCGTGGCTAGATTAAATCTACCAGCGCGGTTCGCGCTCGTAACGATCGTTGTCGCGATCGCGGCCGCCACCACCGCCACCGTAACCACCACGACCGCCGCCACGTCCACCACCATAACCGCCACGGCCGCCGCCACCGCCCCGGTCAGTTCTGGGCTTGGCCTCGTTGACGGTTAGATTGCGCCCGCCAAAATCCTTGCCATTGAAAGCCTCGATGGCTGCTGTTGCCTCTTCAGGGGTTGCCATTTCCACGAAAGCGAAGCCGCGCGACCGTCCTGTTTCGCGATCTTCAATCACCGAAGCTGATTCGACTGTACCTACTGACGCGAAAGCCTCGCGCAGTTCCTCGCTCGTAGTACGAAACGAGAGATTTCCGACATAGAGTTTTGTACCCATTCTACTATCCTTAATCTGAAGGGAAGCGCGGGTTTGCTGGAATTCGCTGATCCAGTTCGGGGGGGACGACCGATACTTTCGGCGAGCTGCGACGAACCCGGTGCTCTAAAAAATCTCGAGAGCGGCTTCTAACTGGTTGACAACTGCCTCACTCTCTATTCAGCCGAACCTCGTCGCCTTACGATCACGGGCAGGCGCAATCACCATTGATGCGCGAGAGCAGGTAACTGGTAGGCAAAAGTATGCAGGAGCCCTCGAAAAGGGTCAAGGACAATTTTGACGGTTCAGCCACAAGTGGCACAGATTAGGCAAATTCCGCGTAATCCGTATAATCTGTGCCTCGTTGAGAAATCACCCGCGAAAGGTTTGAAAATGCCGGAACGTATCCCTATCACTGTGGCCAATGGCGACGGCATCGGGCCCGAGATCATGGCGGCCACGCTTCGGATCCTGGAAGCTGCCGAAGCGCCCCTCGAGATTGAAACTATCGATATAGGCGAGAAGGTTTATCTCTCCGGAAACTCTTCGGGCATCGAGCCGAGCTCCTGGGATTCGTTGCGACGCACCAAAGTCTTTCTTAAAGCACCCATCACCACACCGCAGGGCGGTGGCTATAAGAGCCTTAATGTTACCGTTCGCAAAGTGCTCGGCCTATACGCGAATGTACGCCCTTGCGTTTCTTATCACCCGTTCGTCGACACGAAACATCCGGTGATGGACGTCGTGATTGTGCGTGAGAACGAGGAAGATCTTTACGCCGGTATCGAGCACCGGCAGACGAATCAGGTAGTTCAGTGTTTGAAACTGATCTCGCGTCCCGGTTCCGAGAAGATCGTTCGTTATGCGTTTGAGTACGCGCGCCGGAACAACCGCAAGAAGGTCACGTGCTTCACCAAAGACAACATCATGAAGCTGACTGACGGTCTGTTTCATAAGGTCTTTGACGAAATCGCCGCTGAGTACACCGATCTCGAAAACGAGCACTGGATCGTCGATATCGGCGCCGCCAAACTCGCTGACACGCCGGAAACATTCGACGTGATCGTGATGCCTAATCTGTACGGCGACGTACTATCCGACGTTGCGGCGCAGATCGCCGGCTCAGTGGGCCTCGCCGGTTCGGCAAACATCGGCGAACAGGTCTCGATGTTTGAAGCGATTCACGGCTCGGCGCCTAGACGTGCGGGTCAGAACCTCGCGAATCCGTCGGGCCTGTTGCTGGGCGCGGTGATGATGTTGGTCCACGTCGGCCTGACTGATCACGCCGAACTCGTTCACAATGCGTGGCTGCGAGCGATTGAAGACGGAATTCACACTTACGACATTTACGATCAGAAAGTCAGCAAGCAGAAGGTCGGAACGAAAGAGTTTGCGGATGCTGTTATTGAGCGCCTCGGCCAAATGCCTCAGATTTTGAAGGCGCGAAAGTACAAAAAAGGTGAGGAGTCGCATTCGAAGACTGTCACTGCTAAGGCGCCGCACAAAGAGCTCGTCGGCGTCGACGTTTTCCTCGATTGGACCAAAGGGTCGGCAAACGATCTCGGCGAAGCGCTCAGTAAAGTTAATGGCGACGGCGTAAAACTCACGATGATTAGTAATCGCGGCGTGAAAGTGTGGCCCGGCGGGCACACGGAAACTTTTTGTTCAGACCACTGGCGCTGCCGATTCCTGCCGGAGTCAAACGGCGGCAAGGTCGTACACACGCAGGTCGTGTCGCTGCTCGGTCGTATCGCCGGCGCGGGTTACGATTTCATCAAGACTGAGGGTCTCTACACATTCGACGGCGAGCGCGGGTACTCGTTGGACCAGGGGGAATAAGGATGGGGGACAACACCGGGAAGAAACCGCTGGTATCGGTGATCATGGGAAGCCAGTCTGACTGGGAAACGATGCGCCATGCTGATGAGACACTGACGCAGTTTGGAGTCGAACACGAGTGCAGGGTTATCTCAGCGCATCGATCGCCGTCGCTGGCGGCGGAGTTTGGGTCAACCGCGGAATCACGCGGGCTGGAAGTTGTAATAGCCGCCGCGGGCGGCGCGGCGCACCTCGCTGGCGTCCTTGCTGCACATACGACACTGCCGGTCCTCGGCGTACCGATGAAGAGCGACGCCCTCAACGGCCTCGATTCGCTTTTGGCAACGGTGCAGATGCCGGGAGGAATACCCGTGGGAACGCTTGCGATTGGCAAGCCTGGGGCAATAAACGCGGCACTCTTCGCGGTCGCAATCCTGGCAAACAGTCGACCAGAACTGCGGCAGAAGCTGCATGAGTTCCGCGCCTCGCAGGAAAAGAAAATCCGCGAAACAGTCCTCTAGTTTCGTAGATTACTGGTCACGGATTACGCTGATTTGATCTGGATTATCGGAGTAATCCGTGGCTAAATACATTTCTCATGATCGGCCAGACAGTCTCCCACTATCGAATTATCGAAAAACTTGGCGAAGGCGGAATGGGAGCGGTTTATCTCGCCGAAGATCTTCACCTCGCGCGGCGAGTCGCAATCAAGTTTCTCACCTCAACCGACCGCCACTACCGGGCGCGCTTCATTCGTGAAGCACGCGCCGTCTCGGCGCTAAGCCATCCCAACATTGCGATGGTCCACGATTACGGCGAAACCACAGCGGACCAGCCGTTCATCGTGATGGAGTACGTCAAAGGCAAGTCGTTGAGCGATCTTCTCGACGAGGGCCTTACGCTCAACCGCTCGATTGAAATCGTGTCGTCAATTGCGGAAGCACTGGGCGAAGCACACCAGCAGGGCATCGTCCACCGCGATATCAAACCGTCAAATGTGCTTGTGAACGATCGGGGGCAGGTGAAGGTGCTCGACTTCGGACTGGTTAAGCACCTGTTTGAACCGCCTTCGAGCGACGTCGATCTCGACGCGAAAACGATCTATTCGACACAAACTCGTAGCGACGTGATCGTCGGAACGCCGCTCTATTTGTCGCCTGAGCAGGCGACGGGCAAAGAGATCGATGGCCGCAGCGATTTGTTCGCGCTGGGGGCGCTGCTTTACGAGTGCATGACCGGGCAGTCGGCATTCTCGGGTGGAAGTGTTTTGGAGATCGGGGCGCAGATTATTCACGTCACGCCGCCGCCGCCTTCGAAGATAAATCCAGCGGTGACGCCGGCGCTGGACCGTGTGACGTTGAAAGCGTTAGAGAAGAAAGTCGACGCCCGCTATCAAACGGCGGCCGAGTTTTTGAAAGACTTAAAAGCTGCGGCGACGGGGCTGAGCGGGAATGGTGTGCCGGTGTTGAGCAAGTCAGCGAAACCCACCGAAGGGTTCAAGCGCGGAACCAACGCGTTTGCGACGCTGACGATGCAACTGCGGCGACAGCGTTTCTCGCTGGCATCAGTTATTCCGGCTTTCATCGTCGGCGGATTTTTGATTTGGGCCATCTATTACTTCTGGCCACGCAGTTACTATCAGCCGCCTGCTGCGGCCGTGTTCTGGTACGACCAGGGAACGGACAACCTTCGCAACGGCGCATATTACCAGGCCAGCAAAGCTCTCACCCAGGCTGTTGAGATTGATGAAGGTTACGCCTTGGCTCATGCTCGACTGGCACAGGCATGGACCGAACTGGATTATACCGACCGCGCGAAAGATGAGTTACTAGCTGTCACCAGCCTCGTTGATCGTTCATCGCTCTCACCGAAAGACACTTTGTATTTGGAGGCTATCCGCGCAACCGTCAGAAGAAAATTTGATGATGCAATTAAGGCTTACACTGGGATTGCTCACCTTTCGCCTGATGAAAGTGGCGTTTACGTCGACCTGGGATACGCCTATGAGAACAACGGCGATCTGGACCAGGCACTTGAAAATTATCTAAAAGCCATAAAGCTCAACCAGGGGCAATATGCCACGGCCTATCTGCGCACGGGAATCGTCTACAACCGCAGGGGCGATGTAGAGAATGCAAACAAGATGTTAGATGAAGCAGAACGGCTGTATAAGGCGGCAAGCAACACCGAGGGGCTTAACGAAGTCTACCGGCAGCGCGGAATTCTGTTCAGAAATAATGGTGAGTATGCAAAGGCAAAGGCTCAATTTCAATCGTCGCTTGATGCCGCTCGCGCGATGGGCAACGAATCGCAGCAGATCACTGCGCTTATCGATCTAAGTTACCTTGCTTCCAAGCAGGGTCAATTTTCCGACGCGGAAAGTTATGCCCAGCAGGCAGCAAACTTTGCGCAACAGAAGCAACTTGAGAACCTGACCGCGAGTGGCTTGTTGGAACTCGGCAATGCCTTCTCAGCCAAGGGGGATTACAGCAAAGCGGAACATTATTTTAACCAGGCGATTCAGTTTGCGCGCGCGAACAAGGGGCGCTTGCGTGAAGCAATGGGTATGACCAATCTCGCTGGGGTGTACATTCAAACGTTACGGATCGATGACGGCCTAAGCATGGCCCAGCAAACTCTTGATTTTTTCCGACAGGGAAATTATCCGCGTCTCGCTTTCGTGTGCTTAACTCACATTGGCCGAGGATTTCGTCGTAAGGGCGACTATGCTGCCGCCCAGCAAGCGCTGAACCAGAAACTTGATTTGGCCGTCCAAAGCCGGAGTCAGGCGGCAATCGCAGATACTCACGTAGAACTCGGGGCTCTCCTGATGGAACAGGAGCAACTCCCCGGAGCATTGGAACACTACGACAAGGCGATTGAGCTTTATGGTTCTACAAATCCGTTCCTCGTCGCGTTTTGTAATGTGAACCGTGCACAGATCCTGACGCGCCTCGGTCGTTCCGAAGAGGCTAGAGTTTTGCTGGCCGAGCTTTCGAAAAGTACTGCTAAAACGGTTGAGGCTTTGCTCCCTGACGTTCATCTGACTCAGGCAGAGCTGAGTTTGACCCAGCGAAACTGGCAACAGGCGATTTCATCGAGCAACGAGGCGGTGAAGGCCGGTGGACCAAAGTCGAGTACCGCGATTCAAGCGCAGTACGTTTTAGCCGTAGCGAAGGCTGGTTCAGGGGCGCGGACCGATGCGCTGAAATTGTGCGACGACTCAGTCAAGGCTACATCGAACAGCGGGGACTTTGCCCTACATTCGCGCGCTCTGCTGGCCTGTGCGGAGGTTTCGTTAAGCGCAAATGGGCTGGAAACGGCCTCACAACGAGCAACTCAAGCTCAGGAAAGATTCGCGCAGCGGGGCCAATTAGCCTCCGAATGGCGCGCATGGATAATCGCTTCGCACGCATCGAGGAACTTAGGTGATAACAATAAAGCCCAGGAACAAATGAAAAATGCAGAGAGCACGCGCTCGAGACTGGAACAGCAATGGGGTTCCGAAGCGTTAAAGCAATATGCTTCACGGCCTGATATTCAGGTTTACTATCAATAGAAAGTTGATCCACCTGGCTCAACTCCCAACAATGCAAGGAGATCAGACTTATGTCCGACACAATCAACGATCCTCAACCTACTGACCCACCAACAAACACTGGTGGCGGCGGCACGACTACTGACGCTGATGAGATCGAAACCGAGGACAGCAAAACAACCGATCCACCGACAAACACAGGAGGTGGCGGGAACACATAGACCGTGCCAACCGCGAGGCTTCCCAGGGCCTTGCTGACAATTGAATACAGCCACAGATTACGCTGAACAAATCCGCGTAATCTGTGGCTTAAAAATTTTTACCCTTAAGCCACTCCTTCACAACTTCCTTCGGATCCCGCTTCTTCCCATCGATCTCATAATTCAACCGCCGCATTTCATCCGTCGAAATCGCATTCGCAAGCTTCGTCAGCACTTCCTGAAGCGCAGGCACTCGCGTCAACGAATCCTGACGCACGAGATAGACAGCCTCGTACGGAGGAAAGTAGCGACGATCGTCTGCAAGCTGGAACAGGTCCAACGTTTCAATCCGACCTTCAGTCGAGTTGGCCGCAATCAGATCCACCTGGCGCGACGAGAGGGCGATGTAAGTCAACGACAAATCCATCTCGCGCACTTCAGCGAACTTCAATCCATACGTCTTCGAAAACCCGGGATAGCCATCAGCACGCGACATGAAGTCCTGTCCAAAACCCGCGCGCCAGCGTGGCGCATGCCGAGCCGCCTCAGAAATCGTCTTCAGGTTTAGTCGTCGCGCATCTTCGCCGCGCACAAGGATCGCAAATGTGTTTTCAAACCCGAGCGGCTCGCTGACCGCGACCTGGAACTTGTTCGCGTAGTCCTGTTTCACCTTTTCGTAAACCACTCGAGGATCCGTGATCGGCGCGTGCTGGAGTATGGCGGTGAAGGCGGTGCCGGTATATTCCGGATACAAATCGAGCGTGCCACTCACGAGCGCTTCGTGAGGAAGGTTCCCGCCGAGCTCTAAACGCCGCTCGACCGAGACCCCGCGCGCCTCGAGCATTTGCGCAACGATCTCGGCGAGCAGTGCCGACTCAGTGAAGTCTTTCGATCCAATCGCTACATGGTTAGCAGTTGCAGGTGTCGAACGGCCCAGCCACAAAGCAGCACCGCCGACGATGATCACGATCGCAACAGCGAGCGCCAGCTTCCGCACTACAGAGGCTGTCGCGCTGCGCTTCGTTTCAAAACTGAACTGACGCTCAAGCACGCCCAAAAAGAAATCCGCCGCGAGGGCAAGCAACGCGGACGACACCGCGCCTGCAAGCAATAGGTTGTTGTCGTACTGCCGTAAACCACGAAAAATGTAAACTCCCAAACCGCCGGCGCCAACGGCCGCAGCGATCGTGGTAACGCCGACTGCGATCACCGTAGCCACCCGAATTCCCGTAACGATCACGCCCATCGCCAAAGGCAATTCCACTTGCCGCAACACCTGGCCGCTGGTCATTCCCATCGCAATTGCCGCCTCTCTCACATTTGTGTCGACTCCCAGTATTCCCGTGACGGTGTTGCGAATGATCGGGAGGAGCGAATAGAGCACGAGCGCAACGAGGGCTGTGCGCGTTCCGATGCCGCCGATAAACGGAAGCGGAATCAGAAAGCCAAACAATGCGAGGCTCGGAATCGTCTGCATCACATTCGCGATTCCCAACACTGGACCACGCAAAGCCCTGTAACGAGTCAAAATTATTCCGGCCGGTACGCCGATCAGCACCGCGACGAGTATGGAGATGAAGACGAGTACGATGTGCTGTCGCACGAGCAGCAGCAGCTCGGACCAGTTTGCCTGGAGAAACTGCCAGAAGCTCACTGCACGCCTCCATCCTGCGGAGCAATCTCGAGAGATTTCATGTAAGCGCGTGCCAGCGGGTTCTGAGAATTAACAAACTGTTCGGGCGTGTCGTTGAAGACGATGCGTCCCGCCTGCATAAGACACAGCCGGCTCGCGAGCACGAGTGCTTCTCGAACGTCGTGAGTTACGAGGATCGCAGTTTTTCCTAAGCGCGTTGTGAGAGCGCTGAACTCGCGTTGCAATCCGGCGCGCGTAATGGGATCTAACGCTCCGAAAGGTTCGTCAAGCAGGAGCAACGGCGGGTCTGCCGCAAGCGCGCGTGCCACACCGACGCGTTGCCGTTGGCCGCCGGATAACTCGCGTGGGTAACGATCAGCATACTGGTCCGGATCGAGACCGACGAGATTCAACATTTCTCGTACACGCTCGCTCGTGCGTGCCTCGTCCCAGTTTGAAAGCGCAGGCACGAGTGCGACGTTGCGCGCGATTGTGAAGTGTGGGAAGAGCCCGCCTTCCTGGATCACGTAGCCGGTGCGGCGTCGCAACGCGATTGGATCCCACGCTGTTGTCGCCTTGCCCTCAACCATTACCTCGCCGGATGTCGGCGTCAGCAACCGGTTCACGAGCTTGAGGGTGGTGGTTTTGCCGCAACCTGACTCGCCGAGCAAAACGACCGTCTCGCCGCGTTCAACGGTCAGATTTAAATCCGAGATTATCGTCGTATTTGGGAGTGAGTAAGTGACGTGGTCAAACTGTACGAGTGCATGATCAGCAACGTCGCTCATCTGTCGAATCAGTTGGCGAGCAACAGATTGCTGCTGAAGCGTTCCTGCGAATCGTGCCACGTGCGCGACAGCGTAAAGCCTGTTTGCGCGGCGAGTTCGCCAATTCCGGCAACGTCGTACTTGTATGAGTTTTCGGTGTGAATCAACTCGCCCGCCGCAAACTGGATTTCCAAATCGAGCTTCTCGATGCGCACACGCTGGTTGAACAAGCTCTCAATGTAAATCTCGACTCTTCCGGCCGACTCATTGTAGAAAGCACGATGACGGAAAGCACGCAGGTCGAACGTGCCGTTCAATTCACGATTGATCCGCGCGAGCACGTTGAGGTTGAAAGCGGACGTAACGCCCAGCGCGTCGTTGTACGCGGCCTCGAGAATCGCCGGATCTTTCTTCAGGTCGGCGCCAAGCAACAGCGCATCGCCTTTGTTAAGCACGTCGCGCAGCGCCCGCAGGAACCGCAACGCCTCGTCGGAATCGAAGTTGCTGATGTTCGACCCGAGGAACAGGGCGAGGGTACGCGTTCGCGGTTTCTTACCCAGCTCGGCGAGTCCCGCGAAGTAGTCCGCGGCATAAGCCTCGATTTTCAGTTGCGGGTACGACTGAAGCAGGATCCGCGAGCTGCTTTCCAGCGCGGTTGCGGAGATGTCGACCGGCATAAACAAAAGTTCCGGTTGCCGGCGCAGGAGCGCTTCGATGATCAGTCGCGTTTTGGACGCGCTGCCACTGCCCATCTCCACGAGGGTTTTGTGACCATCAACCGCAGCGACGATCTCGTCCGAGTACTTTAGCAGGATCTCGTTTTCGGCACGCGTTAAGTAGTATTCGGGCAGCAGGCAGATGGCGTCGAAGAGTTGTGAGCCGAGTTCGTCGTAGAAATACTTGGGTAAAAACCGCTTGGGATGAGCGGAGAGGCCTTTGCGCACGTCTTCTGCAAAGCCCGTCAACGGATCGCGTTTGACGAGGTTATGAACGCACAACCGCGAGTCTCGGGTGGGTTCTGACCTTGACACAACCGGCACATCATAGCTCATAAGCCACAGATCCACGCAAATCCACCTTCAGAGTTCAGCCTTTAGGCTGGTGGTTTGGAACTCACCCGAAACCTGCTTTTGGTTCGCGGCAAGCTAAAGCTTGAACTCTAAAGTCAGGCAATCGTGGCCGCTTGACCGTTCGCGCTCAGGCGGGCAAGATCTGTCGGCAATGTGGTTCAAACGCCTCGCCCAGCTTTTAATTCTGCTCGTAGGGTTTTGCTTTTCAGCGTTCGCCCAGGGCTTCAAATCGGAAATCGAAGCGCCCGAGAAGGTCTCGCTTGTCGTCAAAAACCTTGACGGCCGCGTCAGCGTGGTCGCGTCAGAAGAGCAACAAAAGAAAGTGACTATCGACGCGAGGTCGACCGGTCTCCCAGTCAGCGCTGATGACGTAAAAGTCGAAAGCAAAGGCAGCGATATTCACATCGAAATCCGCCAGCGTGGAGAGAAAAACCGCATCGACCTCGTGGTAACAATCCCGACGCGCTCCAAAGTCGAAGTTGAAGGACAGGCGGGCGCGGTTGACGTGATTGGCAGCGTCGAGTCGGCGGTCGTGAAAACTGACACCGGAACGATTCACGCTGACGTCCCGCTCGAAGCACTAAAGTTCAACTTTGTTTGGGAAGCCAGCAAACCGCGCTACATGAGCGACGTCGAGCTTCCCGAGATCAAAGAAAAGGCGGGCGGCGTTTATAAGCTGTCCGGCCGGCTCGGCGACAAAGACGCGAAGAAAGAAGAACTCGTTGCTCTCGACTTCCGCACGCAACGCGGCGTTGTACTCTTGAATATCGATCCGGAACGCGCTCCCAGTGATCTGCGTGAGCGTCCACTGACGGAAGCAGCGAAGGCGATCGTTCGCAGCGGCGACAGCGAACTCGTCGAAGCAATTCGCAAAGTCTCTCCAAAAATGTTTGGCGATTACGCGAGGACATTGCCGCCGCCGGAAAAAGAGCCGACCTTGGTGAACCGCAAGCCGCCCGGTCGACTCGTGAGCGCAGTGGCGCCGCAGTTGATGCGTTTCAATGCAAGTGTGACCGATCGCAACGGACGGGCGATTGGCGGCATGCGCGAGTCGGACTTTACGGTTTGGGAAAACGGAATCGAACGCCGCGTGACGAGCGTCGCCCCTGCAAATGAGCCATTCAATCTCGTGTTGCTGCTTGATGTTTCAGGCAGCATTCAGGAGCGCATGGATTTTATTCGCAAAGCCGCGCGCGACTTCCTGCGCACGACGAGTCCCCAGGATCGCATCTCGATCATCAGTTTTCGGGACGACGTACAGGTGATTGCCGACTTCACTACCGATCGAGCACTGCTTTCGCGCAAGCTGGACGAGATCGACGCTGGGGGCGGCACCGCTCTTTATGATGCGCTCGGTTATATTTTGAGTGAGCCGCTCAGGACGCTACGCGGTGAACGCACGGCCATCGTCGTGATGTCTGACGGCGACGATAACAAGTCGTTCCTGCCGTTTCCGGCGATTCTCGAAGCTTTACTCGAATCGGGCGCGCTCGTGTATCCATTGTATGTGCCTTCCGGATTGGTACCGGAAACGAGTGTGCCGCGACCGGAGGCCACCATCGATCCTTTGCGCACGCGCTTTCTGACGCTCACGACGCGCGCCGACGAAGAAGGACGTAAACTCGCGGCTGTGTCAGGAGGCATCTACTATCCGATTCGAAGGATCGAGGATTTGCAGAAAGCATATGACGATGTGGTGGCCCAGTTGCGCTCGGCTTACACAATCACGTACGCATCTAATTCGTCTTCATCTTCGCCACGTGTGCGCGTGCGCACGAATCGCGATGGCGCGTCTGTCAGGCTAAGTCCAGTGGTGGAATTGAATACCCCATAATGAATCAACCGCTTTTCGACGCACTTTTCGATGAAACTGAACGCCGCCCGCTAACCGTCTCCCAGCTAACCAACTCAATCAGGACCGCGCTCGAGGCGCGCTTCGCCTCCGTTTGGGTTGAGGGCGAAATTTCAAACTTCAAAGATCACTCTTCCGGCCACTGGTACTTCACGCTTAAAGACGAAAACGCACAACTGCGCGCGAAGTGCTTTCGCTCAACCAACATGCGCATTCGTTTTCGTCCGGCGAACGGTTTGAAAGTTCGTGCCCGAGGCAAACTTTCCGTTTACGCGCCGCGCGGCGAGTATGAGATGGTTGTCGACGCACTCGACCCGGTCGGCGCGGGCGCATTGCGAATCGCATTCGAGCAGCTTCGCGATCGTTTGCAACAAGAAGGCCTGTTCGCGAAAGAGCTGAAGCGGCCGTTGCCGGTTTTTCCGCGCCGAGTCGGGATCGTCACGTCGCCCACCGGGGCCGCGATTCGCGACATTCTTAACGTCATCTCGCGTCGCACGAGGACAGTGCACGTGCTGTTCTCACCAGCAAAGGTCCAGGGTGAAGCTGCCGGGCCAGACATTGCTCGCGCGATCCGTTTTATCAATCTCTATCATGAGCGCGCTCTGCGTGAAGGCCGCCAGTCAGACCTCGTCGATGTTTTGATCGTCGGACGTGGCGGCGGCTCGACAGAAGATCTCTGGGCATTCAACCAGGAAGAGGTCGCGCGTGCGATTCGCAAATCAACCATTCCCGTGATCTCCGCTGTGGGCCACGAAACAGATTTCACGATTGCCGACTTCGCCGCGGACGTGCGTGCAGCAACACCGTCCGCAGCCGCGGAGATTGTCGCGGCGCGAGAAGATCAGATCTGCTCGACACTCGAACACATGGGGCGGCAGCTCGTGCGTCTAACGCGTTTTCAGATCGTCAACCTGCGAGCGCGAGTGCAGGAACAGGCACTCTCACACGCTTTTGATGAAGTTAAATCGCGGCTGGCAAATGCACGCGCCCGGCTCGACTCCGCGGCCAACGCGTGTGACGTGAGCATAGATGCGAAGTTGCAGGAGGGGCGCGAACGGCTGGCGCTCGCGGCGGCTTCGCTTGACGCTTTGTCACCGCTTGGAGTATTGCAACGAGGTTACGCGATCGCGCAGGATGCGTCAGGTAAACTAGTGCGAGATGCGGCAGCGATGGCGCCGGGTGACGCTGTAAGTGTTCGCCTCGCAAAGGGACGACTAAACACACGCGTGGAGACGATCGATGCGTCAGCGGATCGTAATTAATCTGGACGCGCCGCAGGCCACACCTGAAAAACCTGCGCGAAAACGCCGGCGCTGGCCGCGTGTGCTCGGGATCGTCGCGTTGCTGCTTTTACTGGTTGTCGGCGTGGCCGCAACGGAAGCATTTCTCTGGTTGCGGAACTATCAAGCAATGCCTGCCTACGCGGTCGTTCTGCTGGTCGACGCAGCCGCACGGCACGATGTGGCAGACTTTCAAAAGCACATCGACGAGGACGAGATCGTCAAAAACATGGTGGCGAACGTCAGCCAGAAAGCCGCTGCGCGATATGGTTACGCGCTCAACAGTTCGATACAGCAGCAGATCGATGAACGCGTGTCTACGCTGTTACCGTCTCTTAAGGAGACGATTCGGAATGAAGTTGCAGCCGAGATTGCGTTTAACGGCTTGGCGCCTCACGGACGCTCGTTCATCTATCTACTTTTAAACGTGCCGCCCTTGCTGACTGTCACGACTGAGGGCGACAAAGCCAAAGTATTGTTGCCGCGGGGCAAGCTTATGACCGAACTGACGATGCAACGATACGCTGACGGGTGGAAGCTGACTGAGTTCAAAGACGAACTGGCGGTCCAACGCAT